>JAJZLP010000093.1 GCA_021803325.1 Actinomycetes bacterium
GCGACAGCTGTCGCCGCTGGGAGCCCAGCGCCGAGGCCGGTGCACAAGGCGATCAGGCCGGCGGTCGTGGTGCCGTAGGTCGCGGCGGCCCAGCTGTGGTCGTAGAGGTCGGCGAACATGAGTGGCTTGCCCGACGGACCAGTGGCGACCCCTCGCGCCCGGAGTGCGGACCACACGACGAACGGCACGACCTTGTAGGCGTGGCCGACGAGCGCTTCGAGCAGCCAGCCAGCGAACGCGGCGAAGGCCGCGGCCACCAATGCGACGCCCACGCTGTATCGGTGGGAAAGCACCAGCGCTCCTGCGAGGGCGAGGCCGGCACCGGCGATCAGCCAGGCTGCCGAGGTCACCACGAACACGAGGTGCAGATCGGCCTTGCGGCGACGATGCCGGACATGGGCCGACAGCGACACCAGGTGGGCCCCGAGCCCGAGGGTGAGCATGCCTGCCCCTGCCCAGGCCAAGACGACGACGCTCCACCCCAGCCCTCCGGCAAGTGCAGTCGCCCCGATCGGAATCGTCCACACCGCGAGTCGGCCGGAGCGGCGGTGGCCCGGGACGTGCGCCAGCATGAACATCGGCCACAACTTCTCGGCGACGCCGACGTAGGTCGTCCCAAGCCATGCGAACATCCCGACCACGCCCATCGCCAGGTCGACGTGGCCGGACAGCGCGAACCAGTTTCCCTGGCGGTCGCCGGTGAACGCCATGCCCAGCAACGTCGTCACTACCGCTCCGGCGACGGCGAAACGCAGTGCGGTGACCGGCGTGCCCTTCCCCCGAGCCGAGAGCGGCGCCGTGAGGTTCACCGCGAGCAGCGCGATGGCGATGCCGGCGATCACGCCGCTGGCTGCCGTCACGCCGAGCTGTCGAGTGGCGATGCCGAGCGGAAGCATCCACGATGCTGCCAGCCAGGTCGCGAACGTCGTTCGAGCCAACCGGAGCGAACGCAGCGGCATGCCGGTGATGACCGGGGTGAACTGGTGGGTTGCGCCGAGGATCCCCATCGACAGCGTGGCGAGCACCCCGAAGTGCACTGCGGCGATGACCGGATCCCCGGTGAGGTCCGTAGCGGCGGCGTTGCGTGCCCAGATCCAGGCACCGCCGCACGCCACCAGCCCGGCTGCTGCCGCGGCCAGGAATGCCACGGGCACTGACGGCGGCGGCACCGCGCCGGGCATGCCCGGCGGTCGGCTTCCCCAGGATCCGGCGGCCCTGGCCGGGGGAGTACCGGTCTCAACGTTCATGGCCAGCACTCCCGTGGTGGTCCTCGTCGGTGTACGGGCGCCGTGGCGTCACGGTTGCGGACCCAGCGGCGACGAGCACTGATCTGTCGGCTGTCGTCTCTGTCGGCAGTCGTCGCCGATGCTTCTGCTGTCGTCGCCGGCGCTCTGTCGGCTGTCGTCGTCGGCGCTTCCGCTGTCGTCGCCGATGCTTCTGCTGTCGTCGCCGGCGCTTGCGGCTGTGATGTCACGGTGTCCACGGCAGTGGTCGGGGCCGTCGATCGCCGCCGTCGCTGGTGCCGGCTGCACGGTCGGTCTGGTGCGGGTGCGCGCCTGGTGTGGTGCTGCGGACAGCCGTACCGATCACCGTCCCACTGTACCGCCTGACGTCAGGAGAATATCTAGACGAGCACAGAGTTACTGGATCCGCAGGGAACGCTGCCAGCATGAGCGCTGCCGCTGGGAGCGGTGCGGCGGCTGGCGGGGGCAACCGGGCGCAGCGGCTCGGGTGCGACTGCTCGGGTGCGACTGCTCGGGTGCGACTGCCCGGGTAGGACTGGCTGCCCCCGAGCAGACCTCAGCGGAGGGTGCCCCGGCTCCCGTGGGCACCGTGCGGGCCGCACGCGCCTGATAAGTTCTACAACAGAGCGGAAAAATACTGTCCGGCTAGGGGACGATCCGGAGCATGCCGGGGCCCCAGGAGGGAGCACGCTGATGGCAACCGTCGACGCTCGCCCGATCATCGCCTCGGGCGCCGAACCGTTCGATGCGATCATGGCGGCGGTTGGCGCCCTGGGCGAGAACGAGGAGCTGGTGGTGCTGGCCCCTTTCGAGCCGGTCCCGCTCGAGGGCGTCCTCTCGTCGCAGGGGTTCGCCTACGAGGCAGAGGACCTCGGTGGGGGCGACTGGCGGGTCACGTTCCGGCGACCGTCGTGAGCGGCCCGGATGGACAAGCGCCCGGTGGCAGCCAGGCCGGCGGGCCTGGGGCATCGCCCGGCGTGGCGCCCAAAGGGCTGCAGCCGTCGGCATCAGCGGTGCTCGACACGGCATGGGATGCGCTGCGCAGCGTGCACGATCCCGAGCTCTACCTGGACGTCGTGTCGCTCGGTCTGGTCTATGCGGTGCGCGACGAGGACGGCGTCGTAGCTGTGGAGATGACGATGACGACCCCTGGCTGCCCGGCGTCCGAGGTGCTGCCCGAGATGGCGCGAGCCGCTGTCGCAGACGCCGTCGGCAGCGACACGGCGGTGGTCGTGCGGGTCGTGTGGGACCCGCCGTGGAGCCCGGCGATGATCGACGACGATGCCGCTCGCTCTCTGGGGTTCAGGACCCGCTGATCGCTGGTGCCGCCGATCGCTGTGCTCTCGGCTCGACGTGCTCTCGCGCTCCCGTCCCGCCGGGGGTACCCAAGACCGGGTGCGGTGTGCGACAATCCTCACACAACGTCGGCCGGGTCCGACCCGGGTTGGGTTCCGGCCGGGCCTGAGGCTGGTCCCGACGCCACCCAGGCCCACGGACACGTACGTCAGCAGGAAGGCGGCCCGCCATGCAGGGTGAAGACCACGGCAGCACGACGGCGGACGGCGGCTCCCCCACGGTGCGCACCGAGCCTGGCGGTCGAGGCTCGTGCTCCCGCACGACGGCTGCGCGGCACCGCCGGCCGGCTGGTAGCCGACGAGGTGGCACGCGCCGGGGAGAACGGCTGTTGGTACTGTCCGGCGCCGGGCTGATGGCGGCCGGGTTGGCGCTCGGCATGGTCGGCAGCCAGGCAGGTGCTTCCTCGGTGGCGCCGGAGATCCTCACCCAGCCGTCGGCGTCCACGGTCGCTCTGGGGGGCAGCGTCACCGACACCGCCACCGCCGCTGTGATCGCCGGGGTGGACAGCGGCATCCCGTCGGACGGGACCGTCCAATTCGACACCTGCGGGCCCTTCCCGACGAAGCCGCCGCTCGGCGAGTGCACGATCGGTGCCACGACAGCGACGTCGTCCCCGGGTGTGGCCCCGCTGGGCACACCGCTGTCCTTCTCGGCGAATGGGGCCGACACGTCCTTTGTCGCCACGTCGACGCCGTACACGCCGACCCAGACAGGGGTGTACTGCTTCGGGTTCATCTGGAGCCCCCCGATCCCGGTCGCGGTGCATGCCCATACACCCACCAACACGACGACCACGAGCGTGACCGACGAGTGCTTCACCGTCCAGATCGCCGTGCCGACCCCGAACCCGGTGTCGTCCGACTCGATCACGGCGTCGCCGAGCGCATCGACCATCACGCTCGGCTCCACCGACACCGACGTGGCCGTCGTCACCGGCACCGGTGGCGGCACCCCCACCGGCAGCGTCACCTTCACCGTGTGCGGGCCGTTCGGTCAGGCGACGGCGTGCACCTCGGGCTCCACCGGCGCCAGCGACGTCGGATCGGCTGTGCTCGGGTCCGGCTCCTCGGCGAGCGGGTCCGGCTCGTCCCTGGCCGGGTCCGGCAGTTCGCAGGCCCAGGTCGCACATGCGGCATCGACCACGCCGACCAGCGCGACGGCGACGTCAGCGCCGTTCGCTCCTGCGGCGACCGGGACGTACTGCTTCCTCGCCGCCTACGGCGGCAACGGGACCTACCAGGCCGCCAGCGACTCGACGCCCGCCACGCAGTGCTTCGACGTCGTCGCCGCTGCGACTAAGCCGGCCGGCTCGCCGAGCACTGTCGACCCGGGGTTCACCACGGCGTTGCTCACCTCGCCGACGCTCACCGTCGGGGCGACCGCACGCGACAGCGCCATCCTCACCGGCTCCGCCGGAGCACCGACCGGCTCGGTGACCTTCAGGGACTGTCGCGAAGCTGTGGCCGGCACGCCGTGCTCCGGTGGCAGCACCCTCGCCGCCGTGTCCACGCCGACGTCGTCGAGCGCGGGGCGGGCCGTGTACGACCTCCCTGCCGCAGATGCGCTCGCTCCGACGGCACCGGGCTCGTGGTGCTTCTCGGCCAGCTACAGCGGTGATGCCACCTATTCGGCGATGGCCGTGGAGACCAACCCGGCCGCCGAGTGCTTCACCGTGGCCGCAGCACCGGTCGCTCCGGCCACGGCGGCCACCGGCTCCACGGTGCCACCGGTGATCGCCGCGGCCAACGGCGCCGCCATCGTCGGCGCCACCGTCGTCCACACCGGCCAATGGTGGGCCGGCAGCTTGCCGTACGTGCTGGTGGCGACCGGCTTCGGCATGGTGCTGCTGGCCATGGGCGAGCGCCGCCATCGTGCCCGCCGGCTGGCGGTGGTCCGCGCTGGCGCCAAGGGCTGACCCGTCAGGGAACTGCCGGGCGGGCAGGCCCGGCGGCCAGACCAGGCGGGTACGCAAGGACTGGGTGGCGTGCCG
>JAJZLP010000217.1:0-1133 GCA_021803325.1 Actinomycetes bacterium
GGGTGAAGCCGGCAGCCGCATAGGCCTGTCGGCCGGCAGCCGAGAGCTGGTAGGCGACGAACGCAGTGGCGGCAGCGGCATCGTCTGCCGCCTCCGCCGGTTCACTGACGGTGGCGATGTCGATCGCCAGTGGGGCGCCGTGGACCGTCGTGGCCGCCTGGGTGGTCGTGGCTGGCACCACCAGGCTCGCCGTCGCGTACCCCGATGCGTCGGCAGGGTCGCCGAGGTCGATGGCTGCCGGCAGGGTCAGGTAGTGCAGGTGGAGCTGGACAGCCTGGGAGCGGAAGGCGCTGGCAGCATCGAGCTGGCCGGCTTGCAGATGGGCGTCGAGCGAGGTCTCGGAGAAGATCTGGCCGGTGGTGCCGGTCCCACCGGTGGTCGCGCCGGGCCCAAGGATCTGCTCGACGATACCGGCGGGCAGGCCCAGCGTTCGCTGGGCGAGCTCGACCATCATCACGAACGCCTGTCCTTGCGGATCAGTCGCCGGGTTCGTACGACCCAGGCGGAACCCCGGTGCGGCCATGGCATCGAACGCGTCCGCCAACGGCAGGCGCCCGGCCGCCACGCGTTCGAAGGTGGGGCCGAACGTGCCGCTCGGGTTGAAGGCGATGACCAGCGGGCTGGCCGCGAACTGCACGTACCACGGCGAGCGACGGCTCCCCACCATGGCGATCGGACCGGAGCCGACACTCTCGAACACCCCCGGCGCGATCTCGCCGGAGGCGATCTCGTGCGCCAGTCCCAGCGACCCACCGCCCCGGCCCGTGTACGCGTAGCCGGTGGCGTGCGCAAAGCCGGGCCCGACGACCTTGTCGTCGACAGCCAGGAGCGACCCGGCGAAGGCGACGTCCGCCGTGCCGGGCCGGTGGGCTGCGACCGTGGCGGCAGATGTCGACGTGCTGGCTGCGCTGCCCGACCTGGCGGACGTGCACGCGCCCACGATCATGCCGACGACGGCTACCGCAACGACAGCGTGGCGTCGCACGGGGGACACGCTCCGCCGGGCCTGCAGGTGGGTCTTCATGCCGTTCGACAGTACCGGCGCCCGAGCACAGGGGCAAGTAGCACTGTCACTTATGTCACTGAGGCTTGCCCTGCCTCGGGTCGGCGGCACGGCCGGCGGCACCGGGACC
>JAJZLP010000217.1:1233-4547 GCA_021803325.1 Actinomycetes bacterium
CCAGCACCGAGGTCGGCGGAGACCTCGATCCGCGACCTGCCAGCCTGCTTGGCCCGGTACATGGCGCGGTCGGCCTCGCCGAGCAGATGGTCCGGGTCGCAGGTGCCGGAGCCGACGGCGATCCCGATGCTGGCACTGACCCGCACGGTGCTGGTGCCGGCCTGGACCGGCGCGCCGAGCACGCCGAGCAGGCGGTGTGCCAGCGACCGGACCCACGCCTGATCGGGGATGTCCGCACAGAAGACCACGAACTCGTCGCCCCCCAGGCGGGCCACCGTGTCACCGGGTCGGACAGCGGCAGCCAACCGGCGAGCCAGGATCCGCAGAACGGCGTCGCCCGCGGCGTGGCCCTGCCCGTCGTTCACCGCCTTGAAGTCGTCCAGGTCGATGAAGACCACCGCCGGCCGTCGCACCCCGGGCTCGTCGCCGCTGCCGGCGACGGCCTGCCGGAACCGGTCGAACAGCAGGACCCGGTTGGGGATGCCGGTGAGCGGGTCGTGGAGCGCTCGGTAGCGGAGCTGTCGCTCCTTGTCCGCCAGGTCCTCCTCCATCACCTGGCACTGCTCGTCGTACTGCGCGGCCGTTTTCACCAGGTTGCTGTCACAGGACTGCTCGACCCCGGCACAGAGCTCGGCCAGCAGCTCAGCGGACCCGCCGTGCGCCGGCACCTCCTGCTCCAGCACGCGCCGCATGGCGTCCCGCCAGGCGAGATTGGCCAGAACGACCCGGCTGAAGGTTCCTGTGATCCTGGCAACGCGGCGACCGACACGAGCCAGGTCGGCCAGCTCCCGCTCGGTCGACTTCGTCCCGGTGGCGATCCACCGGCCGACGAGCTTCACCCCCTGCCGGCAGTTGCTCTCCTGGTCGAACAGGACACGTCGCTCTTCGTCACCGGCCATGAGCGGGCCGCAGCCGGCGGTGGCCACCTCGACGGCCCGCACGACCTCGTCCTCACGGGCCAGCAGCGCCTGCGAGACCCGCCGGCGCCACACCGCTGTGGCATCGGGCAGCACGTCGCCACCACCAACCGCCGCCCCTTGCGATCCGCCGGCGGGCGGGTCCGGCCCGCCAGCTCCTGCCCCGCCGTGGCTGTCTGCCGTCGCCCCCATGGCCGCTCCCACACCGTGTCCCCACCCGAACCCGAACCCGAACACCGCGCACCGCGCACCGCGCACCGGTCCAGTCGCACCAGTCCGCACCCGGTACGACCCCGCCAGACGCCATCATCGCGGAAACGTGCCGCCGCTGCGACCGCACGCCCCACCGGCCGTCTCCGGCGCGGGCACGGAGCACCCCGCAGACAGCGGCGGCCGGAGCCGCTGCCGCCGCGTCGGAGCACACGCCCTGTGCACGACCACCACCGATGCCCGCGGCCGCCTGGCGCGAGGCCGACGACCGGCGGTCTCCGGTCCGTCAGCCCGGACGGCTGAAGGCCACGGGTGGCCCAGCCCACGTGATGGACGTGACCATCACGTCCATGCCGGTCATGGGGGCCTGCACGACCTGACCTCCGCCGATGTACATCGCCTCGTGACCGAGGTAGCCGTCGTACGGCGAGTTGTAGAAGACGATGTCGCCAGGCTGCAATTCAGCCTGGGTGATGTGCGTGGTCGCGCCGTACTGCGACACGCTGTAGTGGGGAATGTCGACGCCGGCCGCCTGCCACGAGTACATCACCAGCCCCGAACAGTCGAAGCTGTCGGGGCCGGCAGCCCCCCAGACATACGGCTTGCCCACCTGTGCCATCGCCGTCTGGACAGCTACCGCGGCCTCCTGCGACCAGCCGGCCGAAGGTGGCGGCGGCGGACCGGAAGGCGGCGGCGGAACAACGTACGAGCCAGCACCGGGTGTCCCGCCGTTGCTGGCGCTCGCGCTGGTGCCCGACGCCTGCTCGCTCTGGGCTGCCCTGGCTGCAGCGGCTGCCTGCTGCGCCGCGGCCGCTCGGGCTGCCGCCTGCTCGCGCTGGAGCTCGATGGCGTGCGCCTGCGCCAGGAGCTGCTGCTGCAGATTGGCCTTGACGGAACCCAGCTGCGCGTTCTCACTGGCAACGGCAGCCTGAGCCTGCTGCCGGGTGGTCTGCAGCGACGCGAGGGTCGCCTGCTCGGTCGACCGCTCCCGAGACAGCACTGCCTGCTTCTGCGACACCAGGTGCTCGTCGGACCGGTACCGGTCGATGGCGCCGCTCAACTGCGCGTCGGAGACCTGCTGGTACTCGGCACGCGCAGCCTCGTTCGTCATGTCGGTGCTGAAGATGAGGGCGTAGGAGACGGCATTGCCGTTTCCCATGTAGGCCGCCAGCGCATCGGACCGGAGCTGCCGCCGGGCTGCTGACGCCGACGCCACGGCTGCCGCCAGCTGCGACCGCACCTGCTGCAGCTGGTCCTGCGTGGTCTGGTAGGACGTCTGCGCCTGGTCGTACAGGTACGACAGGTGGTCGATCTGGGCACTGGTGGTGGCGATCTGCGATGCAAGCTGGTTCGCCTGCGCCTGGTCGGAGGCGATGCTGCCGGCGAACGCGGTTCCTCCTGCGAGGAGACACACCGAGGACGCGGCGACCGAAGCGACGATCCCTACGGCCATCGCCACCAGCGCACTGCGCCGCCCCGCACCGGCAGCCCTGAGGCGCTGCGCCGACAGCAGGCGCCGCCGCTCGTTCCCCACATGCCGGCACGTCCTCATGACGAGCCCCGAGGATAGGCGAAATTCTCCCGGTATTGCAAGGCTTTTCGCCTGTGATGTCTCTAGTTCTCGTATCGACGAGACGATCCCACCCCTCGTGAGCCCCATACCGGTTGGCGAAAACCGGATGCGTGGTCGTCGACAGTCGCGAGTCACGGACCGTGAGGAAGGTCCACCGTTGTGGGGCACGAACCAGTCCGCACGGTCTGCGACACCAACGCCACTGGCCCCGGCCTTCCGCACACCGCACTCCGCCTGGCACGCATTGCCAGGCGCACACCGCATACCGCCTGGCACGCATTGCCAGGCGCACACCGCACACCGCCTGGCACGCATTGCCAGGCGCACACCACATACCGCCTGGCGCATTGCCAGGCGCACACCGCGATCCCCGTCACACGTGTGAGCTCCCGGTAGGCTTCGTCGATCATCGTGCGAGCACGTCGACCGCCGCTTCTCCTTTCACCGACCCGGTGCCGCATCCGTCTCGTCCTGGCCGCCACCGTGCTGGCCGCCTCGGCCTGCTCGGCGTCACCCGCAGCGTCGGCTGGCGCTTCGGCACCTCGGCTCCGGTGGGTCGCCTGCTCGCATGGTCCCGCCGCGCAGTGCGCGACCCTGCGAGTGCCGTTCGACTA
>JAJZLP010000317.1 GCA_021803325.1 Actinomycetes bacterium
CCAGCGACACGAGAGCCCGTTCTGTGAGGTGCCCGTCGAGGTCGGTGACGACACCCACGGTGTGCGGCAGGCGGGCACAGTCCCGGAAGGCGGACCCGCCCTTGTAGTCGACCAGCAGCAGGTTGAGCGCGTCGGGGCGGTTTGCGACGGCGAGGGACGCCACCAGGCTCTGCAGGAGCTCGGACTTGCCGGCGCCGGTGGTGCCTGCCACCAGCGCGTGGGGACCGTCGTTACGCAGGTCGAGGGTGAGCGGTCCGTCGGGGCCGACACCGATGACCGCAGCGGTCGATCGCCCTGACCGCTCCCATGCCTGGGCGATGGCGTCGGCCCAGAACCCGCTGGGGCCGACACCGTCGAGCCCGAGCAGGTCGACCAGGCGCACCGAGTCGGGGAGTCCTCCACTGGCCCGACGCAGCTCGGGGTCGTGCAGGGGAGCGAGGCGCCGGCCGACCTCATCGGCCCAGCGTGGCGCCACCCGATCGACGGTGACCCCGGTGATCGGCGCTGTTCCCGATCGCCGGATGACGCCCCGCCCGTCGCTGTCGGCCACCACCACGGTGCGGCACTCGGGAGGCAGGTGTGGCTCCGACTCCTCGACGCACAACGCGACGACGCGCACCTCGGGGCCCCGTTGCAGGACGGCGTCGACACCGGGCACCCGGCGCAGGTCGTGCGCCGGGTCGAGAACGACGAGCACCCACGGCCAGCCGCCCTCGGGTGGCCCGGCCGTACCCGGCCGGCGCCGCTCCTCCGCGGCACGGAGGCGGCCCTCCACCAGCTCGACCAGCTCCCGGGCCCGGGCCTCGGCGGTGCCGGCAGGTCGTGCGCGCCGGAGGGCCGTCACCTCGGTGTCGTCGGCAGGCGCGACGTGCGGCAGCCAGCGCGCCCAGGCCCAATGCCGATCGGCTCCGCCGCGCGGCTCTGCCAATACGACCACCCGCAGGTCGGCGGGGCCGGTCAGCGCTACCTGCTGGGCTACCAGCCACACGGCTAGGGGGCCGCTCACCTCGGCAGGCCCGGCTACGCCGACCACACCGCACTCGCGAAGCGACACGATGCACGGCACCCCATCGACCCACACCGGTTCGAGCTGCTCCGCGGTCGCTTCGGCGCCGGTGCGGCGGACGGTGGCAGGCATCGTTGCCAACCCGATCCTGAGGTCGAGAAGGTCTTCGTCGCCCCGCCGCCGTTCCCACAGGCGGCGTCTCGGCCCCGACACAGTGGCGAGCACCCGGGCAGGATCCGGGTGCTCGAGGTTGCGCGCCGCCCGCTCGGCGTCGAGCGCCGCGGCCATCTCGGCTTCGGCGGCGGCCAGCGCCGCGGCGTGGCCGGCGACCGCCTGACGGTGCGCGGCGCGGCCCGAGCGGCGGCCCGTGACGAACGTGGTGACGGCCAGCACCGGGCTCATGAGGAGGAACAGCAGCATGAGGGCCTGGTGAGTGACCGCGAACATGACCGCACCGAGCGCGAGCGGGACCAGCGCTGTTGCGAGCGGCAGGGACGCCTTGGTCGGCTCCGCCGGTGCGGATGGCCAGCCGATCTCCACCTGCGGTGTGTGGGGCAGAAGCCTCGGTGGCCGGCGCACCTCGCGGCTGGCGCCGTTGGTGTGGACGACGGCGTCCGCCGGCTCGGCCCGGCGAAGTTCCATGGTGGTGTCTCCGGCATGCACTGCCTGGCCGGTGAGGATCACAACAGGCTCGGTGATCGGCGAGCCGCCGACGGCGGTGCCGTTGCTCGAGCCAAGGTCCGAGACGATGACGGTCCCGTCGGGCGCGGTGTCGAGCGCCAGGTGGCGGCGGCTGAGCGCCGGGTCGGGCAGGCAGATGTCGCAGTCGCGTGCCCGGCCGGCGATAGTCCGGCCCGGGGCCAGGGGGTAGAGGGTGCCGGTGGCGGGCCCACCGGTGACCGCCAGGTGGAGGCGGCCAGCGGCGTCGGGCGGCACTGCAGGCCCAGCGACCTGGCCGGTGAGGCTGAGGACGCCACCGGGGACCGGGCCGGTGAGGTGTACCAGCTCGTCGGCCGACATCGTGCGACCGTCGACCCATACCGGCGCGCCAGGGTACGGCAGGTCGGTGCCCGCTGCGTGCAGCAGGTCGGCGATGCGCACAGGACCTTCGCCGTCGGCCCGTACGTCGCGACGACGCGCGTCTGCTCCCACCAGTGTGAACGCCACCCGCACCCGAGCAGGATACGCCGGGTGCGATCCCGGTCCGGGACCCGCGGTGGTGTGGCGTGGCGGGCGGCGGGTGTGGTCCGGCCGGTCGTCCGCGGCCATGGCCGATCCACGGGCATGCCCGGCCGGGTCGCTGCGGCGCTACCATCCCGACGATGGAAAGCCTCGCCGAGGTCCGGGCCGAGGCGCTCGCCTGCACACGCTGCGGTCTGGCTGGCGGGCGCACCCAGGTGGTGTTCGGCGTCGGCAACCCCGGCGCGGACCTGCTGCTGGTCGGCGAGGGCCCTGGCCGCGAGGAGGACCTGCGAGGCGAGCCGTTCGTCGGTCGCTCGGGCAAGCTCCTCGACACGCTGCTCCACCAGGAGCTCGGCATCGATCGGACCTCGTGCTACATCGCCAACGTGGTGAAATGCCGACCTCCGGGTAACCGCGACCCGCGGCCCGACGAGATCGACGCATGCCGCCCCTACCTGGATGCCCAGGTCCGGCTGATCGCCCCGCGGGTGGTGGTGACCCTCGGAAACTTCGCCGCTCGCACCCTGCTCGGCACCACCGACGGCATCCGCCGGCTGCGCGGCGCCGCGTACCCGTTCGGAACAGCCCACCTGGTGCCGACCTACCATCCGGCGGCCGCTTTACGCGGTGGCGCCGAGGTCGTCGCCGAGATGCGGGCCGACCTGGTCCGCGCCAAGGCGCTGTTGATCGGGCGCCGGTCTGAGCTGCCCGCGGGCGGCGGCGTCCTGGCCGCTGCGGCTCGCCGGGATGAGCAGGTGCCAGACGGTACGGCGGCTCGGGGACCTGCTGGGCAGCGGCGATGATCGAAGCAGCGCCGGTGGCCGTGGTCAAAACGACGTCGCCTGACGGCACCCGAGCGGTTGGTGGGGCGCTGGCCGCTGTCGTCCGCCCAGGCGACATCGTGGTCCTGGCCGGGGATCTCGGCGCCGGAAAGACCACGTTCGTGCAGGGCTTTGCGGCGGCGCTCGGCGTCCGGGAGGCAGTGACGAGCCCTACGTTCGCCCTCGTCCGGCCCTACACGTGTGGTGCGGCTGGTGCAGGAGGTGTCCGCACGATCCTGCACGCGGACGTCTACCGCCTCGACCGCATGGCAGAGGTGGCTGACTTAGGCCTCGCTGAGCTCGTTGAGGACGAGGCGGTGGCGTTGGTGGAGTGGGGTGATGTCGCCGTGGCCGTGCTCGGTGGCGACGTGCTGCAGGTGCGATTGGACCCCGGGAGCGGTGACGGTGAGCGCCTGGTCACCGTCACGGCGCTGGGGCCAAGCTGGGCGGCGCGAGCCGCGGCGGTCCGCGCCGCGGCCTGCGGTCCGGCGACCGGAACGGCGTCGGGGGAGGAGGGGTCGTGACCGTAGTGCTCGCCATCGAGTCGGCCACCGATGCTGCGGGAGTTGCCCTGGCCGACGGCAGTGGTGTTCTGGCCGAGATCCGCGTCGGTCGGGGACGGCGCCACGCCGAGACCATCGCTCCCGGTGTCGAAACGGTGTGCCGGCTGGCGGGGATCGCCCTGCGAGATGTGGACGCGGTGGTCGTCGATGTCGGCCCAGGGCTGTTCACGGGCCTGCGGGTCGGTATCGCAACGGCCAAGGGCATCGCTTTCGGGCTCGGCCTGCCCATGGTGCCGGTCACCAGCTTGGATGTGCTGGCAGCCGCAGTCGCTGCGGGTCGCCCGGCGACCGGTTCCGGCCGGACGGTGGTCGCGGTGGTCGATGCCCGGCGCGGCGAGGTGTTCTGGGCCCGCTACCGCATCGACCGGGACAGCATCCGGCCCAGTGCCCCTGGTGGCGACGCTGGGGCTGTTGGTGGTGACGCTGGGGTTCTTGGTGGCGACGCTGGGGCTGTTGGTGGTGATGCCCGCATGTCCGGAGCTCCCGGCAGTGCCGGCATCGGCGGCTTCGGCGACGTCACGGGCACCGGCCGGGACGAAAGCTCGGGCATCGCCGGCACGTGGAGCGGTGCTGGCGGGTTGGCGGTGCCGGTGCGTCTGAGCGAGCCCCGGGCCAGCGCCCCCGACGTGCTGGCAACCGAGCTGACGGCGCTGGCTGGGATCGAGACCGATCCGCCGCTTGTCGTCGGCGATGGTGCGTTGCGGTACGCGGCGGCGCTGGCTGGCACCGGTGCCGTGGCCGTCCACGCGGTCTTGGCGCGGCCGATGGTGGACGTGCTGGCCGCGGTCGGGGTATGGCGGGCCGGCGCAGGATTGGTCGAGGATCCTGCAGGGGTGGACGCCCTGTATGTCCGCGAGGCAGACGTGCGCATCAACTGGGAGCGCCGACGACCGCAGCGTCCGGCCGCTGGCGATGGCCGGGTCGAGGCTGGGGGAGATGCTGGTGGTGTGGGCGATGCTGCGGGAGGC
>JAJZLP010000314.1 GCA_021803325.1 Actinomycetes bacterium
GCTTTGCGGGGGGCCGGGGGGAAGCAGGGGGGGAGCGATGTTCGAGGTATTCGACGCGCGGCGCGCCAGCGCCGATGACCTGGCTGTTCCGACGGGTCGCACCGTACGGCGCAGCCGGAGGCGGATGATGATGGCGGCGTCAATGGCGGCGCCGATGCTGCTGCTGGCAGCGTGCACCAGCACGGGCAGTGGCGGTGGCAGCGGGGGTTCGACGCCAGGAGTCGGGCCGTACGCGGCGGCGACAGAGGGCAATGGCCCGAACGGGTCCTTCTACCAGATCCCGTCCGCTCCGGCGGGGGCGCTGCCGGGCCAGCTGCTCTACTACGTGCCGGCGAATTCGAGCCAGCTGCCGAACGCGGATGCATGGACGGTGGCCTACGTGTCGACCGACGCGCAGGGCAACCCCGATGTGGTGACCGGCACGGTGGTCGTGCCGACGGCGAAGTGGACCGGTTCCGGTCCCCGGCCGGTGGTCGACTACGCCGTGGGCACGCAAGGTCTCGGACCGCAGTGCGCCCCGTCGAAGCTCCTGCAGAACGGCGTCGAGTACGAGGACCCGGACATCACGACAGCCTTGGGCAAGGGCTATGCCGTCGTCCTCACCGACTACCAGTGGGCCGGGCAGGCCAACCTGGTCCAGCCGTACGTGGTGGGGCTGTCTGAAGGTCACGCCGTGCTCGACATGGCGAGGGTCGGCGCGCAGATCCCCGGTGCGGGGCTGTCCCTGAGCGCCCCCACCGTGGTGTGGGGCTACTCGCAGGGCGGTGGCGCGGCGGCCGAGGCCGGCGAGCTGTGGAAGAGCTACCAGCCCGGCATCGACCTGGTCGGCGTGGCTGCCGGCGGCGTGCCCGGTAACCTGGTCAAGGTCGGGATCGCCCTGAACGGCTCGCTTGGATCCGCCTTCCTCGCCGATGCCATCGTCGGCTTCCACAGCGCGTACCCGAGCCTTCCGTACAGCTCGCTCATCAACGCCGCGGGCCTGAAGGCCATGGCGACGCTCGAGACAGAGTGCATCGTGAGCCAGATGACCTCGTTCGCCTTCCAGAACATCAGCACCTACACCGTGGGAGGCCTCACCATCCAGCAGCTCTTGGCGGAGGGCAACTGGACCCCGACATTGCAGGCGAACAGTCCTGGTCTGGCCGGGGCGCACATCCCGGTGCCGACCTACATGTACCGGGGGGTCATCGACGAGATCATTCCCACCACGGTCGAGGACTCGACCTACGCCAACATGTGCGCCACCGGCACCGTCATCCAGTCGGCCACGTACGCAGGTGAGCATCTCCTGTCGGACTTCGAGGCTGAGTCCAACGTCATGACGTTCATCGGGCAGCGGCTGTCGGGCGCGACGCCGGTGAACAGCTGTACCACCAACCCGAATAGCCTCTGATCGGATTGGCGGAGCGCTCGTACGGCGCTCGCTGGACCGGAGCGCTCGAACGGTAGTGCCGATGAAACGGTAGCGCCGATGAGGGGGTGGGCAGTCGCTGCAGCGGCGACGCCCACCCCCTCGCCGCGCCCGGCGCCAGGCCAGGCAACAGCCACCGGTGGGTCGGGCTGGTCTGGTGGTTGTGGGGTCGGGCTGGTCTGGTGCCTGTGCCTGTGCCTGTGCCTGTGCCTGTGCCTGTGCCTGTGCCTGTGCCTGTGCCTGTGCCTGTGCCTGTGCCTGTGCCTGTGCCTGTGCCTGTGCCTGTGGGCGAGCGGCGCTGCGTCCCCCCGGATCGGAGCTGCCGGCCCAGAGCCATCCGGCCCGGAGAACAGAGCGATATGACGGAGCTGTTCACTTGTGTACCGTTCGAATAGCTGGGGGCTGACCACGCGAAATGGTCACAGCCCAGGCACAAGTGTGAGGCAGGAAGCACCCCTATTACTCACGTTGAGTGATGTCCTAAAGGTTGTCTGTGGCCTGGCCGACGGATTGGACTGTGGCGGCGGGGAGCCGTCCGATCCGAGGACGGAGGCGTCTCGTGAGGGCAACAGGGGGGCTGGGTGAGGGGGGACTCCATCTCGCGCATCGCATGTGGCGGGTCTTCAGAGCTTGGCGCTGGGGAAATGTGGTCGTCGCACTGGTCGCTTCGGGAGCGCTGGCGGCTACGGGCGCCAGCATCTCGCTCGGGGGGTTCAGCGCGGCGGTGACCGACAATGCCAACGCTGCCGGGTCGGGAACGCTGCTCCTCCAGGAGGGGGTCGGCTCCACGATCTGTCTCTCCACCGGAACGGGCACGACACCGTCGACGGCCATCTCGAGCAACGACAACGCCACGTGCCCGGCGAGCCTGTTCTCCAGCACGAACCTGGAGCCTGGCGGTACGACGGCTTCGGCAACCGTCGTCCTGAAGAACCCCGGCAGCCTGCCCGGCAGCACGCTGTCGTTGACTCCGGGGACCTGCACGGCAGCCGACAACACGTCGCCTGGGGGATCGACCAACACCTACTTCGGGACCGATACCGCCGGCTTCTGCGGCAAGCTGGACGTCACCATCGAGAACGACACCGGCACGACCACCGCGTGCGTGTTCCCGACGGCTTCCACCAGCCCGTGCCCGGCGCCGTCGTCGGCAGGGACCTTGGCCGGGCTGGTGTCGGAGACGCTCCCGGGGCTGGCAGCAGGCGGCCAGGCCACCTACACCGTTGTCGTCGGGCTCGACCCCTCGGCCAGCAACGCCGACCAGGGCCTCCTGGCGACGGTGCCGCTCACCTGGACGCTCAACCAATAGCGGGCAGAGGAAGCGTGTGCGGCAGAGGCGGGCTGCCATGACGGGCCGGTGTCGGTACCGGCGACGGGAGGCTTCGGTGACCGGGTCCGGAGCGGTGGTGCTCGTCGCCGGACTGGCCGCCATGCTCGTGGCCTCGGCGGTGCTCCCGGTCGCACTGGGGGGCTTCGACGCAGCGTCCGGCGGAACGGCCGCGTCCGGGTCGGGGGTGGTGGCCGAAGCCGTGGACGGTGCATGCAGCGCAGCAGGACCGACCGGACCGACGACGACCTGCTCACCGAGCGTCGACCTCCTGCCTGCGCCGAACGGCTCGTCGCCGTCCACGGCGTCGTCGACGGTGACGAACACGGGATCGCTCCCGGTGAGCACGTCGGTGGGTCTGACCGCCTGCGGTGTGGCCACGGTGGCAACCAGCGGATCGGCCGCCACGACCGCCGTCGTCCACGGTGGGATCTCTTCGGCTGGGTTCGACAGCCCCGGACCGATCGGCGGTCGTTCCCTGCTGGTGTCGGGCGGGTCGGGGTTCGTGGGCGCGAGCGGCTCGTCGGCGACCGGCCTGCAGCAGTTCACGATGCTGGCGTGGGTGCGGGCGGGACCGGGGCAGGGCGGGGGGATCCTGTCGTTCTCCAATGCGACGTCGCCGGCCTCGGCGACCGACTACGACCGGCACCTGTGGATCGACGGGAGCGGAGCGGTGGTGGTCGGGGTGTACCCGGGCTCGGTCCAAGAGGCTGTCGGCACCAGCGTGGTCACCAACGGCGCCTGGCACCTGGTGGCGGCGACGCTCGGACCGTCGGGCCTGTCGCTGTACGTCGACGGCAGGCGTCAGGCTGCCAATGCCGCCGCGACCAGCGCGCAGGCGTACTCGGGGTGGTGGTCCGTCGGTGCGGCCAAATTGGCTGGTTGGGCCAATGCGCCGACGCTCACCAACGGGGTGTCGACCTTCACCGGTTCGCTGGCCGGTGTGGCGGTGCTCCCCGCCGCACTGACCGCCAGCCAGATCACCATGCTGGCGCGCTCGACCTCGTTTGGCGCCTACGCAGCTTCGGTTGCCGGCGCCACCCCGGTCGAATGGTGGCCGCTGCAGGACGCTGCTCCTACGCCGGTCACGTCGGGAGTGGGTCTTGCCAGCAGCCTCTATCTTGACAGCTCGAGCGCCGGGGACAGCGGCACCGCCGTCGGCGCCGTCACGACAGCGGCGTCGGGCGGACCGCTTGGTGGCGGCGCCACGAGCTTTCCTGGTGGGACCGCGTACATCCAGACCGGCGCACCCGGGGTTGGCTTTCCGGCGGTGAACGGTCCCCAGCAGTTCACCCTGCTGGCGTGGGTGCGGGCGGGTCCGGGGCAGGGTGGGGGGATCCTGGGGTTCTCCAATGCGACGTCGCCGACCTCGGCGAGCAGCTGGGACCGCCTGCTGTGGATCGACGGGAGCGGAGCGGTGGTGGCCGGGGTGTACCCGGGCTCGGTCCAAGAGGTTGTCGGCACCAGCGTGGTGACCAACGGTGCCTGGCACCTGGTGGCGGCGACGCTCGGACCGTCTGGCTTGTCGCTGTACGTCGACGGCACGCCCCAGGCTGTCAATGCCGCCGCGACCAGCGCGCAGGCGTACTCGGGGTGGTGGTCCGTCGGTGCGGCCCGGCTCGCCAGTTGGGCCAACGCCCCGGCGCTTACCAACGGGGTGTCGACCTTCACCGGGTCGCTGGCCGGTGTGGCGGTGCTCCCCACCGCGCTGAGCGCCACCCAGATCGCCGAGCTGGCTGCCACTTCGACCTTCCCTGCCTACGCCGCCGTCGTTG
>JAJZLP010000288.1 GCA_021803325.1 Actinomycetes bacterium
CGAGCTCTCGCTGTCCCACCACCACCCGGCGCAGATCGGCCTCGCGCCCGAACCTCGGTCGGCAGCAGAACCGAGGCCCGCGAGCGGAGCGGAACCCGTGTCGCAACGTCGGAGGTCGTACCGTACAGGGACCATGAGGACCGACATCGATGGACTGGTCAACCGGTCAGCGCGCCTGGTGGTGGACGACATCGACTTCGACGCCTTCACCAGTCGGCCGCTCGACGGCGACACGCTCCGATGCCTGCGTTATATGTGCGATGTCGAGGGCCATACGATCTGCTACCTGCGCGAGCTGCTAGCCACACGGGTCCACCAGGACCCCGAGGCCACAGCGTTCCTCACCTGCTGGAGCTACGAGGAGCTCTGGCACGGGGCCGCGCTGTCCCGCGTGCTCGAAGCACACCACCTGGACCCGGGCCCCGGCCGGGCCAGGGACCTCCGAGCCGGCCGGCGGCGGCGCGACGACCTTCGCCTGATGCTGTTCATCACGGGGTCGGCGCTGACCCGCCACCTGCCGGCCGTGCACATGACATGGGGTGCTGTCAACGAGTGGACCACCCAGGCCGGCTACGCCCGCCTCGCCGCACGGGCGAACCACCCGCAGCTCACCGAGCTCCTGCAACGGATCATGCGCCAGGAGGGCCGGCACATCGACTTCTACGCTGCACAGGCACGCCTGCGCCTGCAAGCCAGCCCGGCCTCCCGGCGTCTGACGCGGTTCGCCTTGGAGCGGTTCTGGGCTCCGGTAGGGTCGGGCGTGATGCCCGACAGCGAGGTCGCCTTCCTGGCCCGTCACCTGTTCGGCGACGAGCACGGGAGGGAGGTGGCCCGCCGCGTGGACCGCCACATCGCCCGCCTCCCGGGCATGGAGGGGCTGCACCTCCTCGAGCGCACCACGGCCTGAGCTCCACCAGAGCGTCACTCGCAGTCCTGGCGGATCGACGGGGCCGGTGCCAGCTACGAGAAGACCCAGCTACGAGAAGACCCAGCTACGAGAAGACCCAGCTACGAGAAGACACTGTCGCACCTGCTGCGTATGGTGCAACACGATGATCGCCCCCTCCCCCCAGCCCGACGAACGATCCCCTTCCCAGCCCGAGGACTGGTCCGACCGGCTCGGTCGCCGATCCTCCGACGGCAGAACCGGCCCCGACCGCACGCCGGTTGCCGCGCTCCGGGACCGGACCCCCGGCCACCCTGCGGTCGAGGTGCGCACCAGCACACGTCGGCGGAAGTACGCCACGGCCTTCTGGCAGGGCGACCGGATCGTCGTCCTGCTGCCCGCCCGGATGCCACGCAGCGAGCATCAGGCCATGGTCGACCAGCTGGTCGGACGCGTGCTCCGGCACCGGCCGCACGCTGCCGCCTCCGACGCCGAGCTGGCGGTCCGGGCCGCAGCCCTCGGCGACCGCTACCTCGACGGGGTCCGCGCTGCGTCGGTCCGGTGGTCGGCTCACCAGCGGCGACGCTGGGGATCCTGCTCGCTCGACACACGGGAGATCCGGATATCCGAGCTGCTGCGGGCGGCGCCAGCATGGGTGGTGGACGCTGTGCTCGTCCACGAGCTCGCCCACCTGGTCGAGCGGGGGCACGGTCGGCCATTTCGCGATCTGGTTGCCCGGTTCGAGCGAACGGCAGACGCGGACGTGTTCCTCGCCGGCTATGCCCTCGGTCTCGAACAGCGCGAAGCGGGCGTTGCGACCGACGACACCGACACACCCCCCGCTGCTACCTTCGCCGAGCCTGCCGACTCTGGCACCGCTAGCGAACCGCCGCCGTCGGGCGGCCGACCGGTGCTTGGCAGCCCCACCCGGCCCCCACACCACCAACCGCGGTCCCGGCCCCACGGCCCATCTGACGACGGAGCGATTCCGCTCCTGCCCATTTCTTGGCCCTGATCGGCCACGCTTGCAGATCACCGGCAGCGGGCCGGTCGGGCCGGTCGGGCTCACCGAGTCGGGGTCCCCGTGGAGGACGTCCGCGCCGCATTCGCCGAAGATCCAGATCTCGCATCTCCTGCGCGACAGCCATGTGTGGCGCGCCGAGGAGGTCGGGTGGCACCACGGCCCCCGACCGGAGGTCAGGTCAGCCCGGGGCACCGGCGCCGAGCGGCACGGACCGTCCACGAGCATGCCCTCGTCGAGCGCGGCCGCCGGCCCAGCCGCCTCACCTCGATCCACCGTGGGGACGTCGGCCGCCGGCGGGCCCACGCCGGGCAGCCCCGTCAGGCCGCTCCGCTTGTGGCCTGAACCGACGAAACGGGACCGCCGGCGCACCGGGAGCGAGCGGCGGTCAACGCTGGCGACGTCCCCATGGCCCAGCGCAGCGTGCCCAACAGGGCATCGGCCGACACTCGGAGCACCAGCCGCTCTGGCAGCAGGGGCTGGCGGAGGCCGAGCATGGACGCCGCCCACCGCGGCAACAGGTCAACCGCTGCCTGCACCAGCACCGCCCGGGCCGCGGCGGTCATGAGCGACGACGGGGGCAGGCTCTGCCCCCCCACGTTGACGATGAACGCCGCTCCGGTCAGCGCCTGCGCACCAGCTGACAGCTCCGGCCGAACCGCGTGGAAGTACTCCTCGGCCCCAGCACAGGACTCGGGGACACCGGTGGCACCCAGGCGCCGCGCCAGCGTCGCCATCTCCGCCACATACCGGTCGGCCGCCACGGCGCCGATCGGCGCCGGGCCGAACCGACGGTACGCGCGCAGAAAACACCACACCTCGCAGGCATGGACCCAGGTGAGCACGTGCGGGTCACCAGCGTCGTACGGCGTGCCGTCGGGGGCGACACCCCGGACCCGCCGGTGCACGGCACGCACCTGGCTGATCGCCCGTTCGGCCGCCTCGGTGCTGCCGAACGTGGTCACACCGATGTAGGCAGCGGTGCGACGCAGCCGACCGTCAGGATCGCTCCGGTACGCAGAGTGCTCGGCCACGCCCGCCATGACCAGAGGGTGCAGCGTCTGCAACAACAACGCGGCGATCCCACCGACCAGCATCGACGGCAGGTCGCCGTGGACCCGCCACGTGACGCTGTCGGACCCGAACAGGCCGGGATCTCCAGCCGGCTTTTCGAAATCGCGCACGAACCCGGCGCTCCCAGCCCTGGCTGCCGGCGACAGCGCCGAGGGCCGCCCGGCCCGTACACCTTTCGACCTGTCGCCGTCAGCGGCAACCGGCGCCCCTGGTGGAGCGTCGGGGACGGACCCCGGCCGCACCCGGTCTGGAGCATCACCGAACACGGTGGCCTCCACCTGGCGGCGTACCGCCAACCGGAAGGTCTCCAACGGGAACGGAAGAAACGACATACGGCACACCTCCGGTGCTGACGAGCCCGCCCCTCGCCGGACGGCCAGCGGAGCCTCGGCCCCCGGCCCGCACCCGGCTCATCTTCGCACGCCAACCTTCGACGGCCCGACACCCGACCGGCGGGACCAGCAGTTTGCGCCCTCCCGGGGAAGGGCCTCTAGGGTCCCGAAGATGGACGACGCGCTCTTCGTGCCCGACGGTGAGGCCTGGCTCCCGACAGACATGAGCCGCGGACCGTGGTCGCCCAACGCCCTGCACGGTGGGCCTGTCGCCGCGCTCGTCGCCCGGGCAGTGGAGCAGTGCGACGATCCCGATGCCGGAGCCCCAGCCGCCTCGATGTCGGTCGTCCGGCTGACCGTAGAGCTGCTACGGCCCGTGCCGCTGGCCCCCCTGGACGTGCAGGCGCACGTCAGCCGTCCCGGGCGCAAGGTCCAGATCGTCGACGTCCGCGTTCGCTCAGAGGGTCGGGACCTGGCGTGGGCCCGTGCCGTGCGGATCCGGCAGCTCGACCCCTCCGATCCCGCCGCGTTGGCCATCGATCGTCACCGAACGGAGCATCAGGCCAGCGCCCTGCCCGATCCGACGCTCGGCGTCCCGGGCCCCGCGATCCTCGACACCTACCGGGCGTTCCACAACGGAGGGGCCGAGCTGCGCTTCATCACAGGCGGCTTCGATGAGCCCGGGCCGTGCACGGTCTGGACCCGGCTCGTCGTGCCGGTGGTCGCCGGCGAGGAGCCGAGCCCGGTACAGCGCGCCGCTGCCAGCGCCGACTTCGGCAACGGCGTGAGCGCGGTCCTGCCCTTCGATCGGTGGCGGTTCGTGAACCCCGACCTGACGGTCGTGCTCGAACGCCCGCCGGTCGGGGAGTGGATTGCGCTGCACGCCACCACCGACCTCGGCGCGGCGGGGATCGCTGTCGCCCGGTCGGTGCTGTGGGACGCCGGTGGGCCGTGCGGCACCGCCACCCAGACGCTCCTGGTCGAACCTCGCTGATCGCTCTCCGCCGGGCGCTGGCACTGCATCGTGCCGGGTGGGCTCGAGGATCGTGCAAGGTGGGCCCGAGGACCCGGGTTCGCCAGCCCGGGGAGTCAGCCGCCGATACCGCTCGGGCTCGGGGGAACGTCGACGGCATGCTCCTGCAACGCCGCGAGTGGCACGATGTCGAGCGCACGCTCATGCGTTGCCGCCAGGACCAC
>JAJZLP010000121.1 GCA_021803325.1 Actinomycetes bacterium
GGCGCACCAAGCGGAGCTCGGGCGTGGAGCCCGCTCCGTGCTCAGGGGTGGTAGCCGGTCCGGCCTCGGTCCTCGCCGAGGATGCGGCGGCCGGCTCTGATGCGGCGGCCGGCTCTGGTGCGGCGGTTGGCTCTGATGCGGCGCCTGGCTCTGGTATGGCGGTTGGCTCTGATGCGGCGGCTGGCTCTGATGCGGCGGCTGGCTCTGGTGTGGGGGCCGGCTCTGGTGTGGCGGCTGGTCTGGGCACGGTTGTCGCCGAGGGTGTGGTCCCTGCGTCGCGTGGTGCGACCGTGCGAGCTCAGGCTCGACCTGCGCATGCCAATTTCCGGGAACGACAGGCGGGGCAGCCGGGATGGCGTTGGTGGGTGCTGGCGGTGGCCGCAGGGGCCGGTGGTGCCTTCCCGTGGTTGTGGAACAACGTTGGCTCGGGGCTCGCGTCGCTCAGGGTGAGCACCTACTACGTTCCGAGCGCGGCACCAGGCTACGTAGGACGGCTCGGGGACGTCGTGCGCGGGGCCATTCCCTTGTTGCTCGACCTGCGGGTCCCAGGCAGCGGCAGCTGGGTGGTCCCGGTTCCCGTGGCCGTCGCTGTCGGGGTGGTGGCCACTGCCGTCGTGGTTGGATGCGCTGGGCTGTCCATCGCCCGCCGCGGGCACGGTCCGGCACTGGTCCTGGGGGTAGCCGCCTTCCCGTTCCTGCTGGCCCTGGTGCCTGGCATGTGGTTGTGGCAGTCCGGGCGGTACGCAGTCTTCCTGGTTCCCCTGGTGCTGCTGGTGGTGGTTGTCGGGGCGGACGAGGCCGCAGGCTCCCGGCGGCGCGCGCTCCGATCCGTGGCCACGGGCGGACCGGCGGGCGCTGCCGTGGCCACTGGCGGACCGGCGGGCGCTGCCGTGGCCACGGGCGGACCGGCGGGCGCTGCCGTGGCGACGGGGCAACAGGTGCGCCGTTTCGCTGCACGCCCGGGAGGCCGCCCGCGCCCCATGGTCGTCGGGCTGGTAACGATCGGGTTGGCGCTGGCCGTGGCGAGCAGCGCCGTCGTCCTGGTCGACACGGAGCATGGCCTGGTCCCGGCGGGCGTGTCGGCGCAGGGGGCCGGACCCGACCACCTGGTGGTCGCCATGGTCCGGAACCTGCAGGCAGCCGGCGTGGTCGACGGGTATGCGGACTACTGGGTCGCGTACATGCTCGACTTCTTCGGGTACGGGCGACTGCGGTTCGCCGACTCGCCTCCGAGTCCAGACCGGTGGCCGCGTCTGCTGGCCGAGGTACGCCGGCAACCGGCGGACCACCAAGCTTGGCTGTTCGTCGCTCCGACGGCGGCAGCGCAGGCGCAATTCGCCCGTAGCCCCATCATCCGCGGTCCGTCAGGCCTGCCCGAGGCTGCCTTCCTCGGGCGCCTGCGCGCCATGCACGTCCCCTACCGCCGGCTGGTCCTGGGCTCGGTGGATGCCGTCGTTCCCGATCGACCGATCACCTTTGCCGCTGTCGGGCTCCGCCCTCATGGGTGACCGCTGCGCCTTGCCGGCGCAGCGCCAGGTCTGATCGTCCTGCCAGTGTGCCCCGGCGCGGGCGTGCCCGATCGTCGGAGCGGGTCCGGCGGGCCCCGGAGCCTGGCCAGCTCAGTCCCGGAAGTTGGTGAACTGCAGCGGGATCCCGAAGTCGTGCTCCTTGAGCGCCTGGATCACGTTCTGCAGGTCGTCGCGCTTCTTCCCGGTCACGCGGAGCTGGTCGCCCTGGGTCTGCGAGGCCACGCCCTTCAGCCCGAGCTCCTTGATGTACTTGTTGAGCTGCTTGGCATGGTCCGCCGAGATGCCGGCCCGGATGGCGATGCGCTGGCGGGCCGCGCCGCGCGATGCCTCCTCGACCTTGCCCTCGTCGAACGCCTTCAGCGAGACCTGCCGTTTGACCAGCTTCTCCTGGAGCACCTGGTGCAGGGCGTGCAGCCGGTCCTCGGTCGACGATCGCAGGACGAGCTCGGTGTCGGACAGCTCGATGGCCGAGTCGGTGCCCTTGAAGTCGAACCGGGTGCCGGCTTCGCGGTTGGCCTGGTCGACGGCGTTGCGGACTTCCTGCATGTCGACCTCGGAGACGATGTCGAACGTGGGCATGCAGAGACCCTAGCGTCGTGCCGGTCGGGGAGGAGGAGCGCTGGGGGCCTGTCCGTGGCACTCGCCGGGATTGGTATCGTTCCCGGCGGGTCGGTGTCCGAGTGGCCAAAGGAAGCAGACTGTAAATCTGCCGGCACAGCCTACGGGGGTTCGAATCCCTCCCGGCCCACCACATCGCCGTATTCGAACTTCGACGAAGAGCAGAGCAGGTCGAACGGCTCCTTGTAGGTCGCATCGACGACATGGCCGTCGCGGACGTGGACCTGGTCGAGAACGGCCGCGTTGAGCTGTCGCCGGGTTCGGTCACCGGCACGCCGGTAGGCGGTGGCACAACGCGTCGACAACCGGAAGGCGAGGTCCATCACCTCCTCCCAGTGCTCCAGGCTCGCGTCGAGGGTGGCTTGGCGTGCCTCAATGGCCCGGACCTCTCCAGCGATGCGCTCCTGCTCGCGCCGGAGCATGGTGACGTCGATCGTTGTTCCCCCTGGCAGGCGGCGGTGGAGCGGGAAGGCCGCAAGCTCGACCGTCACCGCCTGCTCCCGGCGGGCGTCGTGGGGGGGCGGGACGTCTCCGATCGCCGAGCGCCACACCGGCGCAACCACGGCCGCCTTGGGCGACGAGACGGCCGCGCACGCAGCTACCAGCTCGTCGTAGCGGGCGGGGTGCTCGCCCTCGTAGGGAGAAGGATCGCCAGGGGAGCGATCCGCGACGTCCCCCGGTCCTGGCGCCGATATGGATACCCCGTTCTTGGAAATCCAGGGAACGCCAGACACGACCTTGGCGTCACTGATGATGTGCTCGTTCTACCGTTGTTCACGGTGAAGCCGTAGCCGACTTCTGTTTGGTCCAGCTGGACTGCTGCTCGGGGCCGACGGCTGCTGGTAGGAGTTGTGCTGTCCTCCTCCGGTGCACTGCTGGCTGCATGTGGCAGCACGTCGGCAGCGAAGCAGTCGACGGCGCCGAAGCCGGTGCCGGCTGCTGTTTCGGCGGCCGTAAACTACTCGCCGAAGGTCATCACGAATGGGGCCCAGGCCAGCGGGTCAGTGCTGTGGGTGGCGGGCCGGCGAGCCGTGCACCATTCGTCGAGCTCGGGATCGACCTGACACGTCGTGTACGGTCCAACGCCGGCCACCGTGAGCGACCCGATCCTGGCGTCGTGGTTCTCGGGTCCACACGACGCCGTGGTGGTGACGGGTGCTGGCGCTCGTCAACACACGGTCGCGACGACTATCGACACGACCACCGATGGCGGCATCCACTGGACGAGCGTCACTCGGAGCTTTTCGATCGGAGACCAATGTCCCGTCTGCACCAGCGCCCAGCTCGGCAAACCAGCGCGCAGCGCCCTCCATGCCGAGATCTCGCTGACGCCTGCCGGTAACGGGATGATCTCGGTGGCGGGTGTCCCCTCTGCCCAGCCGAGCCCCGGAGCGAACTGGATCTGGGAGAGCAGCAGTGGCGCCGCCACCTGGCAGCGATTCGTGAATGATCACGGCGGCGAGAGCGGCTGGAGACGTTTCCGCACGTCAGCGAGGTTCGAATGCGAGCGCCTACGGCCCACCCGCGAGGAGACCTTACGTTGCTCCTCGAACTCGTGACCGTGCTGGTCCGCCCGGCTCGAGGTCTGCCGGACGGAACGAAGTGCCGCTCAGTGGTGAGTCGGTGCCACACCGGATGCGTACCGTGCGTGCCGTGAAACCAAGAGCGCTTCTCGAACGCCTCCTGGCAGGGACCGTCACCAACGTTGCCTTTTCCGACGCCCAGAAGCTGTTGGTAGCCCTCGGATTCGACGAGCTGCGGGTAAGGGGCAGTCACCACGTCTTCGGTCGCCCTGGCATTCCCGAGCAGCTCAACCTTCAGGACCGCGCCGGGCAAGCAAAGCCCTACCAGCTCCGGCAGCTGGTCGCTCTCGTGCGGCGGTACGATCTCACCATCGAGGAGGACGAGTGATCCCTGCAGCTGCGTACCCGATCAATGTCTTCTGGAGCGACGAGGACGAGGCCTGGGTGGCCGATGTTCCCGACCTCGATTATTGCTCTGCGACTGGCGACACCCCTCATGCTGCAGTCTCCGAGGTTGAGGTGGCGATCGAGGCGTGGCTGGAGGCGGCCCGCTCGAGCGGGCGGCCGATCCCTGCATCCTCCGTTCGCGCCGTTCACGCCTGAACTACCCGGCCGACCCCCTGCGCGAGTGCGTCTCCAGGAGACGTTTCCGCACGTCAGCGAGGTTCGAATGCGAGCGCCTACGGCCCACTAAGGTTCTCGCGAGGGTCCTCGCTGGTCAGTCGTGGTGGGTGCGGACAGTCCGTGGTGGACTCGAACCGCG
>JAJZLP010000191.1 GCA_021803325.1 Actinomycetes bacterium
CGCCCGACGCCTGGCCGCGGTGTCGGATCCCGCCCAGCCGCGGTTGGCACCGCCAGAGCGGTCGGGGGGATCCGCACCGCCGGTCACCAGTGGCCATATGGCGGAAGGGCGGACCGCCGAGATCGCCGGCGCCATCGGCGCGCTCGCACTGCTGGTCGACGCGGCCCGGTATGCCCGCAGGCGGCCGGACGCCGGCGACGCTGCAGCGGCCTGGCAGCTCGCCTGCCGTGCCCGGCAGGCGGCACGGGGGATCCCGCGGCGGCGTCACGACTCCCCTGTGCTCACCACCCCCGTTGCGCGGCGGTGAGCACGACCAGCGCCCCGTCCAGATGGCGCCGCCCTGTGCATCGACACCCGCCGTCGACCGCGGGATGCCGGACCGCTGGCCGCCACCGCGAGCCCCGGCAGCCGCCGCCCCGCCGCTCAAGCCTTGAGCAACCACCGGCACCGCGAACCTGAGCAACTCCCGCCCCGTCCCACACGAGCTCCCGGGCGACCGCCGGGCAGCCCGTCAGACCTGGCGCCCGAGGACCCCTCCCAGCACCCCGCCGATGGCGCCGCCGGACGTGGCATCGGCCGCACCCTGGCTGCCGAGGTAGGGCGCCAGTGCCTGCGCCAGGATCGGCAGGGGCATGCTCTGCAGCCAGACCGTGCCAGGGCCGGTCAGCGACACCAGGTGGTAGCCGTCGCCACCGAAGAGCTTGTTGGCGATGCCCGGCACCCGGGTGATCTGGAAGGCGATCGAGTCCTGGAACACGCCGACATGCCCCGGGTGCACGAGCAGCGACTGCCCGGGCACGAGGTCGTAGCTGACGATCTCGCCGGCGAGCTCGACCCACGCGGTGCCCTGCCCCTCGAGCTTCTCGAGGACGAACCCGTCCCCGCCCCACATACCACCACGAAACGTCTGCTGCAGTCCCACGCTCGGGACAACCCCGGGGGTGCCGCACAGCCAGCCGTGCCGATGGACCAGGTAGCCCCCGCTCGGCCCGATCTCCACCGGGAAGATGCGGCCCGGCATCTTCGCCGCGAACGCCACGGTCCCCTGGCCCTGGCCGGCCCGGTAGCGGGTGACGAACAGCCCGCCGCCTCCGGCCATCCGCTTGAGCCCAGCCATCAGGCCCCGGCCACCGCCGCCCGTGCCGGTCGACTGGGACATCTCGACGTTCGGGGTCATCCACGACAGCTCCCCGTGGGTCGAGATGACCTCGTCTCCCGCGTCCAGCGTCACCTGCAGCACCGGCAAGGTGGTTCCCTGCACCTCAGCGTTCATCGGGGCTCCTGCGCTCAGGCCGGCACGGCTCCAGACGCCGCCGGATGGCACGAGCCTAGGCGCGGCGCCGTTCACCTCTCCGGACGGCGCGCAGGCCACCGGGTCCCGGTGGCGGTGCCAGGCGCCGCATGTCGGAGCGCAGCCGCTTCCACGCGCTCCCGTCGAGCCCGCCGAGCCGGTCGGGCAGCCGGCGCAGGCGCCGCCCTGCCTGCTGCCGGGTGCGCTCTGCCAGGGTTCCCATGACGAACAGCGCCCGGGGCGACAGCACCGGACCACTCGTGGCAGCGATCGCTCGGAGCCGGTCGTACAGCACCACGGCGTCCTGCACCGCGCCCAGGCGATCCTGCACCCTCGCCACGCGTGCCGCCGCCGCCGGTGCCGTCTTCGGGTACAGGTCGGCGACGAGCTCTACGGTGTACCGGAGCTTCTTGCAGCGGATGCGCAGGCGGTGAAAGTCCCTGGGCGACCCACGCCGACGGGCTCGAGCAGCCGCTCGGAGCACCCGGCGGTGCGCGGCGTCGACCCGATCCGGGACGGCGAGCAAGGCGGGCACCTGCCCGCCGGGCACCTGCCGGGCCCGCCCCGGGTCCACCAGCATCGACAGCCCGTGGACCAGCGCCAGGTACCGGTCCGACGCCAGGGCGACGAGGAGCTGTCGCCGAGCTTCGCTGCGCTCTGCCACCAGCAGGGCAGCGAGCTCCGCCAGCGCGGCACCGTCGGCCACCGGCAGGTCCCGCTGCCAGCGGAGCACACACCCGAGCTGCACGTCGAGGTCCCGCACGGTCCCGAGCACGTTCCCGAGCCAGTCCAGCTCGGCTCCAAGCCGCCCGGCGCGGCCGGGCAGCGCGCCGCTGAAGACCGTGAGCGCGACACGCAGCCGGCGCGTGGCCACCCGCATGTCGTGCAGCTCTTCGGGGTCCGCACCCGCCCGCGCTCCGGGCTCGTGGTCGAGCAGCGCGGCAAGGTCCCGGCGGACGATCCCCACCGCCAGCTCGCCGACCGTGCCGCCGGGGCACCGAGCGCCCGGTGCGCTCCCCGGGACGACGATCGGCTCCTCAGGCATGGCGCCTCGTTCACACTGGTGTCGCGACCCGGCACCCACGGCCGAGCCCCGTACCCAGGCTACCGGCCGGTCCGGTTCAGGTAGCTGCCCGCTCCAGGATGTGGACGCCGCACGCGGATCCCAGCCCGATCACGTGCGCCAGGCCGACCCGGGCACCGTCGATCTGCCGCTGGCCGGCCTCGCCCCGGAGGTGGTGGCAGACCTCCCAGACGTTGGCGATGCCGGTGGCGGCGATGGGGTGCCCCTTGGACTGCAAGCCACCGGACACGTTCACCGGCATCCGGCCGTCGCGCCACGGGGCCCCCGACGCAAAGAAGTCGACGGCTCCACCCTCCTCGCACAGCATCAGGTTGTCGTAGTGCACCAGCTCCGCTGTGGCGAAGCAGTCGTGCAGCTCGACCAGGTCGAGGTCCCCGGGTCCCACCCCCGCCGCCTCGTAGGCCTGGCGCGCCGCGTTGCGCGTCAGCGTGTTGACGTCGGGCAGAACTTGGCAGGCCTCCTCCCACGGGTCCGTCGTGAGCACGGACGCCGCGACCTTGACCGCCCGTCGGCGCTGCTCCGCCGGCAAGGTCCGGAGCCTGCTCCCCGACACGAGCACCGCGGCGGCAGCCCCGTCACAGTTGGCGGAGCACATCGGCCGGGTGTTGGGGTAGGCGATCATCACGTCACCCATGATCTGCTCCAACGTCAGGCGCTTGGAATATGCCGCCAGCGGGTTCAAGGTGGAGTGGGCGTGGTTCTTCTCGCTGATCCGGGCGAAGACCTCAAAGGTCGCGCCGCCGTAGCGGTGCCCGTACTCCAGGCCGACCTGTGCGAACACACCGGGCATGGTCTCGGTCCCGATCCGGCCGTCGATCGGCGCCACCGCGCCGAACCGGCCGCTCGGCGTCCACGTGTCATCGTCCCCGGCACGGTGCCCACCGGCCAGCAGCCCGGCGCCGGCCAGTTTTTCGACGCCGACGGCCAGGCCCAGGTCGCACTCGCCAGCCTTGATGGCCATCACCACCGTCCGCAGGGCTGTCGCACCCGTCGCGCAGGCGTTGGCCACGTTGTAGACCGGGATGCCGGTCTGGCCGATCTGCTTCTGCACCGCCTGGCCGATGCCGAGCCCGCCACCGAGCAGGTTCCCCGCCGCCATCACTCCGATGTCCCGCATGGTGACGCCGCCGTCGGCCAACGCGGCGAGCGCCGCCTCGCACGCCAAGTCCACGGTGTCTGTCTCGGGATGTTTGCCGAACTTCGTCATGTGGATCCCGAGGATCCAGACGTCATCCGTCATCAGGCCACCTCCACAGGCGTCGCGCCCACAGCCTCGGGGTCCTCCGCACCGCCAGACCCCGTACCGCCAGACCCTGTACCGCCAGACCCCGCACCGCCAGACCCTCTACCACCAGACCCCGCACCGCCAGACCCCGCACCGCCAGAACCTCTACCACCAGACCCCGCACCGCCAGACCCGGGGCGAGCCGGCAACGGCTCGGTACCCACCGGTTCGAACCCGAACCCCACCGCCTCCGTCCCCGCCGCGTCGACCCCGACCGGCACCGTGACCAACCGCACTCGCATGCCGGTGCGCACGTGCTCGGGGTCGGCCGGAACGTGCACGAGGTTCGCCCGCACACTGGTGCCGCCACACACCACCACCGCGGCCACGAACGGAACGGGGATGCCGGGCGCCGCCATCGACACGATGGTGAAGGTCCGCACCTCCCCCTCGGTGGGCAACGGCACCGAACCGAACGACCGGGCACCGCACGCCGCGCATGCCACCCGCCGGTCGAAGAACCGGGCGCCGCACGCCGAGCACTCGCTCACCACCAGCTGAGGAGACTCCCCCAACACGAGGTACGACACCAGCGGAACCTGCGAACCCATCGCCACCATCCCGGAGCTCGTACTGCCCATCGGGCCGCCGACCCCATCCCAAAGCCACGGCGCCGCACACTGTACCGGCCGTCCGAGGGCGACCTCAGAGACCAGCCGTCAGGATCTCGACCACCCGCTCGGTATCGGTGAGGTCCGCCAGCACGGCGTCGGCGCCAGCACGGCAGAGCTCGTCCACCGAGTACCGCCCCGTGGCCACCAGCAGGCAC
>JAJZLP010000070.1 GCA_021803325.1 Actinomycetes bacterium
CTCTCCGTCCAGGCAGGCCACCGTGGACGAGATGTGCAGCGCGCGCACGATGGCGCGCCAGCCTTGTCACCCTGCCGGTCACCGCCAGGCTAGCCCCGCGACTGCTGCCGGTTGCGACCTGCGATGCCTGTCGCCGGTCCCGTTCGCGACGTTCTGGCCCTCGATGGAGCGTCGGCTGAGCGTTCTTCCTGCCGTGGTGCGACCGGAACCTGCTGGTTCGCCACAGGTGAAGCGATGGGCTTCGGTCGCGGCACCATGGGAGCCCACTGGTGGTGCTGTGCCGGGTGGTGGTGCTGTGCCGGGTGGTGGTGCTGTGCCGGGTGGTGGTGCTGTGCCGGGTGGTGGTGCTGTGCCGGGTGGTGGTGCTGTGCCGGGTGGTGGTGATGTGCCGGGTGGTGGTGATGTGCCGGGTGGTGGTGCTGTGCCGGGTGGTGCAGGCCTACGACGCTCGCCGTCGTGCAGCCAGCCACGCCTTTCGCAGCTTGCGGCGCTCTTCTTCGGAGGTGCCGCCCCAGATCCCGGACTCCTGGTTGGTGGCCAGAGCGAACTCCAGGCAAGGCTCGATCGCCTCGCAGGATCGGCAGACGCGTTTGGCTGCCTCGATCTGGTCGATCGCTGGCCCGGTGGTTCCCACCGGGAAGAACAGATCGGGCTCGGTGTGCCGACACGCAGCGAGCTTCCGCCAGTCGTCGGCGTCCCATTCGACAGAACGGTTCCACATGAGGGCCACGATGCGCCTCCTCTGATTTCGAGCTTCGTGCGCGCAGCACGGCCGATTGTGACTCACTTCACAAGACTGGCCACATGGGTTGACCGTCTGGTCGAGTCGGCTACGTGAATGTACTCCCGAGCGCAGGCGCGCGCAAGGGTTACTGCGCAACTCAACTGTCGGTCGCCCGAGAAGCGGCTCTGTCAACGCTACAAGTGCCTGTATAACCACCGAGCGAGCCTGTATGCCCGCGGACCACCATCTGGCCAACCTCCGCCTGGGGCTGCTGCTGAGGGGTCGGCGGGCTGGCGCTCGGCTGTTGGGGCTGCTGCTGAGGGGTCGGCGGGCTGGCGCTCAGGGGATCGGGGGAGCGAGCATGATGCTGGGCATGGCCCCGAGAGCCCCCATCTTCGTATTGGCGCACCGGGGCGGGCGCGCACCATCTGCAGACGGGTCGAGCGCCGAGGTTCGAGAGAACACGGAGGCGGCGTTCCGTCGGGCTCGGCGAGCCGGGGCTGACGGGGTGGAGCTCGACGTCCGCCAGACCGCCGATGGCGAGTTGGTCGTGGTCCACGATGTCGACCTACCCGGCGTGGGCCCGGTGCACACGGTCCGGAGCTGGGAGCTTCCCCCGTGGGTCCCGTCGCTCGACGCAGCGCTGGACGCTTGTGGTGACGGCGTGGTCGACATCGAGATCAAGAACGCGCCGACCGAACCAGGGTTCGATCCCGACCAGCGTGTGGCGCACCAGGTGGTGGCGCTGTTGGCCAACCGGGCTGGATTGGCTTACCGGGCTGGGCATGGGTCGGGGGACCTCGCGCCGACGGGCGGCACCAGACCTCGTCAGCACTGGTTGGTGACTTCATTCTGGCCTGACACCCTCGCTGCGACGGCAGGGGCGATCACGGCGAATGCGGTCGGACCGGAGTGGCTCCCGGACCTCGGGCTGCTGGTCCACCCGGCGTTCGATGCGCTAGATCTGCTCGACCGGGCAGCAGATCTGGGCTGCACCGTGCTGCTGCCGCACTGGTCGCGAACGACCGAAGGGTTGGTCGAGCGAGCGGCAGATGCCGGCCTGGCTGTCGTCGCGTGGACGGTGAACGGGCCTGACGAGGTACGCACCGCCGCTCGCGCCGGGGCACTGGGCGTCATTGCCGACGATGTCACTGCTGCAGTGGCGGTGCGTGATGGACGGTGAAGCACTGGTCCGACGACCTGGAACGATATGGGACGACCTGGGGCAACCTGGTCGAGCGGCGCCCGAGGCGCCCAGGTGTCGGCGGGGTGGGTGGTCGAGCGGCGCCCGAGGCGCCCAGGTGTCGGCGGGGTGGGTGGTCGAGCGGTGCCCGAGGCGCCCAGGTGTCGGCGGGGTGAGTGGTCGAGCGGTGCCCGAAGCGCCCAGGTGCCGGCGGGGTGAGTGGTCGAGCGGTGCCCGAGGCGCCCAGGTGCCGGCGGGGGACCGGGGTACGGGTCGGCGGGGGCCGGGTACGGGTTGGCGGGGGCCGGGGTGACGGGTCGAAGAGGGCCCGGATCGCTGGTCAGGCGCTCCTCGGACGCCTGGTCGGGGGACGTCCGGAGCGTCGATTGGTCGGTGGGGCCCGCTGTCGGGAACAATCGCGCCTATGAACGTCGTCGTCTGTGTGAAGCAGATCCCCGACCCGGCCGCGCCGGCCGCGTTGGATGCCCAATCCCACACCCTCGTCCGCGAGGGCAAGCTCATCCTCGACGACTCCGACGCCTATGGCGTGGAGATGGGGCTGCAGCTTGCTGCCGAGGATGGTGAGGTGACGCTCGTCTCCATGGCGCCCAACGGCGAGGTCTCCGGCCTCCGCACCGGGCTCGCCATGGGCGCAGCGAAGGCCATCTTGGTGAGCGACGGTGCGCTCAAGGGCTCCGATGCCTTGTCGACCGCCAAGGTGCTCGCCAAGGCCATCGAGCGGGCCCAGCCGGACCTGGTCATCGCCGCCACCGAGTCGACCGACGGGTACACCGGTACGACCCCGGTCCAGATCGCCGAGCTGCTGGGCATGCCGTCGGTCACCTTCGCGAAGAAGATCTCGGTTGCCAACGGCTCGGTCCGTGTCGAGCGCCAGACCGAGGCCGGCTACGACGAGGTCGAATGCCCGTTGCCGTGCGTGGTGACGGTCACGGCTGGTGTCGTGGAGCCACGGTACCCGTCGTTCAAGGGGATCATGGCTGCCAAGTCGAAGCCGGTCGACCAGCTGACGGTGGCTGACCTCGGCCTGGACGCGTCGTCGGTGGGTTGGGCCGGTGCCGGTCAGGAGATCACCGGCGTGGCCGCCGCCGAGGAGCGTGGTGCGGGGGAGTTGGTCGTCGACGAGGGCGACGCGCACGAGCGGATCGTCGCATTCCTGGAGCAGCTGAAGCTGGTCTGACGCATTGTTGGCTCGCGTCCCCGGCGGCACGCCGGGGCGTCGGCGAGCGAGGTCCGGCGGCCGGGGCCGAGGTTCCCGGCACCACAGGGGTAAGGAGGGCGGCGGCGACAAGCTGCCCGCCCGCACGAAAGACGGAGCTGAGGGATGTCGATCGACAAGGTTTGGGTACTGGCGGAGGCTGCTGACGGCAACCCCGTGTCGACCACGCTGGAGCTGCTGACCAAGGCCCGCTCCATGGCAGGCACGGTCGAGGCGGTGACCTGGGGCGGTGACGCGGCAGCGATCGCAGGCACCCTTGGCGACCACGGGGCCACGACCGTCTACGACGTCGGCGACCTCGGCGGCAAGCTGCCGGGTCCGGTCGTCGCAGGAGCGGTGGCGGAGTTGATCCGCTCGGGCAATCGGCCGGACGTCATGCTGGTGCCGACCACCTACGACGGCCGGGACATTGCCGGCCGCCTGTCGGCCCGGTTGGACCTGCCGGTGCTCACCAATGTGGTCGACCTGCAGGTCGAAGGTGGGGAGGTGCGCTCCCAGCACGCGGCGTTCGGCGGCACCCAGATCGTGACGGCCCGGTTCACCGGCGACGGCCCGGGGATCTTCGTGGTGCGGGCCAAGTCGTTTGCAGCCGAGGCCTCTGGTGGTGCTGCGCCACAGGTCCAGTCGATCTCGGCTCCCGACCTGGGCGCGACCGGCGCGGCCACCATCGTGGAGCGCCACGTCGAGGAGCGCAGCGGCCCCAAGCTGGACGAAGCCGACGTCGTGGTCTCCGGCGGCCGCGGCCTGGGTGACGCCGAGCACTACGCCATGGTCGAGGAACTGGCCAAGCTGCTCAACGGTGCTGCAGGCGCCAGCCGGGCCATCGTCGACGCCGGCTGGGTTCCGTACTCACACCAGGTCGGCCAGACCGGCAAGACCGTGAAGCCGACCGTCTACATCGCGTGCGGCATCTCGGGAGCCACGCAGCACCTGGTTGGGATGAAGGGCTCCAACAACATCGTGGCCATCAACAAGGACCAGGAAGCGCCGATCTTCTCGGTTGCCGACCTCGGGGTCGTCGGTGATGTGCACAAGGTGCTGCCGAAGCTCATCGAAGCCCTGAAAGCACGCGGCTGATCTGGTGGCCGCGCCCGGGGGCGAGCCCGGTCGCATCCCCGGGCGCCAGGTCTGGGTTGTTCGCCACGCCCACGCGGTCGATCACTGGCCAAGTGGCGACCACGACAGGCCGCTCGCACCTCGGGGACGTCGTGACGTCGCGGCGTTCGGTGACGCGGGGGACGTGCCGGGCCTGCTGACCCGGGCGCTGGCCGACGGG
>JAJZLP010000276.1 GCA_021803325.1 Actinomycetes bacterium
GCAGCCCGACGATGCCGACAATCCCCTCCGCCAGGTGTTCGGGAACGAAGCGGCGGCAAGCGACGTCGCCCGTTTCGCCGAGCGGTTCGGGTGCGCCGTCCAGGATGCCTACGGATCCACCGAGGGCGGTGCGTCCATCACCCGCACGCCCGACACCCCCCGCGGTGCGCTGGGGCGGGCGCTGCCGGGGACCATGATCGTCGATCCCGCCACCGGAGCCGAGCGTCCCCGCGCCCGCTTCGACGAGGCCGGACGCCTCACCAACGCGGAGGAGGCCATCGGCGAGATCGTCTCCGAGACCGGCGGCGTCGGCTTCGAGGGGTACTGGCACAACGACGACGCCGAACGGGCCCGGCTGCGCAACGGCTGGTACTGGACCGGCGACCTCGGCTACCGCGACGAGGACGACTTCTTCTACTTCGCCGGGCGCAACAGCGACTGGCTGCGGGTCGACGGCGAGAATTTCGCCACCGCGCCGGTGGAGGGGATCCTGTTGCGGCACCCCGACGTCGTGCTCGCATCGGTCTACGCCGTTCCCGATCCCGCCGTGGGCGACCAGGTCATGGCTGCCCTCCAGCTGACCGAGGGGACCACGTTCGACCCCGGTGGGTTCCGGACATTCCTCACCGCCCAGGACGACCTCGGCACGAAATGGGCACCCCGGTTCGTCCGGGTGACCACCCGGCTTCCGGTGACCGCCACGAACAAGGTGCTCACCCGGGTCCTGCGGGCGGAGCGATGGAACTGCGCCGACCCCGTCTGGTGGCAGCCGGAGCGTGGCGGCGACTACCGGCCCCTCACGCCCGATGACGCAGCATCACTCGACGCCGCGGTCGTCGGTGCGCCGGCGGGGGTGGCCGCGTCCCGCAGCTGACCGGATCGGCGGGTTCGGTCGGGTCGGCGGGTTCGGTCGGGTTGGCGGGTTCGGTCGGGTCGGCGGGTTCGGTCGGGTCGGCGGGTTCGGTCGGGTCGACTCCCGTGCCGGAAAGCCCCCGGTGATGGCTGTTACACCCCCCTGCGATGATCTCCCCATGGCGCGATCAACGGCGGGCGTGACCTCACAGGCCGAGCAGATGAGTACCCCTGCTGTCGACGACCCCGGTCCTCAGGCAGATGCCCGGCTCGCCGTGACGCTCGGTCGTGCCGCTGACCTTCTCAACTCGATCACCGCGACACTCGAGCCCGGGACGGTCAGCGGCACTGATGCCGTGAACCTCTATCAGCAGTCCGTCCGGGTCGAGCGCCTGGCCCATGCGTTGAAAGCACTTCTCGCCGGACGTATCGACTCCTCGGGCATCTGGCGTCGCAGCGAGCACCGCACCGCTGCGGCGTTCATCGCGTGGCTCGACGGTGTCGGGGTGGGAGAGGCTCGTTCCCTCCTTGACACAGCGGAGGCACTCAACGAGCTCCCTGCCGTCGAGGAGGCACTTCGTGACGGTCGCATGTCGGGCGCCCAAACGCGGGAGATCGCCGACGCCGCTCGCACCGCCCCTGCCCAGCAGGAGTCGCTGATCGACCAGGCCGCTGAAGGATCCATGACGGCACTGCGCAACCGGTGCCGAGATCTGAAGGCGACGCACGCCGGCAAGGACCCACGCGCCACCCATCGCAGGATCCATAACAGCCGGCACTTCCGTCATTGGACCGATGCGGAGGGTGCGTTCTGTTATGGGGGGCGCGACGTTCCAGAGGTCGGAGCTGCGATCCTCGCAGCGATCGCCGACCAGATGAAGCGCATGCGCACCGCCGAGCGAGGACCGGGCACCGGAACGGAGGCACCCACCCGCACCACCTACGCCGCCCTGGAGGCCGACGCGGTGGCTGCGCTGATCACGTCGGGGCGAGCCAGTACCGGCGACGCATCCGGCAACGATGGCTCGTCTGGCCCCGGCACCATGATCCACGTTCGGATCGACCTCGACGCCCTGCGTCGCGGCCATGCGGAAGAGGGCGAGGTCTCAACCATCGAAGGCGTCGGGCCCATCCCCGTACCCGGCGTCCGTGCTCTCCTCGACGACGCCTCGGTCCGGTGCATCTTCCACAAGGCGGGTGACATCCGGGCCGTCGCGCATCTGGGCCGGACCATCAGCGCCGCACTCCGCACGGCCCTGGTGGAGAGGGACCGCTGCTGCGTCGTGCCGGGGTGCTCGGTATCGACCGGCCTCGAGATCGACCACACGATCCCCCTCTTCGAGGGCGGCCCCACATGCCTGTCGAACCTGGCCCGCCTGTGTCACTGGCACCACTACCTCAAGACGTACGACGGCTGGACGCTCAGACGGACGAACGCCGACGACGCGGCAGAGCCGACATGGGCGTTCGAACCACCCTGGTCAGCGAACCACCGTGGCCCTGGCCGACAACAAGGTGGTCCCCCGCCACCCGAACCTGATGCCGACGCAGCCAGTCAGCGCCAGCCGCGAGGCGCGGCGCGCCTTACGGCGCCAGCACGAGCTGCCCCCACGCTCTGGTCGGCCTGACGACAACCGCAGCGCGGCGCCTCCGGCGCGCCCCGCGGCCAGCTCCCGGCACCTCCGACAGCCGGCAACGCGCGTCCTCAATCTCGCCGGCCTGACGACCACCGCGCCTGGCGCCGCTGCGCCCCCCGGCAGCCGACGATGGGCGTCCTTCCGCGCTTCCGGAGCAGGGGCAATGGCCTCCGCCACGAGGCCACTACCAGGCAGGCTGCCACGGACCGCCACCGCCGCCGGACCACCGCCGCCGGACCACCGCCGCCGGACCACCGCCGCCGGACCACCACCACCGCCGGACCACCACCACCGCCGCCACAGACGAGTTGGTCAGCGATCCACGCCGAGAATGAGCCCGCTCGTCGGTACCCCCGTCCCGGACGTCACTACGACGTGCTCCACCGACGGCACCTGGTTCACTCCGGTGCCCCGCACCTGGCGCACCCCCTCGGCGATCCCGTTCATGCCGTGGATGTAGGCCTCGCCCAGCTGCCCGCCATGGGTGTTGATGGGCAGTGACCCGCCCAGCTCGATGTTGCCGTCCCGGATGAAGTCCTTCGCCTCTCCCCACTCGCAGAAGCCGAACTCCTCCAGGGTGTTCAGCACGAACGGGGTGAACGCGTCGTAGAGGACGGCCGTCTGGATGTCCGAGGGCCCCAGACCGGACGTCTCCCACAGCTGCCGGGCCACCAGCCCCATCTCGGGCAGATGGGCCATGTCGTCCCGGTAGTACGAGGTCATCATGTCCTGTCCTGAGGCCGACCCCTGGGACGCTGCCTCGATCACCGCCGGCTTCTGGGCCAGGTCCCGGGCCCGTTCCAGTGACGTCACCACGATGGCCTGGCCGCCGTCCGACTCCTGGCAGCAGTCGAGCAGGTGCAGGGGCTCGACGATCCACCGGGACGCCTGGTGGTCCTCGAGGGTGATCGGCTTCCCGTAGAAGAAGGCCTTGGGGTTCGTCGCAGCGTGCGTGCGGTCCGCCACCGCGATCCGCCCCAGGTCCTCGCTGGTCGCCCCGGTGGCGTGCATGTAGCGGCGGGCGAACATCGCCGCCCAGCTCGCCGGCGTCAGCAGCCCGAAGGGCGAGTACCAGGCGAACTGTGCGTTCTCCGCCGTCGGCATGACCGGCCGGTCCTGCACCCCGGTGCCGAACCGGTTCCCCGAGCGCTCGTTGAACGCCCGGTAGCAGACGACCACGTCGGCCACGCCGGTGGCCACGGCCATGGCAGCGTGCTGCACCGTCCCGCAGCAGGCGCCGCCGCCGTAGTGCACCCTGTCCAAGAAGGTGAGGTCGCCGATACCGAGGGATCGGGCGATGTCGATGTCGGGGTTGGTGTCCGCCGAATAGGTGACCATGCCGTCGACGTCCGAAGGGGCGAGCCCAGCGTCCTCCAGAGCGGCAGCCACGGCCTCCACGGCGAGCGAGAGCTCGGAACGGCCGGAGTCCTTCGAGAACTCGGTGGCACCGATGCCGGCGATGGCGGTGGTGCCGGCGTAGGTGTGCGATCGGCTCGTCACGTGCGCTCCTCGTGTCCGTCGGTGTCCGTTCCGTTCCGCCCGCTACCCGCCAGATCTGCCGCCGCCGCATCCACTGCCGCCGCATCCACTGCCGCCGCATCCACTGCCGCCGGTGCTGCTTCCCCTGCCGCCGGTGCTGCTTCCACTGCCGCCGGTGCTGCTTCCACTGCCGCCCCTGTCGCCGGCAGGACGAGCCGCACCACCCCGGTGACGTGGTCACCGATCCGGTTCGAGCCCCGCAGCCCGACGACCACCGTGCCCGACGCCCGATCGACCTCGGTGACCCGGCCCCGCATCACCATGGTGTCGCCCGGATAGTTCGGCGCGCCGAGGCGGATGTCGACATCGACGAGCCGTGCGCCCGGCCCCGCCCAGTCCGTCACGTACCGCCCCACCAGACCGTTGGTGGTGAGGA
>JAJZLP010000045.1:0-2599 GCA_021803325.1 Actinomycetes bacterium
GCGTCGAGCGCGCCGTAGGCAGGCCGCACGAGCCGGTCCGTCATGGCTTCGGCCGCGTCCAGCCGCTCCCGGTCGGAAGCGGTCACGACCGGAACGTCGCCGGCCGGCCAGCCGAACAAGCCCATGTCGTCGGGCCGGTTCAAGAAGTGCGCCGTCTTCGGGGCGAGGCCGACCGCCACCAGCGCCAGCAGATGTGCGCTGCCACGAAGCTCTCGGAGCATCGCGACCAGCTGCATGGCCCGGCCCGGCAGGTCGTCGACCAGCGGCTCCGCCGAGACAGCGGCGTACAGCGCAAGCGCCGTAGGGTCGGCTGCCTGCTGGACGGCCTCCAACGCGCCACACAGGCCGGCCAGGTCGGGCAGCTCGCTCAGGTGGTCGCGACCGAACTGGGCGCAGCATGCCATGTACGCACGGCCCCCCTCGCGAGGAGCGATGACCGCCCGCCCCGAGTCCCACATGTCAGCCACCACAGCCGGGTTGAAATAGCCGAAGGCGCTGGCCACGACCTGGGCCTCGACGTCCCCGAGCACACCGCCACGCCCGAGGAAGTAGAAGCGGAACACGTCGAGCCCGAGCTCCTGCCCGCGCTCGACGGTCGTCGGAGCGAAGTAGAACTGCCAGCCCATGTCGCGGATGAGCGGGCAGGCGGCCTGGACCAGTTCGTCGGTCGTCATGCCACGACCGTAGCGGGGCCGCCGATCGCCGCGCTGGGGAACCCTTCCGGCACCCGTCGCAACCCACCAGCCGGCTCCACCAGCTGGCCCCACCAGCTGGCCACCCGCCCCAACCCCACCACCACCCAACCCCACCACCACCCAACCCCACCACCACCCAACCCCACCACCACCCAACCCCACCACCACCCAACCCCACCACCACCTGGCCACCCGCCCCGACCCCCATCGACCCTGCGGCCACAGCCAGGCGACCGCTCGTGGACGCGACACGTGCCCTGCCCAGGCGGTGTGGGTGCCCGAAAAGCCGGCCTCCGAACGGCCAGCACATGGGGGTGGCTCGACTGGCGGCGCCACACGTGCTGTGATCGTGGGGAGCAGACCGTCAGCGGCCCCGGCTGGTGCCATGCTCGAGGGTGGGCGATCCCCCCGTACCGGCACGACCCCGTGGAAGGACCACGGAGCACGACCCACGATCCCAGTGAGAAGAGGTCATCCATGCCCGGCGTGATGAAGCGGCTGTCGTCCATCGTGCGGTCCAAGGCCAACAAGGCCCTCGACAAGGCTGAGAACCCGGCCGACATGCTCGACATGTCCTACCAGGACCAGCTCCAGAACTTGCAGAAGGTCCGGCGTGCCCTCGCCGACGTGGCCACGTCCCGCAAGCGCCTGGAGCTGCAGGCCAACCAGCTGCAGCAGCAAGCCGACAAGCTCCAGCAACAGGCCAAGCAGGCGCTGGCGCAGAACCGCGAGGACCTCGCCCGCGAGGCCCTCAGCCGGCGGACTGCGCTCGCCGAGCAGCTCGAGTCGCTCGGCACCCAGCACCAGCAGGTCGAGACCCAGCAGCAGCAACTCGAGCTCACCGCTCAGAAGCTGCAGGTGCAGGTCGACGCCTTCCGGACACGCAAGGAGACGCTCAAGGCCACCTACACGGCCTCGAAGGCGCAGACCAGCATCGGCGAGGCGGTGTCGGGCATATCGGAGTCCATGACCGACGCCGGCATGACGCTCCAGCGCGCCCAGGACAAGATCAGCGAGATGCAGGCCCGGGCCGGTGCCATCGACGAGCTCCTGCAGACCGGAGCGCTGCCCGACCTGACCGGCACCGGCGAGGACGACATCCAGCGGGAGCTGAACGCCACCGCAGGGACCGGCCAGATCGACACCGAGCTTGCCGCCCTCAAAGCGGAGCTCGCCGCCAGCCAACCGGCGGCATCGCTCCCGGCCGGCAGCGCCCCGGTGGCCGGGACAGCCGGCGGCGCAGAGGCTGCCGGCGCTCCGGGCGACAGCGGCGACCCCGCTCCCAGCACCGCAACGCCGGGCGAGTCCGCGACCGGAGCGGGACAGTGATCGTCCGGGTGCTCGGCGAGGGCCGCTACGAGGTCCCCTCCGAGGCGCTGCCAGGCATCGAGGCGCTCGACGAGACCCTCGGCGCCGCCGTCGACGCCGGGGACGAGCCCGCGATGACGTCGGCGCTCGCCGGCCTGATCGCCGCCATCCGGGCAGCCGGCACCGCTGTCGCCCCCGACGACCTCCGTGTCTCCGAGCTGGTCGTCCCGCACGAAGGGTCCAGCCTGGACGAGGTCGTGGGGCTGCTGGCCGGCGACACCTGAGGCACAGCTGCCGCCACGCGCACCGACGCCGTCAGCTCGGCTCATACGGGCAGTGGCGGCACCCGCTGCGACAGCACGACCCGCGCTCCGCGAGTGTGCGAGCCGTCATGACGACGAGGCCCGTCGCAGGGTCCCGGTAGCACGACGCTCCTGCTTCCACCGCAGCCTCGTGCGCAGCCATGATCGCGTCGTAGTCAGGCCGGTCGTGGTGCAATCGGTCGGGACGCGGCCGGTCCAGGCCGTCCCGGCGGATCCCGGCTGGTGGCGCATACGAGCGGGGCGGCTGGCCTGGCCGGGGCGCTGGCTCCGAGC
>JAJZLP010000045.1:2699-4404 GCA_021803325.1 Actinomycetes bacterium
GCGTCGTAGTCAGGCCGGTCGTGGTGCAATCGGTCGGGACGCGGCCGGTCCAGGCCGTCCCGGCGGATCCCGGCTGGTGGCGCATACGAGCGGGGCGGCTGGCCTGGCCGGGGCGCTGGCTCCGAGCACGGCGGCGGGTCGGCTGCGGTCACCTGGGCTCCACCGCGTGCAGCCTCGGGTGCCGGCACCCGAGATCGCCCGACCCCCGGCGATCTCCACCCGAGGTGGGAACGGTCGCAGCACAAGGAGCGCATCGAACGGCCACCGAAGCATGGCACCATGTCGGGACGGTCGAGCGCAAGGAGGCCTGATGTCGGCAGCAGGACCCGCACGGTCGCGACACCGTTCGCTCACCACCGAGGCCGCCTCAGCTGCAGGCCACCGCGGTGGGCGCGCCAGTAGCGAGCCCGGGAACGCCGGGAGCCGCCACGACCGGCCGCGGCGCACGATCCTTGGGTCAGCGGGATCGGTGCCGTCCCCGGTGCGCGTTGCCGTCTCCCTGGCAATGGTGGTGGGCGGTGTGGCAGCCGGGGTGGGAGCCGGAGCCATCGCCCTCGGGGCGTCGGCGCTCCCCGCTGCGGCGGCGACGCCCGATGCGATCACCGTCGCCGGGCCACCGGCGACGCCGGTGCTCGGCCTCGACGCGCCCGACCCCGACATCGTCCGGTCCGGCTCGACCTACTACGCCTTCACAACGGGCACCACCTGGGGCAACCAGCTCGGCGTTCTCATCGACAGCTCCGGCAGCCCTGCCAGCGGCTGGCAGACGGCGTCGGGCACCACCTACGGCTCATCAGCGTTGCCGGACCCTCCCGCGTGGGAGCAGCCCAACACCCAGACATCCCCGGGTGTCTTCGCGTGGGACGGCCACTGGATCATGTACTACGACGCCTCCACGGCTGGGAACCCCGGCGACACGGGACACGACTGCCTGGCCATGGCGACCGCGCCCAGCCTGTCCCCGCCTGTCTTCACCGACACGTCGACCGCTCCGTTCTACTGCCAGCCGTCGCTGGGAGGATCGATCGACCCCAGCCCCTTCGTCGATCCCGCCACGGGACGAGCGTGGCTCGTCTGGAAGTCGAACGACGGGGGGTCGTCGCAGCCGGCGCACATCTGGTCGGCGCAGCTCGACGCTGCCGGTACCGGCTTCGCGACGCAGCCGACGGAGATCCTCACCAACAACACCGTCGCCGACCCGTGGGAGACGACCGTCGAGGACCCGCAGATGGTGTCCGTCGGCGGGACCGACGTCCTCCTGTTCTCCGGGGGCATCTGGGACACGTCCACCTACGCCCAGGGGTTCGCCGTGTGTGCCGGCCCGCAGGGCCCGTGCACGCAGCCGCAGCACACGCCATTCCTTTCCTCGTACGGCCAGGTCGCCGGCCCAGCAGGCGGGTCCCTCGTGCAGGACCCGAGCGGCCGGTGGTGGCTGGCCTACGCCGCATGGCAAGCCGGGTGCGTCGGCTACGGCACCTGTGGCGGGACGGCGCAGCGACAGCTCTACGTGGCACCTGTCGTCTTCGACACCTCGACGAGCGGCACCGGCACACCGCCGTCGGGCACAGCGGTACCGGCAGCTCCTACCCCGAGCGGCAATCACCGGATCGTCGCCATCGCCACCACCCCCACCGGACAGGGCTACTGGGAAGTCGCCGCCGACGGCGGCATCTTCGCCTTCGGCAACGCCGCCTACCTCGGATCC
>JAJZLP010000054.1 GCA_021803325.1 Actinomycetes bacterium
GTACCGGGAGCTGATCGAAGGTCAGAAGGTGTCGTTCGAGTCCGAGCCGGGGCAGAAGGGGCCGCAGGCGAAGAGCGTCCGCGCGATCTAGCGGAGCGCCCGGCGTCCGCGGGCACCTGGACGTCGCTCTGTCATGAGCCTCGACCCGTCCACGCGGGCCGGCCGGCGTGGTGCATGCGGCTCCTCCGCACCCTTGCCCGGATGTGTGCCACCGCGGTGCACGCCAAGGGCTTCCTCGGCGCGGTCCACGTCGTCGGCGCCAACGCAGGGACGGCCGCTCTGCGTGTCCTCGACACCCGAGACCTCGTCGCTCGCCGTGGCCGCACCTGGCGCGTTGCCGGCCTGTTCCTGCGTCGCTGGCTGAAAGCCCAGAGCCCGACCGTCTGCACGCGACCGGCCTCCACCGGGCCACCGTCCGGCCTCCGTAGGGCCACCATCGGGCCATGTTCCGGCCACGGTCGGGCCTCCCTGCGGCCACCGTCCCACGATCGGGCATCCCGGCCGGTGTGGGACCCCCGCAGCCGGCGGTGGCGTCACCGCACCCATCGGCCTGTCCGAACCGGTCGGTGATCCAGTAGCTGCTGCCGTCATGAGCGGCAGGGGGGCGTTCGTCGCTCTGGACCGCTCGTCGGAGAGCTCGGAGCCCAAAATGCTCTGGCCGATCCCCTACACCGACCCCGCCATCTGCGCAAGGGCCAACCGGCCGTGTCATGCAGAGTTAACAGTTGACTGTTGACAATCACGTCGTTATGGTGCCGTCATGGACGGGATCCCGGGCAAGGTGGTGATCGCCAGGGGGCGGGCCACGGCCAGGCTTCAGAGCACGGAGTTGCTGCGCGAGCTGATCTTGGGCGGCACGCTGGCCCCGGGCCAGCGGCTCAACGAGGTCGAGTTGGCCGCCCAGTTCTCCATGAGCCGGGGGCCGATCCGCGAGTCGTTGCAGACTCTGGCGGCCGAAGGGCTGGTCACCATCCGGAGCCACAAGGGCACATTCGTCAAGACCTTCACCAAGGACGAGTTGGCAAACCTGTACGAGGTCCGGCTCGTCCTCGAGGCGTACGCCTGCCGGCAGGCGGCGCTGCGTCGGACCGACGCGGAGGCCGAGGTGCTGGGCGGCCTGCTCGACCTCACTCGCCAGCGCCTGGCCACGGAAGGCGTCTTCCTGTACGAGAACGACTTCCACCTGCAGATCCTGGCCATGACCCACAACGACGTGCTGGCCAACCAGGGCCGGTACCTCCTGGTGCAGATGGCGCTGGCCCGATCGCGCAGCGCCAGTTCGGCCGAACGGAGCAAAGCCGCACTCGAAGAGCACCAGGCAGTTCTCGAAGCGATCTGCGACAAGAACGACGCTCACGCGGCGGACCTGATGGAACGCCATCTGGGAAAGTCGTACGAGAACGCCAGGCGGACGCTCGAGCCGACGCTCGACGCCGCCGACCCGTCGGGCACGAGCGGCTGATGTCGGCACTCCGGGAGGTCGTCGCCGCCGCCAAGGCCGAGCACCAAGCCTTGGTCGTGCCCGGTGCAACGGATGCCATCACGGCCCGGGTCATCGAGCAGCTGGGTTTCGCCGCCGTGTACGTCACCGGAGCCGGGCTGGCCAACGCTCGCTTCGGGTATCCCGACATCGGACTGGTCGGCATGAGCGAGGTGGTCGACCACGTCGCCGCCATCGCCGAGAGCATCGACATCCCCCTGATCGTCGACGCCGACACCGGCTATGGAAACGCCCTCAACGTGCAGCGTGCTGTCCGGCTCCTCGAGCGAGCCGGTGCCGCTGCCATCCAGATCGAGGACCAGGTGGCGCCCAAGCGCTGCGGGCACTTCGACGGCAAGGAGGTGATCGAGGCCGAGGAGATGGTGCAGAAGGTCCGAGCTGCCGTCGACGCTCGCCGCTCGGACACGCTCATCATCGCCCGGACCGATGCGGCCGCCGTGTCCGGCATCGACGAGGCCCTGGAACGAGCCCACCGCTACCGGGAGGCCGGCGCCGACGTCCTGTTCATCGAGGCTCCGACCTCGCGTGACGACCTGGCCCGGATCCCCCAGGAGGTCCCCGGAACCCATGTCGTCAACATGGTGGAGGGTGGCAGGACGCCGCTGATGGGCCAGCAGGAGCTGGCTGCCTTGGGCTTCACCCTCATCGTCTATGCCAACTCCGCCATGCGCGCTGCAGTGTTCGGCGTGCGCGCCGTCCTGCAGCACCTGCGCGACGAGGGCAGCACGGTCGGCGTCAGCGGTCAGCTCATCACCTGGGAGGAGCGCCAGGCCCTGGTGCAGAAGCCCAGGTACGACGCACTCGAAGCCACGTACCGAGCGAAGGAGTAGCGCGACGATGAGGTCAATCGAACCCGTCGACTTGGCCGTGGCGAACGGTCGCGTCGTCCTGCCTGGCGAGGGTGTGGTCGACGCCGACCTGTGGATCCGTGACGGGCGCGTTGCCGGGATCGTGTCGCCTGGGACGCCCGTGCAGGCGACCAAAACGCTCGACGCCTCGGGGAAGACCGTGCTTCCCGGCGCCATCGACGCCCACATCCACATGGGCACTGACATCACGATGGCGAAGGCGCCCGAGGAGGTGGTCGGTGAGACCGCCTCGGCCGTCGCCGGCGGGGTCACCACCGTGCTCGCCTATCTGATGTCGGCCCAACCCTACGAGGAGCTGTTCCCTGACGCCGTCCGGGTGATGGAGGAGCATTCGACCTGCGACTTCGGCTTCCACTTCTGCATCGGCACCCAGCACCAGCTCGACCAGCTCGGCGCGTACGTGTCGGACCTCGGGGTCTCCTCGTTCAAGTTCTTCATGAACTTCAAGGGGGAGGAGGGCGCGTACCTCAATCTGCCGGGCAATGACGACGGCTTCCTCTGGGAGCTGTTGAAGCGAAGCTCCGGCATCGGGGCCATGGTGAACCCCCACGCCGAGAACGTCGAGCTGGTGTGGCACCTGCGCGAGGCAGCGCGGGCGGCGGGCGGCCCGGACCTCGTCGCCTGGAACAACGCCAGGCCCCCGATCGTCGAGGCCGAGGCCGAAGCCCGCATGGCGATGTTCGCGGAGGTCCTCGATGCGTCCGTGTACGCCGTCCACTGCAGCTCCAAGCTCGCGCTCGACGCGTTGACCGCTCGCCGGGCCAGCCATGACGGGGTCTTCATCGAGACGTGCCCCCATTACCTGCTCCTCGACCAGGACGCGACCATCGGCACCTACGGCAAGGTGAACCCGCCGCTCCGTACGGCAGAGGACCGCGAAGCGCTGTGGCAGGCCCTGGCTGCCGGTGCGATCGACGTGGTGGGCTCAGACCATGTGCCGCGGCACAAGTCGGCCAAGGAGAAGGACATCTGGTCGGCGTCGGCCGGGTTCCCCGGGATCGAGACGCTGCTGCCGTTGTTGCTCTCCGAAGGTCACGTCAAACGCGGCATCCCCCTGGAGCGGATCGTCGACGTCGTCTCCGCCCGCCCCGCTCAGCTCTTCGGGCTGGCTCCCCGCAAGGGCGCCATATCGGTGGGGGCCGACGCCGATCTGGCCATCGTCGATTTCGCCGGCACCACCGTGTTCGCTGGCGAGCGGATGCACTCTGCTGCCGCGTACACTCCATATGAAGGGCGCGAGGCGGCTGTATCCGTCACCCACACGATCGTGGGCGGGCGAGTGGTGGCCAGCAATGGGCAGGTGACCGCCACAGGCGGGGGGCGCTACCTGCGGCGTGCAGCCAGCGGCCGAGCAGCCCTTTCCGCCCTGGCGCGTGGCGCCGTGGCAAGCACCGGAGGTGCGTGATGGACCGTTCCGCCATCTGGCAGGGCGTCATCACCGCCGACGACGAGGCTCGCTATGCGGCCGCCGGCTTCGGGCAGCCCGTCGGTGCCGGACGCCGCCCGGCCCTGCTCGTCATCGACGTCCAGTACCGGACGGTGGGGACTCGACCGGCCCCCTTCTTCGAGGCGGTCAAGGAGTTCCCCACATCCTGTGGTGCGGCCGGCTGGGCCGCCGTCGACAACATCGGGCACGTGCTGAGGGCGTTCCGCCAGGCCGGGTTCCCCGTCCTCTACCCTCACGTCGCCCCCAAGCTGCGCACTGACGCAGGCAGGCTGGGCAGCAAGATCCCGGGGATCATGGACGTCCCCGAGGCCGGCTATCGGTTCGTCGAGGACGTGGCGCCGATCGAGGGCGACGTCCTGCTCCCGAAGAAGCATCCCAGTGCCTTCTTCGGCACGCCGTTGGTCAGTCACCTGGTGGACCTCGGCATCGACACCCTTGTCATCACCGGGTGCACCACGAGCGGCTGCGTTCGGGCCAGTGCAGTGGATGCCTTCGCCTACAACTTCCGGGTCGTCATCCCCCACGATGCCGTGTACGACCGCAGCCAGACAGTGCACAAGGTCAACTTGTTCGACCTGGCGCAGAAGTACGCCGATGTCGTCGACACCGCCGAGGCGGTCGACCTCGTCCACGCGATGGCGGGGGCCAGTGCCGCCGCGCCCGTGCGGGAGCAGCAGTAGCCGTGTACACGGCCCGTTGGGACGATCTCCCCGAGGTGGAGGTGCTCCCGCGCAACCACCGGCGCGCCGTCTCCGGCCTGGAGATCGGCGTCAATTGCATCCGGTGGGAGCACCCGACCGGCACTCCGCCGCACGCCCACGACGATGCCGAGAAGGCCGTGCTCGTGGTCGAGGGGACCATGGACTGGCAGATCGGGGGCGAGACCGTTCGGCTCGACCCGGGGACCGTTGCGGTCGTTCCCCGGGGGGTCGAGCACAGCGGCCGGACCACCGGGGCGGCCGTGCGCTTCTACGAGGTGTTCGCCCCGGCCCGGATCCAGAACCTGGTCGGCTTCCTCGGGAAGGGCCTCCTCCCTCCCGCTGGATTGGGCCGGCCCGACACAACGGGCGAGGCATAGCCATGGCCATCGCGCCGCTGCGGGCAGTCGGTGAGGGGACCTGGGTGAGCCTCGGCAAGCTGGGCTCCAACAACGGCATCGTCGAGACCAGCGAGGGGACCGTCCTGGTCGACGTCCCCCACAAGCCCACCGACGCCGTAGCCCTGGCGGCCATGCTGGCCGATCGACCGCCCGTGGCCTGGATCGTCCATACCGACCACCACATCGACCACACCCTCACCAACGGGTTCTTCCCGGGGACGGTCGTCGCTCACGACACGACCCGCCAGCGCCTCGTCGACGACATGCCATCTCCGGAATTCGTCGACCAGCTCCTGGCCACGCTCGACCCTGACGGGCGGGAGCTGATGGCCGGGCACCCCGAGCGGGTGCCGACCGTCGTCTTCTTCGACCGGGTGGGGTTGCGACCGGGCGGGACCTCGGTGGATCTGCTGGCCTTGCCCGGGCACACGCCCAACACCATCGGCGTGCACCTACCGGACGTCGGCGTGCTCTTCAGCGGCGATGCCGTATCGGGCATGGGCCTGCCGTCGTTCCAGGAGTCGAGCTTCCGGGCGTGGCGCGCCTCGATCGACACGGTCCTCGCCCTCGACTTCGACACGCTGGTGCCAGGGCACGGCGGCGTGGGCGACCGGCAGACCGCCGTCCGCTTCCGCGACCAGATCGACGAGCTCGTCGGCCGCGTCGACGCGGCCCGGACAGCCGGCATGTCGATCGATGACGCGGCCGAGCAGCTCCGCTTCGAGGACCGGATCCACGTGACCACCGCCGACTACGAGGGCTATCCGCCCTCGATGGTCGAGGAGTTCCAGCGGCGCAGCATCCGCTCGATCTACCGAGAGCTGCAGTCCGCCGCCTCGGATGACCCTCCGTTCGGCTCCCTCGGTGACGACGAGCGTGCCGACCGGCCAGCCCGACAGGAAGGATCGTGATGAGCCCCCGATCATTGGCCGAGCCGCTGCGCGGTGAGGTCACCGTTGTCACCGGCGCCGGGCGCGGCATCGGCCGGGCCGTAGCGGAAGCGGCGGTGGAAGCCGGAGGTACGGTCGTCGGGCTGGACCTCCCCGGTCCTGACCTCGACGGCCTGGCTGCCGACCTGCACGTCCACGTCCAAGGTGTCGACATCGGCGACCACGACGCCGTGGGAGCCGCCTTTGGCTCGATCGCTTCCGAGATCGGCCCCGTCGGCGTCCTGGTGAACTGCGCCGGGGTCATCTGCGACAACCGCCCGGCCGAGGAGGTGACCGAGGATGACCTCGACCGGTTGTGGCGGGTCAACCTGAAAGGCACGTTCTTCTGCGCCCAGGCCGCTGTCACTCACGGCATGATCGAGCGGCGTCACGGGCACATCGTCAACTTCGCCTCACAGGCAGCCCTGGTGGCCTTGCCCCACCAGGGGGCGTACACGGCGTCGAAGGGCGCCGTCATGGCTCTGACCCGGAGCCTGGCCATCGACTGGGCCCACTACGGCATCACGGTCAACGCCATCGCCCCGACGTTCATCTGGACGCCCATGTCCACCCCGATGCTCCAGATCGACGAGGTGCGGGCCGCCTCCGAGCGGCGCATACCGCTGGGTCGCCTGGGTCAGCCCAGCGACGTCGCCGGCGTCGCTGTGTTCCTGGCGTCCGACGCGGCCGGGTTCATCACCGGGCAGACCATCCCCGTCGACGGTGGGTGGACGGCGGGCGAGCCGGGGCTGGCCCTGTGAGTGCGGCCCGGCGCCTGGAGGGCAGGGTGGCCGTGGTCACCGGCTCGGCCTCGGGCATCGGCTTCGCCACGGCGTGCCGCATGGCGGCGGAGGGCGCCAGCGTGGCCATGGTCGGTCGCCGCGAGCCCGGCATCCAGTCCGCGGCCGAGGAGGCGTCCAGCCACGGCACGGCTCGGGCCTACGTGGCCGACGTCACCGATGCCGCCGCCATCGATCGGGCTCTGGCTGGTATCACCGACGAGCTGGGCACGCCCGACATCCTCGTCAACAACGCCGGGGTGACCATCGTCGGCTCCATCACCGAGATCACGGAGGAGGACTGGGATCGCCAGTTCGCCGTGAACCTGAAGAGCGTCTACCTGGTGTCGCGCGCCCTGTGGCCCGGGTTTCGCCGCCTGGGCCGGGCGGCGGTGGTGAACATGGCCTCGGTCGGCTCCGTGTGGGCCATCCCCAACGATGCCGGCTACTGCGCCACCAAGGCCGGCGTTCTCATGCTCACCAAGTGCATGGCGGTCGACGGGGCCGCCGATGGCATCAGGGTCAACTGCGTGATCCCCGGCTACGTGGAGACCGGGATGATCCGCGGCTACTTCGACGCCCAGCCCGACCCGGACGCCGCTCGCCGGCAGGCGATCGGGCTGCACCCGCTCGGGCGCCTGGGCACGCCTGACGACATCGCCGCTGCTTGTGTCCACTTGTGCTCCGACGACGCGTCGTGGGTCACCGGTACATCGTTCACGGTGGACGGGGGCGTGACGGCCGGCCTGCACGCAGACCCACCACCCGACCTGCCGACCCGCCAATCCGCCCTGGGAGGAACGCGATGAGAGTCCGAGGAGCCGTCTGCTACGCCGTCGGGAGCACGTGGTCGATCGAGGACCTGGAGCTCGACGAGCCCAGGCAAGGCGAGGTGCTGGTCCGGGTGGAGGCTTCGGGGCTCTGCCACTCCGACGACCACGTGCTCACCGGCGACCTGGCGTTCGCCCTGCCGATGATCGGCGGTCACGAGGGCGCCGGAGTAGTCGTGCGCACCGGGCCGGGGGTGGATCGGGTGGCCGTCGGCGACCACGTGTGCACCGCCTTCATCCCGGGCTGCGGGCTGTGCGACTATTGCAGCCGCGGCATGCAGTACCTGTGTGACCGGGGCGCAGGGATGGACCAGGGCCTGATGCTCGACTCCACGCCACGGTTCCACCTGCCCGACGGCACGGGGATCGGCGCCCTGTGCCGGCTCGGGACCTTCGCCGACCATGTCGTGATCCGCGAGGAACAGTGCATCAAGATCCCCGAGTCGGTCCCATTCGACCTGGCGTGCCTGGTGTCGTGTGGGGTGGCCACCGGGTGGGGGTCAGCGGTCAACGCCGCCGGGGTTCGTCCCGGCCAGGTCGTCATGGTGGTGGGCATCGGCGGGGTGGGCGCCAACGTGCTGCAAGGGGCGGCGGCCGCCGGCGCCGCCCACGTCATCGCCGTCGACCCCAACGAGTGGAAGCATGCTCTGGCCCTGCAGTTCGGGGCCACCGAGACCTACCGGTCCATCGCCGACGCCATGCCGCTGGTGGCCCGCCTCACCAACGGCCAAGGCGTCGATGCCTGCATCGTCACCGTGGGTCGTGTCGACGGCGACATCATCGGGGAGGCCTTCGCCACGGTCGGCAAGGCAGGTACGTGCGTGGTCACCTCGGTCGGGCAGAACACGCCCGGGCTGGCCATCAGCCCGCAGGACCTCACCAACCTGGCCAAGTCGCTGCAGGGCGTGATGTTCGGGAATTGCAACCCCACCCGCGACATCCCGCATCTCATCAACCTCTACCAGCAGGGTCTGCTGAAGCTCGACGAGCTGGTGACCCGGCGGTACCGGCTGGGCGAGCTCAACGACGCCTACGCCGACATGCACGCCGGCAAGAACATCCGGGGCGTGCTCGTCCACGAGCACCTGACCACTGCAGGAGCGCCGTCATGACCCTCGTCGCACCGCTGGCCGACGTGTCCAGCTTTCTTGGCCGTAGCCACCGCCTGTGGATCGGCGGCCAATGGGAGGATGCTGCCGACGGGCGCACCTTCGTCACCGACAACCCGGCCACCGGCAACCCGCTCGCCACCGTTGCCCGTGCCGGCGCCGGCGACGTCGACCGGGCCGTCCGGGCTGCGCGCCGGGCGTTCGACGACGGTCGGTGGTCCGCCATGGCCCCGTCGGCCCGGTCCCGCATCGTCTGGAGGATCGGCGATCTCATCTTGGAGCACACGGAGGAGCTCGCGCAGCTCGAGACGCTGGATAACGGCAAGCCCCTGAGCGTGGCCCGGGCCGGCGATGTGCCGATGGCCGCCGACCTGTTCCACTACATGGCCGGCTGGGTCACAAAGCTTGAGGGCAACACGCTGCCGGTGTCGTTGCCCGGCGAGTTCCACGCCTACACCCGGCGCGAGCCGGTCGGCGTGGTCGGGCAGATCGTCCCCTGGAACTTCCCGCTGGCCCTGGCCGCATGGAAGCTGGCGCCCGCGCTGGCCACGGGGAACTGCATCGTCTTGAAGCCGGCCGAGGACACACCGCTGACGGCACTGCGGCTGGCTGAGCTGATCGCCGAGGCCGGCGTGCCCGACGGCGTCCTGAACGTCATCACCGGCTTCGGCGAGGACGCCGGCGCAGCCCTGGTGGCCCACGACGATGTCGACAAGGTGTCGTTCACCGGGTCCACTGAGGTTGGCCGCAGCCTTGTCCGGGCAGCTGCCGGCAATCTCAAGCGCCTGACGCTGGAGCTGGGGGGCAAGAGCCCCAACATCATCTTGGAGGACGCCGACGTGGAGGCGGCCATCCGTGGTGCTGCCGACGGGATCTTCTTCAATCAGGGCGAAGCCTGCGTTGCCGGGTCGAGGCTGTTCGTGCACCGGCGCATCGCCGACGACGTGGTGGCCGGCATCGCTGACATCGCCCGCCAGATGCGCCTCGGTGACGGCATGGCACTCGACACCGAGATGGGTCCGGTGGTCTCGCAGACCCATCAGAACCGGGTCAGCGGCTACATCCGGGCCGGCCTGGAGGAGGGGGCGACGTTGGTCGCCGGCGACGAGGGCACGCCCGAAGGCGGATGGTTCGTCCGACCCACCGTCTTCTCCGGGGTGCGCCCCGACATGCGCATCGTGCGCGAGGAGATCTTCGGGCCCGTCGTCTCGGTGACGTCCTTCGACGACGACGACCAGGCTGTCGCCATGGCCAACGACACCCGCTACGGCCTGGCCGCTGGCATCTGGGGGCGGGACCTGTCCCGAGTCCACCGGCTGGCGGCAAGGATCAAGGCCGGCACCGTCTGGGTCAACTGCTACGGCGTCCTCGACGCCAGCATGCCGTTCGGGGGTTACAAGGAGTCCGGGTGGGGCCGTGAGCACGGTCACCAGGTGCTCTCCGAGTACACCGAGACGAAGTCCGTGTGCATACAGCTGTGACTGCTGCACGCGAGCACGGCAGTCGTGTTCGCGGAGCGTCCGCCCGTGCTCGGGTGTTCGTCCGGGCGTGTCCGGGCTCGGGGACCGTCACGAGGAGGGGGAGATCTACAGCATGGACACCACAGGAGAAGCACCGTTGAATCAACGGGTACCAACGGCAGGGTCAATGGGTTCCAACGACATCATTCCAAGGAGATGCAGCATGCAGATGTTGAATGATCGGAGATCGTCGGTTGGCCGTATGAAGCGGTCGATGCTGCTTGGCGCCGGAGGGATCGTCCTAGCCGGTGTGCTGGCGGCGTGCGGCTCGTCTACCAGCTCCAGCGCTGCCAGCGGTTCGAGCGCCGCTGGTTCCACCGGCGGCGGCGCCAATCTGGCACTGGTGAAGAGCCAGCTGACCGCGGCCATGAAGCCGACGACGTTCGTCGCCCCCGGGCCAGCCTTCAACGCATCGGTGGACGCCGGCAAGACGGTGTTCAATATGCCCTCTGACAGTGCCGATCCCTTCTACACGCCGATCAGTCAAGGCATGCAGCAGGCAGCGACCGCCGCGCATCTGAAGCTCATCACCTATGCGAACCAGGGGACCACCTCGGAGTGGGTCCAGGGCATGGACCAGGCGATCGCCCAGCACGTCGGTGCCATCGTCCTGGGGGGCATCAACCCCAACGTGATCGCTCCGCAGATCGCTCAGGCCGAGGCTGACCACATCGTTGTGGAGGAGTCCCACGAGTACCAGGAGGGAGCGGCGACGCCGTCCAACCTGCAGGCCAACAGCTACGGGGCGTTCGCGCAGGCAGCACAGCTGATGGCGGACTACGCGATCGAAAAGACCGGCGGCCACGTGCACGCGCTGATCATCACGGACAACGCGTACCCGAACAGCCTGACCATGTACGACAGCATGGTGAAGACGTTCAGGACCGAATGTGGCTCGGGGTGCACCTTCACGTCGGTGGACGTGCCGATCACCAACTGGGCCAGCGGCATCCAGCCGGCCGTCGAGTCTGCACTGACCAGCAATCCGAGCATCAACTGGGTGCTGCCCGTCTACGACAGCATGTCGGAGTACATCGTGCCGGGCATCCAGGCCAAGGGTGACGCGTCCAAGGTCTCGGTGGCCTCGTACAACGGCACGCCGTTCGTGCTCAAGTACATCGAGGACCCGGCTTCCGACGGCGGGATCGTCAAGATGGACGCCGGCGAGAACCCGGCGTTGATCGGCTGGCAGGCCATCGACCAGGTGCTGCGCCTGATGGCGGGCAAGCCGCCGGCACCCAACGACACCACCCAGATCCGGGTCTTCGACAGCTCCAACGTCAGCCTGACTGGGAACCCGCCGCAGCTCGGCGTGGGGTATGGCCCGAACAGCTACATCACCGGTTTCGAGAAGTTGTGGGGCCTGGCGGCGTGATGCTGGGCGTGCGACGCACGCCACGCCGACAGCCGTGACCCACGTGCCGCCCCGGACCGGTCCCCCGGTCCCGGGGCAGTACGCGGCAACCAGGAGCTGCGATGTCGGTGGGCCGTCTCCCTCCCCCCGGGCGGCCCACCGATATCCGGCCTCGCGAGGGGTGACCGTGGTGTCTGGAGGAGCGATGGACGAATCGACCCGAGCGGGTGGCGAGGTGCTGATCGGAGCCGAATCGCTGGTCAAGTCGTTCGGTGGTGTTCGGGCACTCGATCGCGTGAGCGTCGACATCTGCCTGGGCGAGGTCCGGGGGCTCGTCGGCGAGAACGGCTCGGGCAAGTCCACCTTCATCAAGGTGCTGGCCGGCTACCACAGGCCCGACAGCGGCTCAGTCCGAGTCGGAGGCGAACTGGTCCCCCTCCCCATCCGCCTGGAATCGCTGCCATCGACGTATATCGGCTTCGTCCACCAGGACCTCGGTATGGCTGGTGACCTGTCGGTCATCGAGAACTTCTTCGTCCGCGACATCGCCATGTCCCGCCACCGTGCACTTCGCGGCAAGTTCGTGCCCCGCAAGGCCTATCGCCAGCGCTTGCGGGCCTGTCTCGACAGGTACCGCATACCGGTGCGGGACCTCAACCAGGCGGTCGGCGAGCTGAGCCCGCTGCACAAGGCCATGATCGCCATCGTCCGGGCCGTGGACGAGATCGAGCGGTCGGGGGCGGTCAAGAGCCTGCTGGTCCTCGACGAGCCGACCGTCTACCTGCCGGTGGACCAACGCGAGGTCCTCTACGGCCTCATCCGTGACGTCGTGGCGGACAACAACAGCGTGCTCCTGGTCTCGCACGACATCGACGAGGTGCTCCAAGTGGCGGACACCATCACGATCTTCCGCGACGGCAAGGTCATCGACACGGTGAAGAGCAGCGACAGGTCGCGTCGTGACGTGGTGGAGATGATGGTGGGCCTGGCCCCGGGGCGGATCGAGACCATGGCAGCCGAAGCGAAGTCGTCGCGGGCGGCGGCGGCCGCCGGCGACTGCGTGGTCGAGATGACCAACGTTCGAAGCGGTGCCATCACCGATGCCACCCTGCGGGTCCACGCCGGAGAGATCGTCGGCCTGGCCGGCCTGGCCGGGTCAGGTTACGAGCTGGTGCCGAGGATCGTCTATGGCCTCATGCCAGTGATGGCGGGCAGCATGGAGATCTGCCGCCAGTCGGTGCCGCGCCGGTACTCGCCGGCCAGCGCCATCGACCGGGGCGTCGTCCTGGTGCCGCGCGACCGCATCCGCGAGGGAGGTGTGGGGACGCTGACCGTCAACGAGAACGTCTTCTTCCCGATCCGGTCGAAGTTCACCAACCACGGTCTGGTGCAGTGGAAGGACGCCTGGTCCTGGGTCCACGACCAGCTGGTGAAGTTCGACGTGCGGCCCCCGGACGGCACCCGCGAGCTGAGCACGCTGTCGGGTGGCAACCAGCAGAAGGCAATTTTCTCCAAGTGGTCGCAGATGCAGCCCAAGTTGATGTTGCTCGAGGAGCCGACCCAGGGGGTGGACGTGGGGGCTCGTCTGGGTATCTGGGGGTTCATCCGTGAGGCAGCGGCCGGGGGTGCGGGGATCCTGGTGGCGAGCTCTGACTACGAGGAGCTGGTGGAGCTCTGCGACCGAGTGGTGATCGTGGCATCGGGCGCTGTCGTCTCCGAGCTCGACCGGGACGAGCTGTCCAAGCAGAACATCTTGAACGCCTGTTACGCGCGTGCGAACGCCGAAAGGACGGGGTTGTGATCAAGGCCGATGAGCTTGCCGGAGGGGGTGGCGGCCCCACGGAAGGTACCCGCTGGCGTTCGGGCACGACCGGGCGGAGACGGCCGACGGGAGGGGCGGGGCTGCAGTTCCTGGAGAAGAGCGCGCTCTTCGTGGTGTGGATCCTCGTCGTCATCGTCTTCAGCCTGCTGAAGCCCGGCACCTACCCCACCCTCTCCAACGCCTCGACGATCTTGGGATCGCAGTCGACGCTGTTGTTCCTGGCTCTCGGCCTGATGGTGCCATTGACCGTCGGGGAGTATGACTTGTCGGTCGCCTACAACCTGGTCTTCAGCTCGCTGGTCCTTGCCCGGCTGAACGCCGAGAGCCACGTGAACATCATCGTGTCCATCATCGTGGCGCTGGTGGTGTCGTCGCTGATCGGTGTGCTGAATGCGGTGCTCATCATCTACGTGGGCATCGATTCGTTCGTGGCCACCCTCGGCACAGGCACCTTCTTCGGCGGCATGGCCCTGTGGGTGAGCTCATCGAACGTGATCGGTGGGGTGTCCAACACCCTGGTGAACCCGATCGTCGTCGACAAGCTGTTCTCGATCCCGCTGCAGTTCTATTACGGGATCGCCTTCACCTTCATCCTGTGGGGGCTGTACCGGTTCACCTCGCTCGGGCAGCGGCTGCTGTTCGTTGGCCGCAACCGCGACGTGGCGAAGCTCTCCGGCATCCGGGTCAACAATGTCCGCTTCTGGTCGCTGGTGGTCTCGGGCCTGTTCGCCGGGATGGCCGCGGTGGTGTCGGCCGGCAACAGCGGTGCGGCAGACCCGACGGCCAACGTGTCGATGCTGCTGCCGGCGTTCGCAGCGGTGTTCCTGGGCGCGACCACCATCACGCCCGGCCGGTTCAACCCGTGGGGCACCACGGCATCGGTGTACTTCCTGGTGAGTGGCATCACCGGTCTGGAGCTTCAGGGCGCCGGGACATTCGTGCAGGATCTCTTCTACGGGGGAGCGCTGGTCTTCGCCGTCGCGCTGTCCATCGTGGCCAGGCGACGGCGGGTCCGAGGGGCCGCCCGGGCCGCCGAGGTCGCGGCGACGGCGGGGAGCTGACTCCTGCCGCCGCCGGTGCGGGTTGAGCCCTGAGCCCCAGCGGCGTCCGGCGGTGGATGCTGATCCCGTGCACGGCCGCTTCGGTCTGCAGCTCCGACTCACTGGGCCGCCCCGCCGGTTCCCTCGACACGAAAGGACCTCGCACCATGGATCCGGGCCAGATCAACGTCGGAATCCACCCGGACCACCCGGTGGCCGAGACAGTGGCATTCGCCCGAGCCGTCGAGGCCGCTGGGTTCGGGGGTCTGTGGATTGCCGATTCCCAGCACCTGTTCCGGGACTGCATGGTCTCGACGACGGCGGTGGCCCTGGCCACCGACCGGATCCCGCTGGGCATCGGTGTCACCAACCCGGTGCTCCGCCATCCATCGGTGTTGGCCGGCTCAGCAGCGTCGCTGGACGAACTGGTCCCCGGCCGTCTGACACTCGGCCTCGGCTCGGGCGAAACTGCCGTGCAGACGGCAGGCAAGCGGTCGGCGACGATCGCCGAGATGGAGGAAGCGCTGGTTGCCTGCCGGCAGTACCTGGCCGGCCCGTGGGGAGGCCCGGCGCGTCCGGTGCCGTTGGTGCTGGCGGCCACCGGTCCTCGTGCGCTTGCCCTGGCCGGTCGCCTGGCCGACAGTGCCTATATGAAGATGGGGTGCGACCACGGGCTGCTCAGGTGGGCGTCTGAGCAGATCACCGCGGCCAGCCGGACCGCCGGGCGTGCCACGGGGTGCACGACGACGTTGCTGCTGCCGGTCGGGCTGGGCGACTCGCTCGAGGATGCCTACCGCGAGGTGGCCGGGTTCGCCGCGGCGACGGCGGGGGCGGTGCACCAGGCGGTGCCACGAAGTGTCGTCGCCGCGGAGCGCCAGGGCGAATTGGACGCTGTCGCCGAGATGGTGAGACAGGCCCGGACGAACGAGACGTACGCTGCCTGGCTCGACGACCCATCGCGCATCGGGGACCTGCCGAGGGGGGTCATCGACATGTTCTGCATCGCCAGCGACGACGTCGGTGAAGTGGCGGAGCGTCTACGGAGCCTGCCGGTCGACCGGGTGGTGGTGCCGCTTCTGACCGGGCGGCGTGACGAGCAGCTGGCCCGCCTGGCTGACGTCCTCGTCGCATGACCTGCCGCTGCCGCTGCCGGCAGCGATGGTCCATCGGCTGGTCGTGGGATTGGCGCGCCGGGCGCTAGCGTGCCGACCAGCACGATCCGGACGCCTGCAGGGGTCGGGATGCCCGGGGATGTGGGAGGAGAGCCCAGTGGGGTCCGACGTCGGCCGGCGAGCGTCCGGGAATTCCGCCGTCACCGTGGAGCGGGCGGCTGACGTGCTGCTGCTGTTCGGCGGCCCGCTCGGGCCGGTGCTCGGGGTGACGGAGATCGCCACTGCCCTGGGCATGTCGAAGCCGGCTGTGCACCGGATCCTGTCGTCGCTTCGCAACAAAGGCCTGATCGAGGTGGACGGGGAAACGCGCCGGTACTCGCTCGGCGCGGCCCTGGTCGGCCTCGGCCTGACATACCTCGACAAGCTCGATGTGCGGCGGGTCGCCGGCCCCGAGCTTGTCGCGTTGTCGCGTGCGACCGGCGAGACCGCCACCTTGTCCGTGCGTACCGGGTGGACGAGGGTGTACGTGGACCAGGTCACGCCCGACCGCGAGGTGCTGATGTCCGTGCAGATCGGGGTGCCGTACCCGCTGCACGCAGGCGCATCCTCCAAGGCCTTCCTGGCGTTCCTGCCCGACGACGAGGTCGGCCGCTACCTGGCGGAGCCGTTGCTCAAGGTGACGCCGGCGACCGTTGTCGACGTGCAGGCGTTGCAACGGGAGCTGCGGCGGATCCGCCGGCGCGGCTTCGCACGCTCCGAAGGCGAGCGACAGCCCGGGGCAGGCTCCGTCGCCGCCCCGGTGCTCGACCACAGCGACGGGGTGCTCGCCGTGCTGAGCGTCTGCGGTCCCGCGGAGCGCCTGGCCCCGGCGGTGGACCGGTGTGTGGAGATGCTCCTCGCTGCCACCGGCCGGATCTCGTCCCGCATGGGCCGGGTCCCCGAAAGCGGCTGAGGTTCCGCGGTACAGGCGGGTGGGGGAGTGGCGACCCCATGTTCGGGGTGCTGGCGGCTGGGGTCGTGGGGGTACAGGCTGCTGGGGAGTGGTGGCGCCATGGTCGGGGCACTGGTGGTTGTGCTGGTGGGCGGGGCTCAGTCCCGAGGCAGTGCGGCGCGCGCCAGCACGTCGGCGGCGTCACGCGCTACCGGCTCGTCGATGAACTGGCCGTCGTCCAGCGTGGTGACAGCCAATCCCTGCGCCAGCGCCATCCGATAGGCGCTGACGATGGCGGCAGCTCGTTCCCGTTCCGCCTCCGACGGCGACAGGACGTCATTGATGACCGGGACCTGCGCGGGGTGGACGGCCGAACGGGCACCGAAGCCGAGTGCCCGGCCTCGCTCGGTCGATGCCCGCAGGCCGGCCTCGTCACCCAGCTGGGTGTGCACGCTCTGGATGGCCGGCAGACGGCGCGCCGCTCGGGCTGCCAGGACGCACCGGGACCGAGCGAAGTCGAGCGCGTCGTCGGCAGTGGCGTGCAGGTCGGCGCGCAGGTCGGCTTCTCCCATGGCCAGTGTCGCCACAGACGGGTGGGCGGAGGCGATGTCGAACGCCCGTTCGACTCCGAGCGCGGATTCGATGATCGGCACGACGACGGCGTTGCACCCGGCCGCGTCGAGGCGCGCTCGCACCGTCCGGATCCCGTCGCCGTCTTCCGCCTTGGGCACGCGGACCCCGGCGAGGTGCGGCGAGGCCACCGCGGCCAGGTCGTCCAGCATGAGGCCGCTGGCCAGCCCGTTGACCCGTACGTACAGCGCCTTCGGAGGTGGAGCGCGGAGCACGGCGGCCGCATTGGCGCGGGCGGCCACCTTGCGGTCGGGGGGAACGGCGTCCTCGAGGTCGAGCACCACAGCGTCCGCCCGACCGGCCAAGGCCTTGTCGATCAGCTCGGGGCTGCTGGCCGGTACGTACAGGTAGCTGCGGGCGGCGGGCTGGTGCCCCTGGTCGCCGACGGCACTCATCGCGGCGCAGCTATCGCGGCGCGCCTACCTGCGCTGGGGTGCTGCCGCTGGCGGCGGATGGACGTGCCCTGAGTGGTGCGCGGTGGCATCGGGGACTGTGGCATCGGGCTCCCGTGCAAGTTCCTCACCACCGAGTAGAGTAGTCGGAAAGCCGTTTCGATATTCGGAACAGCCCTGGTTGGTGGTGGGTCGGCCTCTGGGGAGTTTCGGGGCCCGTCGTGGCCTCTTCCGCCGGTGCCGGGGACGACGAGGAACAGGCAACAGTGACGACGAACGCGAGGAGCATCGCCGATGGACGGCAGCAGCCCCTGTCGGGGCTGCGAGTCCTGGACGTGTCGACGATCCTGGCTGGCCCGATGTGCTGCCAGATCCTGGGCGACTTCGGCGCCGATGTCGTCAAGATCGAGCACCCGGTGGCCGGCGACGGCATGCGGGGGCACGGTCCGACGAAGGACGGCGTCCCGCTGTGGTGGAAGGAGATCAGCCGGAACAAGCGGACGGTCGGGCTCAGCCTGAAAGAGCCCGATGGGGCGGCGATCTTCCGGCGATTGGCCGCAACCGCCGACGTGGTGGTGGAGAATTTCCGGCCCGGGACGCTCGAGCGCTGGGGCATCGGCCCTGAGGTGCTCCATCGGGACAACCCGGGGCTGGTCCTCGTTCGCCTGACGGGGTTCGGCCAGACCGGGCCATATGCCAGCAGGGCCGGTTTCGGCACGCTGGCCGAGGCGATGAGTGGGTTCGCCCACATGACCGGCGATGCCGACGGCCCGCCGACGCTTCCGTCGTTCGGGCTGGCCGACAGCATCTGCGGCATCGCCGCGTCGAGCGCGGTGCTGATGGCCCTGCGCCACCGCGAGGTCGGCGGCGGAGCGGGCCAGGTGATCGACATCGACATCCTGGAGCCGATGATGGCCGCGGTCGGCCCGGGTCCCACGGTGTACCAGCAGACCGGGGTGGTCCAGACCCGGCACGGCAACCGGTCGACCAACAACGCTCCGCGCAACATCTACCGCACCGCCGACGGATCGTTCGTGGCGGTGTCGGCCAGCGCCCAGCGGATCGCCGAGCGCGTGGCGCGTCTGGTCGGGCGTCCCGACCTCGTCGACGAGCCGTGGTTCGCCAGCGGGACCGGCCGTGCAGAGCACGCAGACGCCGTGGACGAGGCCGTCGGCTCGTGGATCGCCGAGCGGACCCGGGCCGAGGTCATGGTCGCGTTCGAGGAGGCCCAGGCGGCGGTGGCCCCGGTGTACGACGCCAGGGACTTGGTCGAGGACCCGCACGTGCGCGCCACGGAGATGTTGGTGGAGGTGCCCGACGACGAGCTGGGACCGGTGCTGATGCACAACGTGATGTGGCGAATGTCGGAGACGCCGGGGTCCATCCGCTTCACCGGGCGGTCCCCCGGCGCCGATACCGTGGCGGTGCTGTCCGGTGAGCTGGGGATCGCCGAGGACGAGCTGGGCCGACTGCGCCGGGCGGGGGTGGTGGCATGACCGATCGGCTGTTGGCCACCGTGCAGGCCGGCGTCCGGATCTTCGATCTTGGTCGACCGATGTTCCGCGGCATGCCCCAGTCTCCCAACCATCCGCAGTACTGGCACACCCTGCCCCGCCGCCACGGGGACGTGGTCCGGGCGGACGGGGGGTCGGCGGCCAACGACCTGGTCGTGTCGGGAACCCACGTCGGTACGCACATCGATGCCTTGGCGCACGTTTCCCACAACGGATGCCTGCACGGCGGTGTCGACGCCGCCGTCGCCGGGGTCGGTGGAGGCTATGCCCGGCACGGAGTCCACACCATCGAACCGATGGTCCGGCGGGGTGTGCTCCTCGACGTTCCTGCCGTGCTCGGCACCGAGACGTGCCCGCCCGCCTACGAGATCACCCCCGCCGACCTGGAGCGGGCTGCGACCGCCCACGGTGTCGCTGTCGGCCGGGCCGACGTCGTCCTCGTCCGCAGTGGGTGGGGCCGCCACTTCGCCACCGGTGGCGACTCGTACGTGGGCCGGGAGACCGGTGTTCCCGGTGTGGGCGAGGCGGGAGCCCAGTGGCTGGCGGAGCGCCAGGTCCACGCGGCGGGCGCCGACACCATCGCCTTCGAGCGGTTACCGCCCCAAGGCGGCCACGCGCTGCTGCCCGCGCACCGGGTATTGCTCGTTGAGCATGGCATCTACATCATCGAGGCGCTCGACCTCGAGGAGCTGGCGGCGGCGGCCGTGCACGAGTTCACGTTGGTCCTGGTCCCGCTGGCCCTCACCGGGGCGACAGGTTCTCCGGTCCGCCCGTTGGCTGTGATCGCCGATGTCTGATCCGGAGCCGGCTGGCCTGGAGCTGGGCGACGAGACGCTCGCCCAGCAGGTGGCGGCATTCGCAGTGGCCCATCCCTACGAAGCTCTTCCCGACGCCGTCGTCGACAGCGTCCGCAAGCGCGTCCTCGACACGGTCGGCATCGCTGTCGCAGCCACGGCGCTCCCCACCAGTGCAGGTGCCGACGCGTTCGCAGCCGAGCAGGGTGGTGTCCCCCAGGCGACCGCTATCGGCCACGACGGGCGCATGCCCGCCGGGTGGGCAGCGTTCGTCAACGGCGTGCTCGCCCACTCCCTCGACTACGACGACACCCACCTGCCGTCGGTCCTCCACCCGAGCGCCACCGTGGTGCCCGCGTCGCTGGCAGCAGCCGAGGCCAACGGGTCGAGCGGGCGCGAGTTGATCGCGGCGGTGGCCTGCGGGCTCGAAGTGTGCGTGCGCCTCGGCATGGCCGGGTACGACCGAGCCAGCGGGGCTTCGCTGTTCTTCGAGCACGGGCAGCATGCCACCTCGATCTGTGGGGCCATGGGAGCTGTGGTGTCAGTCGGCCTCCTGTCTGGTTTCGGCCCCGACGAGATCGTCCATGCCCTGGGTCTGGCCGCCTCGATGTCTTCGGGCATCATCGAAGCGAACCGCACCGGGGGTACGGTCAAGCGCATGCACTGCGGCTGGGCCGCCCACGCCGCGGTGTCGGCCGCCCAGCTGGTGCGCCACGGCTTCACCGGGCCTCCGACCGTGCTCGAAGGACGCTTCGGGTTCTTCCGGGCCTGGCTTCACGGGTCGTTCGACGCCGCGGCGGTCACCGAAGGGCTGGGGGAGCGCTGGGAGGTGCCAGGCATCTTCTTCAAGCCGTACCCGGCCAACCACTTCACCCATACAGCCATCGACGCGGCGCGAGCGATCAGCAGTCGGGGAGTCGACCTGGCTGCCGTGACGTCGGTCGTTCTCGGCGTTCCGGCGCCGATCGTGCACACCATCGGTGAGCCGATCGAGGTGAAGCGCCGGCCCGAGACCGGCTACATGGCGCAGTTCAGCGGTCCCTATGCCGTAGTCGCCGGGTTGCTCGGCGGCGGGGGCCTCGCCGTGGGTCTCGACGACTACACCGACGAGCTGGCCCGTGACCCGTACCGGCGCCGCCTGATGGCTCTCGTCGACGTGGTCGCCGACGACCGGTGCACGGCCGTCTTCCCCTATCAGTTCCCGGCGGTCCTGCGTGTCGAGCTGCGTGACGGCCAGGAGCTCGAGCAGGCCGTCATGGTCAACCGAGGCGGCCCCCAGCGTCCCCTCACCTACGACGAGCTGGCCACGAAGTTCGCCGACAATGCCGCTCGGGTGGTCCCGGCCGCGGTCGTGGAAGCCACTCGGGACCTGATCGGAACGCTCGAACAGCTCGACGACGTCAGCATCCTGCTGGGACCGTTGGGGGTCGCCATGGCCAACCATTCGATGAGCAAGGAGGGGCGATGACCGCGCTCGACCTGGTGGTGAAGAACGTCCGGGTGGTCCGGCCCGGACGTGAGCCCGAACATGCCGACATCGGCGTCAGCGGCGGGCGTATCGACACCGTGGCACCTGGCGTGCCGGTCGACGGGGTGGCCACCGTCGTCGACGGCCGTGGGCGCCTTGCCTTCCCCGGCGTGGTCGACGCCCACCAACACTGGGGCATCTACAACCCGCTGCACGAGGACGCCCGCAGCGAGAGCAGAGCCTGCGCCCAGGGCGGCGTCACCACCGGCATCACCTACCTGCGCACCGGGCGCTACTACCTGAACCGCAGTGGTCCGTATCGCGAGGTGCTGCCCGTCGCACTTGCGGCCACCGAAGGCAACGCCAGCGTGGACTACGCCTTCCACGTCGCTCCCATCCTGAAGGAGCACATCGAGGAGATCCCGGAGCTGATCGCCGACTTCGGCGTGTCGTCGTTCAAGATCTTCATGTTCTACGGCCGCCACGGGCTCCACGGCCGCTCGAGCGGACAGGACCAGTTCCTGATGCTGCCCGAGGGGGAGTCCTACGACCTGGCTCACTTCGAGTTCATTATGCGTGGCCTGGAGCGCGCTCGGCGCGAGGAGCGTTTCGCCGACATGGCCGACGACATCTCGCTGGCGCTGCACTGCGAGACAGCGGAGATCATGGCTGCCTACACCAAGCTGGTGGAGGAGGAGGGCACGCTGACGGGACTGCACGCGTACCACGCGTCGCGTCCGCCGCACTCCGAAGGGCTGGCCATCACCATCGCCGCCTACCTGGCTCACGAGACCGGGCTGCCCACCATCAACCTGCTGCACCTCTCGTCGCAGAAAGCAGTCGACGCCGCCGTCATGATGGCGAGCACGTTCCCGCACGTGGACTTCCGGCGTGAGGTCACCATCGGGCATTTGCTGACCGACGTCGACTCTGCCAATGGCATCGGGGCGAAGGTCAACCCGCCCATCCGCCCGCGCAGCGATGTCGAGGCGCTGTGGGAGCACATGCTGCAAGGGCATCTCGACTGGGTGGTGAGCGACCACGCCTGCTGCCGGGACGAGGTGAAGTTCGGGGAGCCGCGCGACGATGTGTTCGTGGCCAAGTCCGGCTTCGGGGGGACCGAGTACGTGCTGCCCGGGCTCATCACCGAGGGTCGTCGGCGGGGCTTGTCCTATGGGCGGATCGCCGAGCTCACCGCGTCGGCCCCCGCCGAGCGGTTCGGGCTCCATACGAAGGGCGACATCGCCCCCGGACGGGACGCCGACCTGTGCCTGGTGGACCCGGACGTCTCATGGGTGGTGCGGGCCGAGGAATCGGCCTCCAGCCAGGAGTACTCGCCCTTCGAGGGTATGGAGATGACCGCCAGGGTCACCGACACGTTCGTGCGAGGGCATCGCGTCCTCCAGGATGGCAACGTCGTCGGCCAGCCCATCGGACAGTACATCCACCGGCCGACTCCCCGGGTCTGACGGGCCGAGGGTCTACCGGGCCGGGGTCTGTACCAGCCAGCGCCCCGGGTCTGACGGGCCGAGGGTCTGCGCCGGCCGGCTCGCCGGGTCTGAAGGGCAGCGGGAGCTGGCAGGGGTGTCAGATCTTGGGGTAGTTCGCGAAGTCCATCAGCGGCACCCGCTGGCCGCCGTCCACCACGATGTTCGCTCCGTTCACGTACCCCGCCAGCGGGGATGCCAGGAACACGATGACGTCAGCCACCTCCTGCGCGGACCCCAGGGTCCCCCGAGGGATGGTGTGCCGAGCGACGATCCCTGCGTCGTCGAACGAGATGTGGTTGTGGTGAGCCAGCGCCTGTTGGGCTGCGTCCCAGCGCTTGGTCTCCACCGGTCCCGGTGACACGCTGTTCACCCTGATCGACCGCCGACCGAGGTCGGTGGCGAGGGACCGGCACAGGTTGATGCCGGCGGCGTTGACAGCGCCGGGTGCCAGCTCCCAGTACCTCGGCTCGACGCCACCGTTGCCCATGACGAGCACGATGGACCCCCCGCGTCCGGCTTCCATGACGGGCGCGACATGGCGGATGAACCGCACGTAGCCGACAAGCTTGTCGGAGAACCCGGCAAGCCACTGGTCGGGTGTGACGTCGGCAAGCGCCCCAGTGGCAACGCTCCCGGACGTCCCGACGTACACGTCGACCCGCCCGAACCGGTCCACCACCCGGCGCACGATCTCGGCGACGTCCTCATCGCTGCCGGCGTCGCCAGCGAACCCCGCCACGTCTTCGGCGCCGCTCGCTCGGATGGCGTCGACCGTCTCCTGGACCGACGCGGGGTCGCGTCCGGTCACGGCCACAGCACATCCCTCGCGGACGAACGTGTGGGCGCATGCCGATCCGATCCCTCCGCTGCCTCCACTGAGCAGCACCACCTGATCGCTGAGTTTCAGATCCACTTCGGCATCCTCCATGTCGTTGCACTGTCACGTACTGGCGGTGCTCACTGCCACCGTCGGGGCAGTGCTCGGGACTCGTCCGCGGGCAGCCGCGTCAGCCGACGGCTGCGGTGTAGGCCCGGCGGAACGACATGAGCCGGCCGTCCCCGTCGAACGGCATCGCGCTGGCGGTCTCGCCCACGGCGCAGCCGCGTCGGTCCACGAGCTCCCGCCGGATTGCTTCGGTGACGAAGCAGCGGTGTGGCGTCAGGGTGTCCTCGATCCAGACCAACCGGAGGTCCTCCTCGACGGCACGGCCGCACGTCGCGATGGCGGTCAGGACGGCCAGCTCGTCGGTCGGCAAGGTGACCGGCATCTTGGCGCGCCCGAGGCCGTTGCGGCCCGCGGTGAGCGCATTGCAGTACAAGTCCGTCAGGTCCACGTCGTGTGCCAGGCGCGTCGAGGCGAAGTCGGCCATGCCGATGCCGGCGGCGTTGCCGAACGACTCGGGTGTCAACGACAGCGCGACGACAGTGCCGATCCGAACATCGGCGAACGGCGGCGCGCCCTCGATCCCCGATCGGCCGATGACGTTGGGGTCCATCCCCGTGCCACTGATCTGCTTGCCGATCCGGTCGATGACCAGCACGTCGATGTCCTGTGAGGGCAGCCGGGCCATCAGGCTCCTGGCCCGCTCCAGCAGGGCTGTCTCCTCGGGCCCGCCGATCGCAGCGCTGGGTACCCCCTGCACGGTGTCGACGGCGCCGTCGGCGTCCTCGACCACAGCCACACCGGCAACGATGCACCGATCGGCGATCCGCCGGCCGATCCGAGGCATGAGGTCCGTCAGGCCCGCCATCCCGTGCCGGTGGATCGCTTGCGCTCCGGCCTGCTTGCCCAGGCCCACGGCCGCCATCTTCGCCAGCCCGCTCTCCACCGGGGCGGTGAAGTCGGTGTGGGGTTTGACCCGGGCCACCAGCACGGCGCGGCCCACCTCGAGGACGGTTCGGGCCACGTGCACGGGCAGCCACCCGTCCAAGCGGTCGATGACGTCAGTCTCCATCGATGCCCGGACCTCGGCCCCCATGGCCTCGGAGGTGATGCCGTACGAGGCCAGGATGTCCGTCTGGCCGCTTGCGGTCGCCCCTCCGTGGCTGCCCATCGCCGGGATGATCACCGGCTGGTAACCGATCTGGCGCAGTGTCGACACCACGGTCTGCACGATGGTGGTCAGCTCGGCGATGCCCCGGCTGCCGACACAGACGCAGATCTCGTCCCCGGGCTGGTCGGCGGGCGGGACGATCCTGTGCACTTCGCGGCGCACTGCCGGTTCGATGTCCACCTGTTGTCGGGGCGGGTGCGCGTCGTCGACGCGGAAGAGCATGGGCCTGTCGACGCCGCTGGTGAAGTTGCCGAGGAATGCGAGCAAGCGTTCGTCTGTCGGCCACAACATCGGAACCTCCGGGAGACCGCCACCACGATCGGTCGTGTCCGCGGCGACCGGATGTCCCAGGCGCTTCACCCAACGACCAGGACGATGCGCCGAGCATAGTTGGGCGCCTTGGCGTGGATGCGGGTCGGTTCAAGGACCTGACTCTCGGCGCCACCGGGGTCGAGCACCGTGTGGTTGGTTAGGGCGAGCCGGATCGTCCTTCTCCTTCTCCTTCTCCTTCTCCTTCTCCTTCTCTGGCTCTGCCATCGAACATGGCCCGCCATCACGGCGCTATCGATGCCACGCCGGCCGGGTGGGTGAGCGGCGGGCGCTGCGCCCGCCTCCGGGCGCTGGCCGGCACCGGGCCTGCCGCCGGCTTGGTAGCGTCGGGGCTCCGCCAGTCGGGCGCCCTGCCCGTCCAGCTGCCTCCCACCTCACCCAACCACCTGCT
>JAJZLP010000080.1 GCA_021803325.1 Actinomycetes bacterium
GAGGTGGACCACATCATCCCGTATAGCGCTGGTGGCCCCACCACCCAGGACAACGGCCGCTTGCTGTGCGGCTTCCACAACCGCCAGCGAAACCAACGACCCCCACCAGCAGCCTGAACCAGCCCCACCACGACAGGACGAGCACTCATGCACCACTTCCTGGGCCTCAACCGACAGCCGCCCGGCCAGCGAGAGCGCTGAGCTCCACGCACGCTGAAGGCATGCCCGAGTCGCCAGCGCGTGGCTGGTGTGTTCCGCGCGTGGGCAGCGCGTGGCTGGTGTGTTCCGCGCGTGGGCAGCGCGTGGCTGGTGTGTTCCGCGCGTGGGCAGCGCGTGGCCGGTGACCGGACCGGTGGGCATGAGGGTCTCAGTGCTTGCGCGTCCGACGAGTTGACCTCACGTGGGAGCTATGGGCGGGGCGCGCCACGGCAGGTGGTCGCACGCAAGGGAACGATCAGCCGGCTCGAACGATCAGCTGGCTCGAACGATCAGCTGGCTCGAACGATCAGCTGGCTCGAAGGTACTGACCGATGGCGCGGCGGATCGCCTCCGGGATGCTGATGCGCTCTTCGGCGGCCCGGAGCAGCAGGTCACGCTTGAGCTCTGGGTAGAGTCGGACCGGTTCGACCGAGGACGCGGCAGACCCCATCGGCGGCCGCCCACCTCGGCGTCGTCGCAGGATCTCCTCGACGTCGTAGCCTCGCTCGGCCTCGTCCGTCGTAGCCTCGCTCGGCCTCGTCTGCCATGGCCTCGACCATGTCGTCGGGGATCGGGGTGCCGTCCGCTTAGCTCCCGTGCGGCTCGGGTATGTTCACGTTCCCTCCTTCAACAGGGCCCTGTACTTCCTCTCCTCCAACAGGACCCTGTACTTCGCTTGCATCGGCATGGAGTGGATCACAGCCGGGCCCTGGGGTCGGTCCATCACGACGACTTCCAGGAGGTTCCCGACCCGATCGGGGCCGAGGACCAGGTAGCGGGTCGGGTCCTGGCCAACCTCCTCCACGACGACGACGGCGTTGCGTGTGACGTGGACGGCGTCCTCGCTGTCGATGTTGTGCCGATACGCGGATCGGGGGACATCCGCTTCGGATTCGTACGACATAACTGGATCTGGGCACTGCGCTGAGTTGACGTGCCTCCCGCGACTGAAGTCGTAGGTGCCGGCGGTAGCTAGGGGACCAGCATGCCGAGGGGCACGACGGCGGTCCCGTCGCGTCGGCGGTATGCCTCGGGTCCTGTCGTCAGGACGACGAGGTCCACACAGTGCTCCGGCAGCTGCTGGCGCAGCCAGCGCAGGTGGGTCGTGTCGCGGTCGTCGACGGTGGCCGACAGCTTCACCTCGATGGCGAGGAACCCGTCGGTTCCCTCGACGATCATGTCGACCTCGTGGCGGCCGCCTCGGGTCCGAAGGTGGTGCACCCGGGCGTCGTGGCGTTGGGCGAGGGTCCGCACGCTGAGGACGGCGAGCGACTCGAACAGGGCGCCGAGATAGGTCCCGTCTCGGGGAACGGCGGATCCGGGGCCGGCACCGGCCAGCAGCGTGGTGGCGTCGAGGCGGACCAGACGGGCGGCCAGGGCGGGGTCAGCCAGATGGTGCTTGGGGGCCTCGGTGCACGAGGAGAGATGGCTGTTCGTCGGGAGCCAGGCGGGCAGCGGGTCGAGGATCCGGAGCGCGGTCAGTAGCTCGATGTATGGAATGGTCGTGGTCTTGGCCGGCTTGTCGGCGTCGGCCGCTGCTGCCGCATCGCGGATCTTCTCCCAAGATGCCGTGGTGCTGACCGCGGCGGCATATCCGCGCAACCATGCCGCGACGGTGGCAGGACGCTGTACCCGGAAGCCGGCTTCGGGGAGATCGTGGTCGACGATGTGCTCCAGGTAGCTGTCGAGCTGGCTGGCGCGAGCCCGCCCCGCGAGATGGCGCATTCCCGGGAACCCCCCGGTGACGATCTCGTCGGTGTAGTCGCGAAGGCCGAAGTCGCACCGACCGCCGATCTCGGCACGTCCGCTGAGCAGCGCGCCCAGCGACACGCCCGTCGTCACCCCGGTTCGCTCGGGGAGCGCAAGGGGCCGCATCCGAACGGTTGTCACGCGGCCAGCGCCGGAGTGCGTGGAGCGCGTCGGGGCCGATCCGGTGAGCAGGAACCTGCCGCCGGAGGCATCCTCGTCGACGAGCCGACGGATCGCGTCCAGGACTTCGGGCACCCGCTGCCACTCGTCGACAAGGACCGGCGGGGGATCGTCGCGCACGATGAAGGGATCGGCGGCGACGATGCCCCGTTCGGGGCCGCGGTCGAGCTGTCGGACGGTCCGGCAGCGCCTGGCGGCCGTCGCCGTCTTGCCGACGCCCTTCGGGCCGTCGAGGAGGATCGCCGGCAGGTGGGGGAACAACTCGTCGAGGTCGTCGTCGACGACCCGGCGCACATACGTGCCAACGAAGGAGACAGCTTCGGTCACCGTCAAAGGCTACCATCCGTGCAGCCAGCGCACTACCATCCGTGCAGCCAGCACACTGCTATCCGTGCAGTCATCGCACTACTATCCGCGCAGCTGTTGTGCTCTCATCCGTGCATTCATGGCACTACTAGCTGCGCATCATTGGAACTACCATCGGTGCAGCCTGCGATGTCCTGGCTTCCTGACCTGGCGGATCTGGTGGTCACGATTCCCGGCCTGGGGACCGCCGCCTGGGTCTGTGTGGTCCTTCTCCCTCCGACCGGACACCTCGCCAGCTGTAGCTGGTCGCGCTGTTGAGACCTGCGTCCGTGCGCCGCGAACATCGCCCTGAGCTGTGCGGGCTCCATGAACAGCGACACGCCGTCCTGGCCAGCTCCATACGACCGTATATGTACGTATAACACCAGCCGTTAGTCGCCCTGACAGTACGTGACAGATGGACCTGGTCGGGAACCTCAACCGTCCTGGCGCCGGCCGCCGCTGCTGGCCGGCCGAGCAGACCTTCGCGTCGCCGTCGCCGTCGACGTCGTGCGGCGTCGTACGTTCTGCAGACGATCGGCAAACATGGCGAGCTCAAGCGGTGAGTGCAACGGTGGCTGCGTGGCAGCGGCCGGAGGCACATGCCCAGTGGAAGATGCGGTGGGGCATGGTGTCGAGGCGGCGCTCGTTGCCGGGTCAGGTGGGCGAGGACACGTCGATGCCGGCGTTTGCGGCGGCCGCACAGAGCCTGGTGTCGTAGGCGACCATGGTGGTGAGGTCGGCCTGTATGGACATGGCGCTGGCGAGGTGGATCGCATCGAGGCTGCGGAGCTGCCGGGGGGCGAGCACGGCGGCACGTTCGACGATGGCCCGGTCGATGGGGACCAGGTCGATCCCGCCGAGGAGAGCTGCGGCGTCGCCGAGCGACGTGTCGTCGATCCGGCGGCAGGTACGCAGCAACTCGACCATCGACAGATCGCTGCTGATCTTGGGGGCGTCGGGCCTGGTGGCCAGCCAGGTGACCAGGCCGGCGCTTTCGGGCTCTTCGAACACCAGCTTCACCAGAGCGGACGTGTCGAGGTAGATCACCCGAGCCGTTCCTGGCGGAGCTCGGAGAGGACGTCGGATGCTGTCGGTAGCGGTTCGGCAACATGGCGGCGCGCCGGCAGGAAGAACGCGGTCTTCGCCGGGATGAGATGCCCCGATGCGATCAGGCGTTCGCGCCCGGCGACTGCCGGCGTGGGGGAGACCAACAGCGCCACCAGCTTTCCTCGCTCGGTGACCTCGACCACGTCGCCGGCCTTCACCTGCGCCAGGTAGCGGCTGGCGTGCTGGCGAAGCTCTCGGACACCGATCCTGGTCACCGCTACCAAAATAGCACAATCAGTGCTACTTGCAGGGGCGAGGGATGGCGTGATGGTGGTCGCGACATTGCCGCCTGGGTCTGGGTCTGCGCCGGGGGACCGCCGCCCGGGCCTGGGTCTACGCCTGGGTCTGGGTCTGCGCCGGGGGACCGCCGCCCGGGCCTGGGTCTACGCCTGGGTCTGGGTCTGCGCCGGGGGACCGCCGCCCGGGCCTGGGTCTACGCCTGGGTCTGGGTCTGCGCCGGGGGACCGCCGCCTGGGCCTGGGTCAGCTGCAGGCGGTGGCGTGGCCGAGGGCGGTGCAGATGGCGGCCATGGTGGGTGGCGCCAGGGTGGTGATCCAGGTCGTGCACAGCGATGTGCGGATGGGGGCGACGTTGTCGAGAGCGAAGACGCACGACGTGGGCATGCCGTCGGCTTCGTCGACGGCGACCTCGGTGGGGATGGCGCGCACGGTGCGGGTGGCTGGCGCGGCGAGCACCTGGTTCAGTACTTCGACGGCTTCGGTGCGGGTGAGGATGACCCATGGTCTGCGACCGGCCT
>JAJZLP010000179.1 GCA_021803325.1 Actinomycetes bacterium
GGACTCACCTCCGGCATAGAGCTGGGCGGCCCGATCGACCTGGTTGCCCTGGAGCGCCCGTCGATCCCGCATGGGGATCCCGCGACGCCTGACGTGCCCGAGCACCGTCGTCCGGTTGATCCGGAACGATGCGGCCAGCTCCTCCACAGGGATACCCCGACGGTACGCGGCGACCAGCTCGGCTACCTCGTCCGATGCAAGGCACCGCTGAACCGGCAGAGACCTAACGAGCGGGTCGGTCGGGCGAACAGGGGGCTCGCCGGGGGTCTGCCGCAGCACCGTCCCCAGAGCAGGCAAGCAGAGCAGAGGACCATCTACCTGGGCAAACGCACTACCACCCGCCGTCGAAGGTGGTCTCGTACTGTGACAAGATAAGACCACCATTTTCGGGACGGTTCGAATCGCCCGCGAGCCCTCCGTTGGGGCAGTGCGGTCCGGGATCTTGGACACCGCTCGGGCCGATGGTCTAGCCGGACAGTGGGTCGCTGGCAGCGGGGTGGGCGGCCCACCACGCCGCCAGGTACGCCGCAGCAGCCAAGAGCAGGCGTCGGGCTGACGGGTCGGCGGCCCCGGCTCGTCGGAGGCGAGGATCTCTACGGGACCTCCCCGGGAAGCGGCGCGCTCGGCTGTTACCGCCGAGCATGCATCGACGACCGGGGCTGCAGCTACCGATGCGCGCAGCTCGGCGGCTCTGTCGGCGTCGTGCCGGTCCAAGGTGGCGTCGTCGAGGGCGATCAACGCCCAGCCGGGTTCGCGGTGCTCGATCTCGGCGGCGACCTCGTCGACCAGGCCCGGCTCGCTGGCTGCGGGGTGGTCGGTGCCCGACACCCGCCGCTTGGCCACCCCCGCAAGCCTCGGCGTGTCGTCGGGGGATGCAACGAAGCGCGCGTTGAACGCCGCCTGGCGGGCGAAGCCGCGGATCCGTTCGGCCAGGGCCTTTCGGGTGGCAGCACTCACCGAGAAGTCCGTGCCCAGCTTGGTGGCGACGAACAGCGCGTCGTGGAGAGCCTCGGGCAAGCGCAGTGACGTCGGCAAGAGCACCCTCGGCCGCCGGAAACGCACGCCGTTCCTCTCCTCCGATGACACCCTTGTCGCAGAAGGCCTCGCCGCGAACCCGCCCCTGGCGACCGGAGACGATAGAGACCGCAACTCGCTGGAATGCAAGTCCTACAACCTCGCCGTCGCGCTGCGGAACCGGCGCAGTGAAGCGACCCGCTTCGCGTCCGACCGGCCGTCCCCGTCACGAACAATGAGGCGGGATGCAGCTTCCGCATGGCGAAACTATCGGTTCACCGGCCTTCGGCTGACAGACGAGCTAGGACGAAACTGCAGGCGAGAGCCGGTACACTCTTCTTTGACCGAGGTCCGAAGGGCCGAGCCCTTCCCCGGAGGGCCGGTTTATGCACCGGAAGATCAGCGGCTGCTTCCAATCCGAGGACCACGCCCGACACGTCGCCGTGATCGGCTCCTACCTCGCCACCGCACGCACACACGGCCTTGGCGGCCTCGGCCGGCTGTTTCGCGGCGACGCCTGGATACCCCCCCGCCACCACCTGACACCCACCGACCCCCACCTCGCACGCCGCATCGAGCGGCTACCACAACCCCCGCCAACCAGCATCCACACCTTTATTTGCCCGCCACCAACAGCTACCTCAGCGCGCCCGCCCGAATGCCCGCCGCTACCCGTCCCGCCCACCACCACCTGAATGGTTGCATGACTCGGCACTCGCCGAGCCCGCCTCTCTGGGAGCGTTGATCTCATCGGCAGCGCATGTCCTGGTACAAGTGCAGGACCAGCACGGATTGGGCCCATCAGATCGGCGACAGATGCCGTGCAGCGACCACTGGAGCCGAGTGTCTCGGACCGATGGATCGACACGGCTCGTGTCGTGAGACCACTGCTGCGGCGGCTGCTGTAGGGTTCACGGTCATGGCCCAGACAGTGATCGTGAAATTGACTGACGACATCGATGGCGGCGACGCCGAGGAGACCGTGGTCTTCGGTATCGACGGCAAGACCTTCGAGATCGACCTCAACAAGAAGAACGCCGCTGCGCTGCGCAAGGCCATCGCGCCGTACGTGGACAAGGCGCGGGCTGCAGGGCGGCCGAGCCAGACCCGAGGCCAGGGACGCACCGGACAGTCCCGTCGAGGCGGTCGCACCGGTGTCCCGACGCTGTTCTCGCAGCTCGACGCCGAGGAGAAGGACCGTTTCCGGGCCTGGGCTGACATGCCGACGGCCCGTCGGATCGGCGACGCCCGTGTGACGGAATGGATCGACGCCGGTAGGCCGTAGCCGGCGCAGCTGGGATGCCGGCACAAACGCCGGTAGGCCGTAGCCGGCGCAGCTGGGATGCCGGCACACCGGAGTCGTGTCCCTGGGTTTGGCGCCGAGACGGAGGTGCCCTCCGGGCTCGAGCCGGGCCATGCGCAGGTCCAGCCGGCCGCGCTCCAGGCGGCGACAGCCGCCTGAGCGTCACGGCTGGGATGGTCTGCGCGGCCGTCGGACGACAGGCACCGCACGCCGGGCTTGGGTCGGACCGCCGCCCGCGTTCGTCGGGCGGCGGTCGCCGGGCACCTGCTGCCCCGATGGACCTTGTCCGTGGACCGCCAGCCATCGGGTGCCGGGCTCCATGTGCTCCAGCCGGTGGGGCACGCCTCCCGGGAGCAGGAGCCAGTCGCCGACGCCGAGGTCGAAGTGGTCGGCGCCCACGGTCAGTCGGCCGCCGCCACTCAGCACCAGCACCCACTCGTCGTGCTCCTGCAGGTAGTCGACAGGCAGTTCGACCTGGCCGCTCAGGATCTCCTCCACTCGCGTCCCGGCCCATGCCGCCAGCACCACGGTGAGCTCGCCACTGTCCGGGACCGCCTGGGGCCCCGACAGCCGCCCCCGCCGCGCTCGTCGCACGGCCGCCAGCCTAGGGCCGCACCGGCCGGTCGTGATGGAGCACCGGCTGGTGGTGGGGCAGCGCAGCACCAGCTGGTCGTGAAGCAGCCCGGTCGTGAAGGAGGACCGGCGCCGTACGCTGGAGGGGTGTCCACCGCCTACGACGTCGACCGGGAGCAGCTCGCCGTGCTGCTGGCCGGCGAACCGGCATACCGGGTCCAGCAGGTGTGGGACGGTCTCTACCGGCGGGTGGTGTGGCCCGAGGCCATGACCGAGCTCCCCGCGACGCTCCGGGCAGAACTCGGGGCGCGGCTGCCCGCAGCCCTGCGACCTTCCGTGGAGCGAAGCGCCGACGGAGGAGACACCGTCAAGTGGCTGTGGGAGCTGCACGACGGCGCCCTGATCGAGACCGTTCTGATGCGCTATCCGGATCGAGCCACGGTGTGTGTCTCCACCCAGGCAGGTTGCGCCATGGCCTGCCAATTCTGCGCCACCGGGCAGGGGGGTTTTCGCCGGCACCTGTCGGTCGGCGAGATCGTGGAGCAGGTGGCCCGGGCTGTCGCCGCGGCACGCCCCCGTCGCCTGTCGAACGTGGTCCTCATGGGGATGGGGGAGCCGCTTGCCAACTTCGACCGGGTCTGGCCGGCCGTGCTGCGCGTCGTGCGCGACATGGGCATCTCGGCACGGCACGTCACCGTGTCGACGGTTGGTGTCGTGCCGGGCATCCGTCGGCTCGCTGCCACGGGGGTGCCAGTGAACCTTGCGGTGTCCCTGCACGCGGCCAACGACCAGCGACGCGACCAGCTCGTGCCCATCAACCGCCGGTACCCGCTCAGCACCCTGGTCGATGCCTGCGCCGAGTACGTGCGTCGGACCAGCCGAAGGCTGTCGTTCGAATGGGCCCTCATCGCTGACGTCAACGACGGCGCCGCAGACGCCGTCGAGCTGGCTGCGATCGCTCGCCCGCTCGGCGCGCACGTCAACCTCATCCCCCTCAACCCCACGCCGGGCTATCCCGTGCGCGGGAGCCAGCCGGACGTCGTGCGCGGGTTCCGGGACCGCCTCCTTCGCCTGGGTGTGAACGCCACCATTCGCTCCACGCGCGGGGTGGAGATCGACGCAGCGTGCGGCCAGCTCGCAGCCCGAGGGGGATCGGGCACCGTCAGGGCTGCCGGGCGGTGTGAGGACGTCGGGGCGGGCGAGGGACCGGACACCGTCGAAGACGTCGAGGCGGGCATGCGGTCAGCTCGCGGCACGGGGGGACCGGGGGACGTCGGGGCCGGCGAAGGACCGGACACCGTCGAAGACGTCGAGGCGGGCGAGGGACCGCACACCGTCGGGGATGTCGAGGCTGGCGTGCGGTCAGCTTGCGGCACGGGGGGACCGGGGGACGGCGGGGCCGCTGGATGGCGGGGTGCCGC
>JAJZLP010000124.1 GCA_021803325.1 Actinomycetes bacterium
CCTCGGCCAGAGCATCAACCGCGGCTGGACGGCATCCGTTGCCGGCGGGCCGTCGTTGGGCACCCCCACCCTCGTCGACGGCTTCGCCAACGGGTGGCTCGTCAGCCCGGCCCAGCTTGCCGACGCGCTCCACGGCGGCGCCGCCACCATCACCCTGACCTTTGCGCCTCAGCACATCGTCGACGTCGCCCTGGCCCTGTCGCTCCTCGGCTTTGTGGCCTGCGTGGCGGTGGCAGCGGTCCCCGATCGGCGCTGGCAGCGGGCGCGCTGGCGGGTCCTTCGCCGTCTGGCGTCGCCGACGGCAGCGACCGTCGGCGAAAGGCTGGGCCGGAAGCCAGCTGCGTCTGACCGCCCCACGATCGGCCTGCCCCCCGAGAGCGACACCGGGTACCCCGGGGGCCCGACCCGACCGATCCTGTGGTGGGCCGCACCAGCGACGAGCCTGGCGGCGCTGTCACCGCTGCGTCGGGCGCTCCTCGTCGTCGGCTGCGGCGCCGGTGCGGCGGCGGTCAGCCAGCCGCTGATCGGGGTGCTGGTCGCCGCGGCCGTCGCCGTCACCGTGCTGGTGCCCCGCGGCCGGGCCGTCCTGGCGCTCGGTGCAGTGGGGGCCGGTGTGGCCATGATCGTGGCGCTCGTCCACGGCCAGGCAACCGACCCGGTGTCCGCCGGCGGGTCCTGGGCCCAGCACCTGGGTCTGTCGAGCCCACTGGCGTGGGCCGCCGTCACCGTGCTCGGCGCTGACGCGGTGGTGGAGATCGCCAGGCGACGTGCCGACAGCCGGCGGTCGGGCGCTGCACGGACCACCGTGCACCGAGCCGGCGGCGTGCTCGACGACGCCCTCGCTCGGGTGCCGTGGCCCAGCGAGACCCCGGGAGCAGGCGATCCGCCCCCACCGGCACCCGGAGGAGGGTGACCCGCTCCCCCGCCACGTGGAGCGGCGGGATCAGTCCCAGCCGGCGGACCGCCGTCAGCCCAACGGACGAACCGGCATCAACGTCGCTGGCGGCCCGGCATCAGCCCAACGGGCGGCCGGGCACCAGCCCAACGGGCGGCCGGGCACCAGCCCTACCGGCGGACCGCCGTCAGCCCTACCGGCGGACCGCCGTCAGCCTTACCGGCGGACCCGCGAGATCGACCAGGCCGGCGCACCGGCTCCAGCCCTACCGGCGAGCGGCGGCTTCCGCCTCGGCAACCAGCGCGTCGAGCGTGCCGGCGGCGGTGGCCTCCCACGTGAGCTCCCGGGCGCGCTCCGATGCAGCCCGCGCCAGCTGGTTGCGATAGGCCTCGTCGCTCAGCACCGCGTCGAGCGCGACGACCATGGCGGACGTGTCGTCGACCAGCACCCCGGTACGGCCATCCTCCACGGCGTCGGTGTGCCCGGCGATCCGGGACACGACCGCAGGCGTGCCGCACGCGGCGGCCTCGGTGATCGTCATACCCCATCCTTCGCGCTGCGAGTGGCTCACCAGGGCCCACGCCCTGCGGTACAGGGCGATGAGATCCTCGTCCGCGAGCCGGCCCGGCATGTCGATCCACTCGCCGGCCCCGGCCACGTGGACCAGCGCCTGGAGGTGCTCACGCTCGTAGCCCTCGCCGACGATCACCGCTCGGAGACGGCTGTGACGGCGCCGCAGTGTCGCCAGGACCTCGATCAGCCGGTCGAAGCGCTTGACCGGCACCAGCCGGCCAACGGCGATGACCAGGGGATCCGGGGATTTCGGCCCGCCTGGGGTGCACGCGGCATCGACACCGGGCGGCACGACCGTCACGCGATCGGCGAGCAACCCCATCATCGACACGATCTCCGACCGGGACGACTCCGACAGGGTGACGACCCGGCTTCCCCGGTACAGGTACGGCGCCAACCGGCGCTCGAGCAGATCCCCGGCCGTTGCCAGCACGCGTGGCAGCACCATCCGCCACATCTCGGCGTGCACGTGGTGGAGGAAGACGACCCGTGGGCACCGCGCCCAGACGGGCGACAGGAACGGCATGCCGTTCCAGACTTCGACCAACCCGTCGCGCCCCGGGCGAGGCCGGAGCACGTTGCGAGCCACGGTCCGCGGGAAGACCGCGTACCGGCCCGACCGTCGCTCCGCCGTGTAGCCGTCACGGTGGACCGTGACGGGCCCGCCGGGCACCGCCGACGTCGACAGGTGGACATCCAGTCCTGCTCCCGCCCACAACGCGGCGATGCGGTGGGCGTGGAGCTCCGACCCTCCGGCCTCGGGGTCGTCCAGGTCCCGCCAGGCCACCAGCTCCACTCGTTGCAGCCCTACGCGCTCCGCTCGATCCAACACGTCCTGCAACGACCGTGTGCCTGGCTCCGACCGTGCGTCTGGCACCGACTGCGGGCCTGGCACCGGCCGTGCGTCCGGCCGCGTTGGCCCGGCCCGGCGCCGGTCCGCGTCCGGCGACGAGCCGACACCCTGGGAACCGGCCTGCTCGGCCCCCTTGCTGACCGACGGTACGCCCACCCGTCGCAGGCGAACGGCCGGCTGCCGGCTGCCGGGGCGGCGAGATGCCGGTACCGGGCCGGACCCGACCGGGTCCGACGACCTGCCCGGCAGCGGTGCGGCCGCAGCAGCGACCACCGAGGCTCGGGCGTCCTCATCTCCTCGGGTTGTCAACCCCTACCCCTCACCGTCCGGACCGCCCCCTCGGCCGGTCCGGGTTCCGCCACCTGACCATCCCGGCGCTCCCGCCAGCCGAATGCTACCGGCGCTCGGCACCTCACGGACGGTCCGGCACACGAGGCTGCCCGTCGCCATCCCGGCGCAGTGCGATCGCCAGGTTCCAGGTCAGGACCTCACCGACGCCCGGCAGCGCCACCAGGATGCGAGCCCACCGCGGGTAGTACCGGGGGAAGGCGTCGACCAGGGTCACACCGGGCAACGCCTGCACTTGGCCGAGGAACCTCCGTCCACCCATGGGGAAGAGCGACGATCCAAAGCGGTTCTTCGGCGAAGCGCCGTGCCTGCGCTCGTAGCGCCGGAGGGCGCGGGCACCGCCGACGTAGTGCCATGGTGCGGTCTCGTGCCCACCCCACGGGCTCAGCCACAAGGTGTAGTTGGCGAAGACCAAGCCGCCGGGCCGGGTCACTCGGACCATCTCGGCGACGACGGCCAGCGGGTCGCGAACGTGCTCGAGCACGTTCGAGGAGCACGCCAGATCGAACGACCCGTCGGGGAACGGCATGCGCGCCCCGTCTCCCAGCACGGCCAGCTCCAGGGATCGCTGGCGGCAATGCATCTCGTCCCAGTCGACGTCCACGGCGATCGCCGCTGCACCCGCGTCCCGAAAGGCTTCGGCCAGGTCGCCCGGTCCGCTCCCGACATCGACCAGGAGCGAACCGGCCACGGGGTGGAGCGCGTCGACCAGGGCAACGGTGTCGGCAGCGAGCAGCCGGTAGAAGCGGTCCGGGTCACGCTGCTCGTCGCGAAACGCGCGGACCAGACGCCACAGCCCGGCTCGGCCCGCCGGGGTCCGGCCGACCGGAGCACTGTCGCGGTCGAGCACGCTGGAGCTGGCGGTGCCCCGCATCCTGCTCGGCGCGGGCGCTGTCACCGAGCCGGCGCTCCAGGGCCGGCCCCCGCCTGCCGCCTGTGCAGGACGGGGGCATCACGCCCGGTTCCCCCGATCGCTCGAGCTGTGCTTGTGCTGCCGTCCTCGCCAGGTCCCGGAACGCCGGAGTCCTCGTGGTACTCCTTCTCCACGTTCACGGACCAGATGTCGTGCACCGAACCTCCGGCGATGTTCTCGACCGTCAGCATGGCTGTGTACATCGAGTGGTCCTGGTTGTTGTAGCGGTGCATGCCGTTGCGGCCCACCGGATGCACGTTGGGGACTTCGGCTTCGACCCACTTCCGGATGACGGCCACCGCGTCCTGGTAGTCCTCGTCGTACACCGGGTAGGCCTTCGGGACCCGGACCACGTAGCCCGTCTCGACGTCTGCCTCGTCGACCAGACCGATCCTGGCCAGCTCGGAGCGCGCCAGGGCCACCAGATCGTCGTCGGAAGCGGACCACAGCTCGTCGTCCTCGAAGACGAAGTACTCCATCCCCAGGCAGGTCCTGCCCTCCTTCACCATGTACGGCGACCAGGATCCGAAGTTCTGGATCCGCCCGACCTTGACCCCCGGGTAGTGGATGTAGATCCAATTGTCAGGAAAGCCGCGCTCGTGCGGGACGACGAGAGCCACCGTCAGGAAGTCGCGGTAGTGGAGCCGGTCCGCTGCAGCCTGCACCTCGGCCGGGGCGGGCGGGTCCATGGCCCGGACCAGCGCGGAGAACGGCATGGACGAGATGACATGCGAGGCTGGCAGGCGCGTGTCCCCGCCGGGGCCCCGGGCGGTGACGGCGCTCGCCCCCTCCGGTCCACGGTGGACGGCCACCACCTCGCAGGACATGCGGACGTCGCCGCCGGCCGCCACCACCAGGTCCCGGCAGCGCTCCCACATCATCCCCGGTCCGAGCTTCGGGTACTGGAACTCCTCGATCAGGCTGGTGACGACCTTCTGCTTGTCCTGGCGGCCCCCCAGGATCTGCGCCCGAACCGGCTCCCACACAGCCTGGAACAGGGACATGCCCTTGATCCGCTGCGCGCCGAAGTCGGCCGACAGCTCCGAGGGCGGCACGCCCCACACCTTTTCGCTATAGGTCTTGAAGAAGTGCCGGTAGAGCCGCCAGCCGTAGTTCGCCACCACGTAGCCCTCGAGCGTGTCCTGGTTGGCGGGCGGGCGCACCTTCGCCGCCAGGTACGAGGCCATGCAGCGCACCGCTTCGACGAGGCCGAGGTTGCGCAACGCGTTGAGGGGCTTGATCGGGTAGGCGTAGAACTTGCCGTCGTAGTAGATCCGGCTGAGACGCGGGCGTAGCAGGAGATCCTCGGCAGGGAGGATCTCGTGCCACAGGTCTTCCACCGGCCGCACCTTGGTGAAGAACCGGTGACCCCCGATGTCGAACCGCCAGCCGTCGCGCTCGACGGTTCGGCTGATACCACCCACGGTGTCGTCGGCCTCGACCACCACGACCGGATGCGCCCGTTTCACCAGCTCGTAGGCGGCCGTGAGCCCCGCCGGGCCGGCTCCGACGATCACGACCGGGTCCATACCGGCGCCTGACGGCAAACCCACGGCGCTCGGCGCCGACTGGCGGTTGCTATCAGCTTCCACTCGTTGCTCCTTCGAGACCACCGCCGATGTCGATCGTGCACCGCTGCGGCGCCCCCAGGCCGAGCTGGCATCGCATCGACCCGGTCGAGCTCGTGCGGCGGGGTCCGCCACCTTCGTGCCGCCAGGTCGCCGCGTGCCACGGACGCGCCTGCGCAGGATATCGGTTCGCCAGGCAGGCCAACGGCGACCGCCACCGGTGTGGGGTGCCGCACGCCGTCACGGGACCAGGATGTTCGTGAACGCGAGGAGCGCGTAGGCAGCAAGACCGGCGACGGCGACCACCAGCACCACCCGCTCCACCCGGGCCGAAGCCGTGAGGGACCCGCCCACGACGACCAGCGGAAACGCCGACAGCGCGTACCGTTCGAACGAGTCCAGGTTCGGTCCGCTCAGCGCGGCGACGAGGATGCCGGCCACGAACATCCCGTAGCTCGCCGGGAGCCGGCGGAACGCCACCACCAGCAGGATGACGGCCAGGAGCACCCATGGGACGTGCAGCCCCTCCCCCAGGTGGTGACCGTGCAGCAGGCCCGATGCGTCGTGCCACACGGTGACGATCGGGTCGGCGAGGTGCCCGTGCAGCGAGCTGCGCTGCTGGATCCGAATGGGGGCCAGGCCGTCGTGGTAGCGGACCGCGCACCACACCAAGAATGCTCCGAACCCGGCGACGGGGGCCCCCACACACGCCACCCGCCCCACCAGGTCGGGCAGCCCAACCCGCGGCGCCGCTGCCCGCAGCTCCTCCACCGCTGGTGTCCCGGTCGGCTGCGCCCCTGCCCGGCCGGCCATGCCAGCGCCACCGCCGCCGGGCGCCGTCTCACCGCCTGGGCCGCGCCCCGGCGCTCGGATCGGTCGTCGCCACCGTACCCACAGCGGCTCCCACCACGGTCGGCCCGCCTCCACCAGCGCCGGAGCCACCAGGACGATGCCCAGCGGCCGGGTCAGGCCGGCGAGCACCCCCAACGCGGCGGCCCACCACCACCGGCGCTGGCGCAGCGCCAGCAACGCACCGGCGGTGCAGACCAGCAGCGTGCCCTCGGCATAGCCCATCACGTAGACGAACGCCGGCGGCACCACAGCCATGAGCCACGCCGCTCGCCGGGCAGTGGCGGTAGCTCCCGTCTCGAGATCGGCCAGCCGAGCGACCAGCGCGATGCCCGCCAACGCCGACACGTTGGCCACCACCACCACGCCGACGCCGGGACCCACGCCTGGGAGCAGGCCGACGGCGCGACCCAACAGTGGGAACAGCGGCCAGAACCGGAGCGACTGGTGCCCGGCACCCCCGTAGCCGACGCGGGCAATGGTGTCGTACCAGCCGGCGTCCCAACCCAGCAGACCCTGATGGACCCGGAAGACGGTTGCCGCGTCGGGATGCGTGTGGGAGACCAGCAGGTGGGCGACGGCCAGCATGCCGACGACCACCACCCGGCCCACCACCCACGGCACGAACGCCATGGCCAGCCACGGCACGCCACGACGCCAGCGGGCCGTCACCTGCCGTCGACCCGAGCCCGGGACGACGGCAGAGCCACCAGGGTCGATGCCCGGCACACCAGCCGCAAGCACCGGTACTGGCCGAGCCTCGGGCACGAGCCCGGATCGCCCGCCCCGGAGCCCGGGGTTCAGCCGGCCGTCCCGTCGACCTCGTCGATCCCGGTCACGGCGTCAGGAGCAGCCTCTGTAGCAACGTCAGGCGCAGCGAGACCGCCATCCGCCCCGGTGTCGCCCTCGGCCGGCGCATCGCCCGGCTCGCCCTGGAAGTCCGCCCAGGCGGCCTGCGCCTCGGTCTCCGGGGTGAACTCGGCGACGCCGTAGTCGTAGCCGATGTAGTTGCCGTGCTCGTCGTAGGCATGCTCGCCGAACGCCTCGCGGTACTCCTCGGAGACCTCGCCGCCCTCGGCCGCCTGCTTGATCGACAGGCTGATCCGCCGCCGCTGCAGGTCGATGTCGATGATCTTCACCCACAGCTCCTCGCCCGGGGTGACCACCTGCTCGGGCAGGTCGACGTGGTGCACCGCCATCTCCGAGATGTGCACCAGACCTTCGATGCCGTCCCCGACCTGCACGAAGGCGCCGAAGGGCACCAGCTTGGTGATCCGCCCGTAGACGAGCTCGCCCACCTGGTGGCTGTCGGCGAATTCCTGCCAGGGATCGGTCTGCGTGTTCTTGAGCGACAGGCTGATGCGCTCCTTGTCGAGGTCCACGTCGAGCACCTCGACTTCGACCTCGTCGCCGACCGACACCACCGACGACGGGTGGTCGACGTGCTTCCACGAGAGCTCGGAGACGTGGATGAGCCCGTCCATGCCGCCGAGGTCGACGAACGCACCGAAGTTGACGACCGACGACACCGTGCCCCGTCGGCGCTCGCCCGGCTTCAGGTTGGCCAGGAAGTCGCCGCGCTGCTCCCGCTGGGTCTCCTCGAGCCACGCCCGACGGGACAGCACCACGTTGTTCCGGTTGCGGTCGAGCTCGATGATCTTCGCCTCGATGCTCCGGCCCACGTACGGCTGCAGCTCGCGGACGCGCCGCAGCTCCACCAGCGACGCGGGCAGGAAGCCCCGCAAGCCGATGTCGACGATCAGACCGCCCTTGACCACCTCGATCACCGGCCCGCGGACGACGCCGTCGGTCTCCTTCAGCTTTTCGATCGTGCCCCACGCGCGCTCGTACTGCGCCCGCTTCTTCGAAAGGACGAGCCGCCCTTCCTTGTCCTCCTTCTGCAGGACCAGTGCCTCGATCTGCTCCCCGAGCGACACGATCTCCTCGGGGTTGACGTCGTTGCGGATCGACAGCTCGCGCGAGGGGATGACACCCTCGGACTTGAACCCGATGTCCAGCAGGACCTCGTCCTTGTCGATCTTCACCACCGTGCCCTCGACGATGTCGCCGTCGTCGAACTCGACGATGCTGGCGGCGATGGCGGCGTCGAGCGACGCCTGATCGAGGTCGTCGGCCACGATCGACCGGGGCACGTAGTTGCCCTCGGCGTCGAAGCTCCCCATCGGCTCGGCCAAGGCCACGGCACCCACTGCCGCGATGCCGGCGGGAGCGGAAGCCGGAGGAGCGGCGGGAGCCGGGATGGAGACGGGGGCAGCCAGAGCAGTGTGCTCGGCCGGGGCGGTGTCGTCGACCGGCAAGCCGGCCGGTGCCACCGGATCGGGTGCGCCGGCGGAGCCGGCAGCGACGTCGGACATGGAGGTTCGCTACTCGCTTTCGGGGGACCTTCGGGACCTGCGCATCGAGCGTGCGCGGACCGACCGCCGGTGGCGGCCGACACGACATGCTATCGCTTGGCGCCAGCCCACGAGTCGCCCCACCCGACGCTCACGTCGAGAGGCACCCGCAGCCCCACGGTGGCGCCGACCCCGACCATGGTGTCGACCACCAGCGCACCCACCTGCATCTCCTCGTCGCCGGGCACTTCGAGCAGCACCTCGTCGTGGACCTGCAGGACCAGGCGCGCCGCCAGCGCAGCGGCCTGCACGGCGTCGTCGATCCGCACCAGGGCCAGCTTGAACAGGTCGGCCGCCAACCCCTGGATCCCCGCGTTCATCGCCTGGCGCTCGGCGGCCTGGCGCAGCCCACGGTTGCCTGACAGCAGGTCCGGCAGCGGGCGTCGCCGCCCCAAGGCGGTCAGCGTGTACCCGGTAGCCCTCGCCTCGGCCACGGTCCGCTCCATGTAGGCGCGCACGGACGGGAAGGCGTCGAAGTACGCATCCAGGATACCGCGGGCCTCCTCAGTGGGAATGGCCAGGCGCTGGGCCAAGCCGTAGGCCTCCATGCCGTAGGCGAGCCCGTAGGACACCATCTTCGCCCGGTTGCGCTGCGCGGAGGTCACATCCTGCTCAGGCACCCCGAAGACACGGGCGGCGGTGGACCGGTGCACGTCGCGTCGCTCGGCGAAGGCAGCCAGCAGGCCGGGGTCGTCGGACAGGTGGGCGATCACGCGCAGCTCGATCTGGTCGTAGTCCGCGACCAGCAGGCGAGTCCCCGGCGCCGGCACGAACGCACGGCGCAGGACCATCCCCTCCGGTGTCCGCACCGGAATGTTGTGCAGGTTTGGCCGGTCCGACGACAACCGCCCGGTCCGGGCCACGGTCTGGTGGAAGGTGGCGTGGATCCGCCCGTCGGGCGCCACCTCGTCGATCAGCGGTGTGCCGTAGGTGGAGCGGAGCTTCTCGACCTCGCGGTACCGCAGCAGGGCGCCCACGATCGGATGGGCATCGCGCAGGCGCTCCAAGGTCTGCGCATCGGTGGAGTAGCCGGTCTTGGTCTTCTTCCCCGGCGTGAGCCCGAGCACCTCGAACAGGACGTGGCGCAGCTGCGGAGTGGAGTTCACGTTGAATTCCTCGCCCGCCCATCGCTGCACCTCCGCTTCGAGCGTGCTGCACTCCCCGGCCAGTTCCTCGGCGATCCTGCGCAGCTCACCGACGTCCACGCCGATGCCGGCGACCTCCATCCTCGCCAGGACCCGGACCAAGGGACGCTCCACATCCCGGTGCAGCGCCTGGAGCCCGTCGGCCTGGAGCGCGTGCTCGATCGGTCCGACCAGGGCGGTGACCAGGGCCAGCTCGTCACCGACGACCCCGGCCAGCTCGTCACCGGAACCAGCGACGACGTCGTCGACACCAGCGCCGTCTTCGGCAGCCCCTTCGGCGGCGGCGTCCGTGGCGGCTCTCTCGACAGCAGCGCTGCCCGTGGTGGGGTCCATCCCCGTCAACGACTGCTGCCCGCTCGCCTCTGCAGGGATGTCGAGGCTGAGCCACCGCCGCGCCAGCTCCCCGATCCCGGCGCGCCCCCGGTCGGGCTCCAGGAGGAATGCGGCAACAGCGGTGTCGATGCGCAGCCTCGTCGCGTCGATCCCGAGGGGCAGCAGGCTCCGCATCAGCTCCTTGACGCCGTGACCGAGCACGGGCAGGCCCGTCGGGCCCACGAGCGCGGCGACGCGCTCCACCACGCGGCCGGCCGGCGTGAGCACCTCGGCTGGGAGCCATGCCACCGGGCCGAGCTCCAGTCCGGCGCTGTCTGCGCCGTCACCGCCGCCGTCACCAACACCGCTGTCCCGGACGCAGCCCACGGCGAGACCGAGCAGCGGAGCGCGTCCGGGCTCCCCGGCCCAGCGCCCACCCAAGGCCAACGCAGCGGCGCCTTCGGCCACCCGGTCGATGGCGGAGCAGGCGCTCGGCTCGGTCCGGCCCACGATGATCCCCGCCGGGTGGGGCACCACACCGGCAGGCTCGACCCCGCTGCCGTCGCCTTCCCGGCGCGCCCCCGCGTCGCCCGGCGACCCCCGATGCACGCCCCCGGCCTGCAGCAGCGGGGCGAGCCGTTGCCACGCGCCGTTCATCTCGAGCTCGGCGAAGATCCGGCGGGCCTCCTCCACGTCCCACCGGCCGAGGCCGAGATCGGCGATCCCGACATCGAGGGGTACGTCGCGGACGAGGGGGATGACCTGCGCATTGCGGCGAACCAGGTCCTCCGATGCCCCCACGCTGGCGCGGAGCTTGGGGCTCAAGTCGGCGACGTGCTCGAAGATGCCGTCGAGGCTTCCGTAGGCGGTCACAAGCTTGGCCGCTGTCTTGTCGCCGACACCGGGCACGCCTGCCAGGTTGTCCGACGGGTCACCACGCAGCGCGGCGAGCAGCGGGTAGCGCGACGGCGGCACCCCGTATCGCTCCTCGATGCCCGCCTCGTCGTAGCGGACGGTGTCCGACAGACCCCGGCGGGTGTAGAGCACCGTGACGTGAGGATCCTCGACCAGCTGGAAGCAGTCCCGGTCGCCGGTGACGACCACCGCGTCGCGTCCGGCGTCGCGAGCCGCGGTCGCCAACGTGGCCAGGATGTCGTCGGCCTCGTAGCGCTCCAGGTCCACCCGGACGATCCCCAGGGCGTCCAGCACGGCCCGGACCAGGTCGAACTGGGGCCTCAGCAGGTCAGGGACCGCAGGCCGGTTCCCCTTGTAGTCCGGGACGATCTCGTCGCGGAACGTGGGGGCGGGGCGGTCGAACGCCACCGCCATCCCGCCTGGCCCGTGGTCCCGTAGCAGCGTGATGAGCATCGACGTGAACCCGTGCACGGCGTTCGTGACCGTTCCAGACGACGTGGCCAGGTCCTCGGGCAGCGCAAAGAACGCCCGGAAGACCAGCGAGCTGCCGTCGAGCAGGTAGATCGGTCCCACGTCAGGCACTGGCAGTCAGGGGCGCGGTGCCTGTGATGCGGGCACGGCTCCCCTTCCCCCTTTCGATCCGTACGTGCAGGCGTTCTGCATGCCACGTACCGGCGGTCTTCTTCCCATGGTCATGGTGCTGTCGACAGCAGGCCCCGGCCATCGACCCGCACCGCGGTCGGCGGCGCCGCGTCGTCGCATCCTGACACCGAAACACCCCAGCGCGAAATGGCTCGGAGACCCAGCGGAGCCGCAGGGCGGACCGGCGAGCCGGGCATCCAGGCGAGCAGCGCGACGCAGAGGACGACGTGCAGGCTGGACTGCCTCCACGACGACGCCAACACCGCGGTGCGACGCCTGGGTGTCGACGAGCCCGGCGCGCCGTTGCGCTGAGCCTCTCAGGGGACCAGGGTCCCGTCCAGAACCTCCTGGGCGACCTGGCGCATCCGGGTGCGCCTGCCCATGGCCGTCCGCTGGACGAACGAGAAGGCATCCGCCTCGGTGAGCCCGTGCTCGTCCATCAGCACGGCCTTGGCCCGGTCCACCACCCGCCGCGTCTCGAGCTTGTCCTCGAGGGTGCCGTCCTGCCCGCTGGCGTGCTCCTCGTCGATGGCCCGCAGCTCCTCGAACCGGGCGACGGCCACCTCGATGGCCGGGACCAGCTCGCCGCGCTGGAACGGCTTCACCAGGTAGGCAGCCACACCCGCGTCCCGCGCATCCTCGATGAGGTTCCGCTGGCTGAAGGCGGTCAGGATCAGGACCGGCACCCGGATGTCCGCGGTGATCCGACGGGCTGCCTCGATGCCGTCGATGCCGGGCATCTTGATGTCCAGGATCACGAGGTCCGGGCGCCGGTCGCGCACCAGGTCGACGGCCTCGTCGCCTCGGCCCGTCTCGCCGACGATCTCGTAGCCCTCGCCCTGCAGGATCTCTTTCAGGTCGAGCCGGATGATGGCCTCGTCCTCTGCGATGACGACACGTCGTGCCATGGAGATGGTCTTGCTCCTCGTTCGGATCCCTTGCGCCGGCCCCGACCACCGGGACCGGTCGTCGAGGCCGCTCCCGGCCACTCGCCCGCTGTGCCCTCTGACCGAAGCCCGCTCCATCGACGGGACCTCCCCGGGAGGTTCCCGCCGCCCGCTCCGCGCCCGTCGTCAGTCCACGACCAGCTTGCCGAGCAGCTCGTCCTGCCTCCGCTCGAGCTCACCGATCAGATCCACCAGCGATCGCCGCGCCCGGGTGAACGCGTCAGCGTGGCGCTGCGCGTCGCTCGACTCGTGCGCGGCGATGGGCGTCTCTGACACAAGTGACCGTAGCCGAGCGTCGTCGGCGGCGTCGACGACGCTCATGAGCTGCTCGTCGATGACGGCCAGATCCTGCCTGGCCTTCACCAGCCGGGCGTGGACGTCCCGGAGCGAGCGCTCCACCGCAGATCGCTGCATGACCGGGGAATTGTAGGTGACGGGGCGCGCCGACCGGCACCGGCGCCCACCGAGGCTGTCATCGGACCACCGAGACCTCCTCGACGGTCACGGCCCGCAGCCGGTCGGCATCGGGAGGCGGGCCGACACCCGCACCCTGGTACACCTTCACGCTGCCCGAGCGCAGCTCGACGCCGCCGAACGGGTCGGGCTCGACGAATGCCGGCGACGCGGCCCCCAGGTCCCCGGCCAGCACGAACCCGGGAAGGCCGCTGACCGCGGCGTCGACCGCTCGTCCCCGCGCCGTCTGGAGCATGCCCCCGCACCACAGCCCGATGCCTGCCGACCGGGCGCGCCGATGCGCGTCGACGGCCGGACCGATACCCCCCAGCCGGGCAGGCTTCAGGCAGATCAGAGTGGCAGCGCCGAGCGCCGCCACCACGTCGACGTCGGCCGCGTCGCGTACGGACTCGTCCAGGCACACCGGTGTCCGCCAACGCCGGACCAGCTCCGCATGGCCGAGCAGGTCGGCAGGGTCGAGCGGCTGCTCGACGCATGCCAGCCCGAGATCGTCCAACCCGTCCAGCACGCGGGCACCGTCGCGCCCGTACGCGCCGTTGGCATCGACCTGGAGAGCGAGGTCGGGGAAGCTCGAGCGCAACGAGCGAACCGGGCCCACGTCACAGCCCGGGGCGATCTTGACCCGGACCCTGGAGAACCCGGCAGCCACCGCGCCCGCCACCTCGTCGCGGGCCCGACCCAGGTCGACGGGCAACCCGACGGCGGCACCGGCGGCGACGTGTGTCGTCTCGACCCCGAGGGCGGACGCCAGGGAACGCCCCGACCGCCGCAGCACGGCGTCGGCCACGGCCATCTCCAGGCACGCCTTGGCCATACGGTGGCCGCGTACGGCGCCGAGCACCCGCCCGACCCCATGCAACGTGTGCATCACGTCTCCATCGGTGACCACTTCGGCTCCCAGCAGCCGTGGACCGAGGTGGTCGCGCAGGACGGCCCACGCACCGGTGGCGTACTCCTCGTCGTAGGTCGGCTCGGCCAGCGCCGCGCACTCCCCCCAGCCCTCCGCACCACCAGCGACGTCGCCCCCCTCGACCACCACCCGGGCCAGGACAACGGGCCGGTACCGCTCCTCGCCATAGGAGGTCCGGTGCCCGGCCGCGAGGTGCAGGTCCAACCGCTGCAGGTCCACCGCCACGATCCGAAAGGCCCGGCGGGCCCCGCCAGCAGCACCAGGGGCTCCGCCGCCCAACCCCGAGGCTCCGCTGGCGGCCCCGGCTCCCCGGCCGCTCACGTGCCTGCCCACCGACGCCGCCGCCGGCATCCGCGCCCGAAGACACCCCCATGCATCCGAAGGCGGTCTTGCCGCGATGATCCGTACCGTCCTTGGGCCACGTGCCACCATACGACCGCCGACCAGCTGGCACGGCCAGCCAGCAGCCGACGGCGGTCTGTGCCCGACGGTCGGTCCCGGGTTAGGCTCCTGCTCCGCCGCCCGGATGGCGGAATCGGCAGACGCGGGGGCCTCAAAAGCCCTTGCCCTTCGGGGCGTGCGGGTTCAAGTCCCGCTCCGGGCACGTCGGCTGCAGCAGGCTCGGGCCCGGGGCTGCTGCAGCCGGTGGCACCATCAGTCGCAGGCCAGGGCGCATCCCTTCACAACAGCGCCCGGGCGGGCCGTACCCGCCGAGCGGCGGGTCGACGGCACCCGGTCCACGCCTGCGAGCTGGTCGATGGACCGGGGCCGGTACGCCCCGAGCGGCGCCGAACGTCGCTGCCGGTGCGGCCGCACGCCCGGCTCCACACAGGACGGGCACACACAGGACGGGCACACACAGGACGGGCACACACAGGACGGGCACACACAGGACGGGCACACACAGGACGGGCACACACAGGACGGGCACACGATGTAACCAACGAGCGTGCCGAACGGTCCAACCGGTCGAGTCAGGAGGACATACGGGGTGCTGGCATTCACTTTCCCCGGGCAGGGATCGCAACGGCCCGGTATGGGTCGCCCGTGGGTCGACCACCCTTCGTGGGAGGTGGTGAGCGAAGCGTCGGCAATCACCGGGCGCGACCTTCAGCATCTGCTGCTGGACGCCGACCAGCACGAGCTCACCGAGACAGCCAACGCCCAGATGGCAACGTTCGTGCTCAGCTCGGTCGTTCTCGACGCCATCGAGCGGGTCGGCCTGGAGCCGATGCTGTGTGCAGGCCACTCGTTGGGCGAGTACACCGCACTGGCTGCCGCGGGTGCGCTCGGCTTCGAGGATGGGGTCCGTCTGGTGGCCGAGCGGGGCGCCGCCATGCACGAGGCCGCCGACGCTCGCCCGGGGACCATGGCCGCCGTCCTCGGCGCCGACGACGACAGCGTGGACGCAGCATGCCGTCGGGCCGAAGGCGCCGTGTGGGTCGCCAACTACAACGCTCCTGGGCAGGTCGTGATCGCCGGGGAGCGTGACGCCGTGGAGCGAGCCGGCGCTCTGGCCAAGGAGCTCGGGGCCCGGAAGGTGCTGCCGATACCGGTGGCTGGCGCGTTCCACACCGAGCTGATGGCGCCGGCCCGGGACCGCCTGCGCAAAGCGCTGGCCGTCATCCGGTTCGCCCCGTCGGACATCCCCGTCGTCGCCAACGTGGACGCCCGTGCCCACCAGGACGGCGCCGAGTGGCCAGCGCTGCTGTCCGCCGCCCTGTGCAATCCGGTCCGGTGGCGCCAGACGCTCGCCGCCCTGGCCGACCTGGGTGCCACCGTCCTCGTGGAGGTCGGCTCCGGGGGCGTGCTCACCGGCCTGGCCCGCCGGGCCCTGCCCGACGTCCGCGCCGTGGCCATATCGGGCCCCGACGACCTCGACGTGGTCGTGGACGCGGCCTCGGGCACCGATTCGTGGCACGCCTATGCCGCCGCCCACCAGGGCGAGCGCATGGCCGGCTCGGACCGGGTCGTCGTCGCTCCGGCGACGGGGGTGTTCCAGCCCGAGCCCGGGTTGGCATGCGTCCCTGGCCCCGGAGCCCTGGCCGTCGTGGAACCGGCGGTGTCACCCCCGCCGATCGGGGTCGGCGACGCCATCGGCACCGTGGGGACCGCCGAGGTTCGCAGCCCGTTCGGCGGCGCTGTCCTCGGCTTCCTGGTCCACCCGGGCGAGCGTGTCGTCGGGGGCCAGCCCGTGGCCTGGCTCAGGGCTGCCCCGGACGAGCGGTGAGCGTCTGTCCGCAGGTGCGCCGCCCGCCGTACGCGACGACCGTGTTCCAGCCCGTTTCGCCCAGTTGCCACGCCAGGAGCCGATGCCGATGACCCCACCCGCAGTCTTCACCGGCTGGGGCAGTGCGCTCCCTTCGACCATCGTCACCAACCGCGATCTGGAGCAGCGGCTCGACACCTCTGACGCCTGGATCGTCGAGCGCACCGGCATCCGGGAGCGACACGTCGGCGGGACTGTCGCCGATCTCGCCACCGAGGCGGCCCGTAACGCGCTCGAACAGGCCGGGACCCGCCCCGAAGACGTCGACATGCTGATCCTGGCGACGACCACGCCGGACGAGACGGTCCCGCACACCTCGTCGATCGTGCACCACCGCCTCGGCCTCGGTGGGGGCGCCATGGACGTCAACGGCGCATGTGCGGGCTTCGTCTACGCGCTGGTCGCGGCATACGGGTCTCTGGCCGTCGGAGCCCGGCGCGTCCTGGTCGTCGGCGCCGACTGCCTGTCGCGCATCACCGACTGGGACGACCGGTCCACCGCCGTGATCTTCGCCGACGGCGCTGCCGCCGTGCTCATCGAAGCCACCGGCGGCGCCGACCCCCTCCACGGTGGCCCCGGCCTGTTGAGCCACGACCTCGGGATCGACGGCAGCGCCCACGACCTGCTGTACTGCCCCCATGGCGGGACCTTGGCCATGGACGGGCGCGAGATCTTCAGGCGTGCCGTCCGCGCCACGGTGGAATCGGCCACCATGGCACTGAGCAGAGCCAAAGTTGCCGTCGAGGAGATCGCCCTGTTCGTCCCACACCAAGCCAACCTGCGGATCATCGAGGCGTCCTGCGCGAGGCTCGGCATTCCTCCGCAACGCACCGCGGTGGTGCTCGACCGCACCGGCAACACGTCGGCAGCGTCGATCCCGCTCGCCCTGTGTGACGCTCTGGGCACAGAGCGGATCGCCGACGGCGATCTCCTGCTCCTCTCCGGTTTCGGGGCCGGCATGTCCTGGGCCAGTGCTGTCGTCCGGTGGGCGTCGTGAGCGCCCAGGAGCACGCCGCACCGGCGGGAGACGATGGACCCAGCGGTCGGGTCGTGCTCGTCACCGGGGGCAACCGGGGTATCGGGCTGGCCTGTGCGCGCCGGTTCCTCGCCTTGGGCGACCGGGTGGCCGCCACCTACAGGGGATCACCCCCGCCGGTGGACGGCCTGCCCGCCGACCAGGCCGCCCGCCTGCTGCCGGTGCGCTGCGACGTGACCCGCCCCGACCAGGTGGACGCTGCCTTCGACGAGATCGAGGCTGCCTTCGGCCGGGTGGAGGTGCTGGTGGCCAACGCCGGGATCACGCGCGACACCCTGCTGCTGCGCATGGACGAGCGGGCATGGCAGGACGTGCTCGACACCAACTTGACCGGCGCGTACCGGGTGGTGCGGCGCGCACTCGGTCCGATGGTCCGGGCCCGGCGTGGACGCGTGGTGCTGATGTCGTCTGTCGTCGGGATGTTGGGATCAGCCGGCCAGGTGAACTACGCCGCCGCCAAGGCCGGGATGATCGGCCTGGCGCGATCGCTGGCCCGCGAGGTTGGAAGCCGCGGCATCACGGTCAACGTGGTCGCCCCCGGGATCGTCGAAACCGATATGATCGCCGTCCTCGGGGACGCACGGGTCGAGCAGCTCCGCTCGATGGTGCCGCTCGGGAGGGCGGCATCGGCGGGCGAGGTGGCCGGAGCCGTCGCCTTCCTCGCATCCGACGACGCCGCCTACATCACCGGCACCGTGCTGGCCGTCGACGGCGGCCTGGCCATGGGGTTGTGAGGTCCACCCCGAACGGTTCGTAGCAAGCACCTGAACCCGGCACACCGCCGGCGCTCCGGCGGGCGGTACCCGCCCGGAGCCGACAGGGCACCAGATCACCGGCCGAGCGCCGGACAACCAAAAGGAGAGCAACGGTGAGTGACGACGCGACCTTTGAGAAGTTCAAGTCCTGTGCGGTCGAGGTCCTGCAGGTCCCCGGCGACAAGGTCGTGCGCGATGCCCGCTTCGCCGACGATCTCGATGCCGACAGCCTGGACCTGGTCGAGCTGGTCATGGCCCTCGAAGAGACGTTCGACATCACCGTCGACGAGGCCGAGCTCGACGGGATCGAAACGATCGGCCAGGCCTTCGACCTGATCGCCGCCAAGCTCTGATGCTCCTGGGACACGGGCCCGACGGCCCGGTACGCGGGCAGCGAGTGGCCATCACCGGACTGGGCGTCCTTGCCTGCTGCGGCATCGGCGTCGAGGCATTCTGGGCGGGGCTGCTGCGCCCGTGGACCGGCGGCGAGCGCCGTGTGCCGGGCTTCGACCCGGCAGACTGGTTCGGCCCCAAAGAGGCTCGTCGGGTCGACCGCTTCGCCCAGCTGTCAGTGGCGGCCGCCGACCTCGCCCTGGCGGACGCCGGCGACCTCGGTGCTGACCCGGCACGCTGCGGCGTCGTGTTCGGCACCGGCATCGGCGGGCTCGAGTCCCTCGAGGCACAGCTCCGGGTCCACGACCACAAGGGCCCCCGCCGGGTGTCGCCATTCCTCATTCCGATGATGATGCCGAACGCCGGTGCGGGCACGATCTCCATCCGCAATGGCTGGCGCGGGCCGTGCGAGACCGTCACCACCGCCTGCGCGGCAGGGACCCATGCGCTCGCCGCAGCCGCCCGCCTGATCGCCTCGGGTCGGTGCGACGTGGTCATCGGCGGTGGAGCCGAAGCGGCCATGACGGACCTGGGCATCGCCGCCTTCACCAACATGACAGCGCTGTCCTCCTCGGGTCACAGCCGCCCGTTCGACGCCCGGCGCGACGGGTTCGCCATCGCCGAGGGCGCCGGTGCGCTCGTGCTGGAGCGGTGGGAGCACGCCACCGCACGCGGAGCGCGGATCTACGGCGAGCTGCTCGGGGCTGGCTCCACGGCTGACGCCCACCACATCACCGCACCTGCTCCGGGTGGTGGTGGCGCCGCCGCCTGCATCGAGCTCGCGCTGGCCGACGCCGAGGTCGAACCCTCCGCCATCGGGCACATCAACGCTCACGGCACCTCCACCCCGCTCAACGACCTGAGCGAAGGTCAGGCCATCACCAAGGTGTTCGGCGCCTCCGGACCCCCCGTGACCTCGACGAAGGGCGTCACTGGCCACGCACTGGGCGCGGCGGGCGCCATCGAGGCCGTCGCCTCGGTGCTCACCATCGAGCGCCGGCTCATCCCCCCAACCGACGGCTACGAAACACCCGACCCGGAGATCGCCATCGACATCGTCGCCGGTGATCCCCGGCCGTACGAGCCCGCGCCGGTCCTCTCCAACTCCTTCGGCTTCGGCGGGCACAACGGCTGCCTGGTCATCGGGCCCGCGGTCTGAGCACCGTTCCGCCCTCGCGTCACGGGACGCTACGATGCCGCCACGCAACGGTGCCGTTGATGGGACGTGGGCCTGCGGCTTCCGCCCCCATCCCATCCCGGTGAGTGGGGGCCGCCACGCCGACCGGAGCGATGGACACGCCCGGAGGGACTGAACGAACCATGGCCGACCTCGTGACCGAATCGCCCCGCATCCACCGCTGCGGTCTGTGTGGCGCGCTCGTCCACCCTGGGGAGCCCGAGTCGCGGGCAGCCTGGTGCGGGCGCTGCGGCCGCGCCGTGCCGGTGGACCTCGACGGTGGCGGCGGCTGACCTGCGGTCGAGTCGTTCACACGGGCGGCTGGGGCTCGGCCAGGCCCCCAGCCAGCACGTCGAGGTGCCCCGCGAGGACGTCCGCCAGTGCACTCTGGCCGGCATCGTCGCACCAGGCCATCAATGCCGCCCGACCGACCGCCAGCACGGCGGCCACCACCAGCGAGGCGTAGCGGTCGTGCGCCGGGTCGAGCCCCCGCCGCTCGGCCAGCGCTCCCACCAGCTCCCGTTCGGTGTCGCCGAAGCGCAGCACCTGGTGCGCCACCAGATGCGGGTCGCCACGCGTCACCTGCAGCCGGAGCAGCAGGTCGCGGTGGTCCGCGAACCCAGGGGAGAGCACCTCGAGCAGCGTCGACCGCAGGGCTGCCAGCGCCGGCTCCGCCCGCGGGCGCCGACGAAGACGCTCTGCCATGTCGGCGAGCACCGACGGGTCCCACCCGATGACCGCATCCTCCTTGGTCGGGAAGTAGTTGAAGAACGTCCGGGTCGACACGCCCGCGGCCGCAGCGATCTCCTCCACCGTCACCCTGCCGAGCCCGCGCTCGCCCACCAATGTCAACGCGGCGCGGCGCAGCGCGGCGCGGGTGACGCGTTTCTTTTCGGCCCAGGCCGACTCGACGGGGACGTCCACCTCTGACATACTTGCATTCTATGCAAGTTGCAGTGACTGCAACTCTGTGCACCTGATCACGTTCTGCAACGACCCACCGCCGAACCCGCCCAGCACCCGAACCCGCCCAGCACCGAACCCGCCCAGCACACCTGCTGCCGGTGCACGTCGGTGCCAGGCAGCGTGCGCGAGAGGAAGACCATCGATGTTCCAACGACTGGGAAAGGGCGTGGTCGGCCATCCATGGCGGGTGATCGGCCTGTGGGTGCTGGCCGCCGCGGCGATCATCGGCCTGGCCCCCAAGCTGAGCACGACCACCAACGAAGCGTCGTTCCTCCCGAGCAGTTACCAGTCGGTCCAGGCTCAGGACCTCCAGCGCACGGCGTTCCCGAACGCCGCCACGCCGGCTGCCCTGGTCGTCGTCGAACGCGCCGACGGCAGGCCGCTCACCGCCGCAGACTCGGCGTCGGTCCACGCCCTCGCCGCCAAGCTGGCTTCCGACCACATCCCCACCCTCAGCGTGATCCAGACCGGCGCACCGTCTGCGAACGGGCTCGTCCAAGCCATCGCGGTGCAGATGCCCAACGCCCAGGGACAACTGAGCGCCGCGCAGACCGACGCCATCGGGACGTTGCGCACCGACGTCGCCACCGCGGTGGCAGGCACCGACCTGCGGGCGGGAGTGACCGGCAGCGCCGCGCAGAGCGTCGACCAGCAGCAGGCCGGCAAAAAAGCCAACAGCATCGTCGCCGTCGCCACCATCGCCCTGATCCTGGTGCTGCTCCTGCTCATCTTCCGCAGCCCGATCGTCGCGCTCCTGCCGGTGATCATCCTGGCCATCGTCTCCCAGATGGCCACCGGGCTGATCGCCTCGGCCAGCCAGGCGTTCCACCTCAATGTGGACAGCACGGTCACGGCCATGCTCATCGTCGTGCTCTTCGGTGTCGGCACCGACTACGTCTTGTTCCTTCTCTTCCGCTACCGCGAGCGCCTCCGGTCCGGCGAGCCATCCGACATCGCCATGATCAACGCGATCAGCCGAGTCGGGCCGGCGATAGCCACCGCTGCGGGCGCGGTCATCATCGCCTTCCTGGCTCTCACCCTGTCGAGCCTCAGCCTGTTCCGCTCGCTCGGGCCAGCGCTGGCCATCGCCGTGGCCACGACCTTGTTCGCCGGTCTCACGCTCGTCCCGGCCGTCGTGTCCCTGATCGGCACCAGGGTGTTCTGGCCGTCGAACGCATGGCAGACCGAACCGAGCGGCGCCCACTTCGCCACCCTCGGCGGCGCGCTCGGTCGCCACCCCGCCCGCTTCGCCCTCGCTTCAGGCGGGCTCCTTGTCGCACTCGCCGTCGCCGCCATCGGGTTCCACCCGACGTTCGACCTCAACTCCGGTTCGAGCACCACCAGCCAGTCCACGGTCTACAACGCGGTGCTGCTGAAGGGGTTCCCCGCCGGCGCCACCGAGCCCACCGACGTCTACCTGGCGTCCACAGACGGCCGAGCCGTCACCACCGGAGCGCTCGACGCCTACCGTCAGCGGCTGGCCTCCGTCCACGGTGTAGCCGACGTGGCGTCGCCACGCCTTGCCGAGGGTGGCACGGTCGCGGACTTCCGAGTGGTCCTTGCCGCTCCCGGCCAGTCGAACGCTGCGATGGCAACGGTCCGTGGACCGCTGCAGCAGGCCGCGGACACCGCTCCCACCGGCACCCGACCGCTCATCGGCGGGATCACCTCCGTCTACGTCGACCTGCAGGTGGCGATGAGCCACGACTACGCCATCGTGTTCCCCGTCGCCGCCGTGCTCATCCTCGTCATCCTTGCGCTGCTGCTCCAGAGCGTGGTCGCCCCGTGGTACCTGTTGGGCGTGGTCGGGCTCGGCTTCGCCGCCACCTTGGGTGCTGCCGTCAGCGTCTTCCAGTACATCGGCGGATCGAGCGGCCTGACGTTCATCCTGCCGATCGTCATGTACCTGTTCGTGGTCGCGCTCGGCACCGACTACAACATCCTGATGGTCTCGCGCCTGCGCGAGGAGGCCAATGAGGGGCTCGACCCCCGCGCTGCGGCGGCGATGGCCCTCCGCCACGCCGGGCCCACGATCGCCTCGGCCGGGCTCATCCTGGCCGGCACGTTCGCGTCGCTCATGCTCGCCGGGGGGAGCACACTCGTGCAGATGGGCTTCGCCATCTCCATCGGGATTGCCATCGCCGCCTTCGTCATGGCCATGTTCCTGACGCCGGCCCTGACGGCACTGATCGGCCATCGCGCCTGGTGGCCCGGCCACCAGCCCGGCTCTCCCGCAACGCCGAACGCCGCAGAGGAACCGGCGCTTGTCGGCGCCGGCACCACGCACCGAACGCCGTGACCCCACCGAGGCAGCAGCCCGCTGCGGCCGTGCACCCACACCATGGCCAGGCGGCACCGTGAGCCCACCGAGGCCGCGAGCCATTCGCTGCCGCGGCTGCGGGTGACAGAGGCCACCGGGGACAGAGGCCACAGAGCCCACAGAGCCCACAGGGGCTGCGCACCCTTCGAGGCCGCCGAGCCCACAGAGCCCACAGAGCCCACAGAGGCTGCGCACCCTTCGAGGCCGCAGCCAGCGGGGCCGATGCCAGGGACCGCAGCGGCCGCGAACCCACCGAGACCTCGGCCTTCCGGCGTGGCGTGCTGCCCTCGGTCAGCGCTGTCGGCCGGCGCACCAGCCGGCGTCGCGTGCCGATCCGTCAGTCCAGCGCCGCCCGGATGCCGGCGACGAGCTCGGCCGCAGCGTCGGGCCCGCCGCCGTCGAGCAGCCGACGAACGAGCGCTGATCCGACGACGACGCCGTCCGCATCCTGGCAGACGTCGGCTGCCTGCTCGGGCGTGGTGATCCCAACTCCGACGCACACCGGCAGGTCCGTCACTGCCCGGACGCGTCGAGCTACGTGCCGGGCACTGTCGGCGAGCTGCGCCCGTTCACCGGTCACCCCCATCACGCCGACGCCGTAGACGAACCCCCGGCACGCCTCGCAGATGCGCCGGATCCGGTCGTCGGGCGTCGAAGGCGCCACCAGGAGGACGCCGTCCACCCCAGCTGCACCTGCCTCGGCCCGCCACCCCTCGCTCTCCTCGAGCGGCAGGTCCGGCACGATCGCCCCGGCGACGCCGCTGGCTGCCAGCGTGCGGGCGAAGCGCCGCTCCCCGGACCGGAACACCAGGTTGTAGTACGTCATGACCACGATCGGTACACCGGCATCGGCCTGCGCCAGCTCCGCCACCGCCGTGGCGGGGGTCATGCCCCGTTGCAGCGCGACCAGCGACGCCTGCTGGATCGTGGGACCGTCCATGATCGGGTCGGAGAACGGCAGCCCGACCTCCACCGCATCAGCCCCGGCAGCGGCGACGGCACGCACGACGTCGAGCCACCCGTCCACCACGCCGGCGGTCACGTAGGGGACCACAAGCTTCCGCCCTGCGTCGCGCCGGAGCCGAAGCACCCGCTCGAGCGGGCCGACAGGGTGGCCGGCCCGAGGAACGGGGCCGGGCTCCATCCCCGTCGGTCCGACGTTGCGCACTTCCTGCGTGATGTCTGCCGCTCCTCGCTCGCTCGTGCTGGTGGATCCGGTCGACCGCTGTGCTACGCGTGGCTCCGTCACCGCAGCAGCTCCCGCGCCTGAGCCACGTCCTTGTCACCGCGACCCGAGAGCGTGACGAGGACCGTCGACCCACGGGGGATCGCTCTGCCCGCCTCACGCACCACCCAGGCCAGCGCGTGCGCCGATTCGAAGGCTGGGATGATCCCCTCCGTGCGCGCCAGGAGCTGGAACGCTGTCAAGACCTCGTCGTCCCCCGCGTGCTCGTAGCGGGCCCGACCGATGTCGGCCAGGTACGCGTGTTCCGGGCCGATGCCCGGGTAGTCGAGGCCGGCCGAGATCGACTCGGCTTCGAGGATCTGGCCTGCCTCATCCTGGAGGAGCAGCGAGGCCATGCCATGGAGGACTCCGGGGATCCCGTTGCCGACGGCCGAGCCACCTGCCGCCTCCACCCCGACCAGCTCGGCGTCGGTGTCGGCGAAGCCGGCGAAGGTCCCGGCCGCGTTGGAGCCGCCACCGACGCAGGCGACGACGACGTCGGGGTCCCTGCCGTCGAGGAGCACCCGGCACTGCTCGCGGGCTTCGTCCCCGACGACCCGCTGCAGTTCCCTGACCATCCACGGGTACGGGTGGGGACCCATCACCGACCCCAGGCAATAGTGGGTGTCTGCCACCGTCGCCACCCAGTCGCGCAGCGCCTCGTTCACGGCGTCCTTGAGGGTGCGGCTCCCCGATCCGACCGGGCGCACCTCGGCGCCGAGCAGCTCCATCCGGAAGACGTTGAGCGCCTGGCGCTCGACGTCGACCTCGCCCATGTAGACGGTGCACGTCATGCCGAACAAGGCTGCCGCTGTAGCGCTGGCGACGCCGTGCTGGCCGGCTCCTGTCTCCGCCACCAGGCGATGCTTGCCCATGCGCCGAGCCAGCAGCGCCTGGCCCACCACGTTGTTGAGCTTGTGCGATCCGGTGTGGGTCAGGTCCTCGCGCTTGAGCAGCACGCGGACGCCGATCTGTGCCGACAGGCGCGCGCACTCGGTGACCGGCGTAGGCCGTCCTCCATAGGAGTGCAGGATGCCGTCGAGCTCGGCATGGAAGCCGGGGTCCGCCCAGGCCAGCCGAAACGCACCCTCGAGCTCGACACACGCAGGAACCAGGGACTCGGGGACGTAGCGACCCCCGAAACGCCCGAAACGCCCGCCGGCACCCGGTTCGCCCATCACCCCGCTCCGAGCGCCGGCGCTGGGCTTGCCAGTCGGCACTTCCTCCCCCGCCCCCGCCCCCGACCTCGGCGGGGTTCGCCGCGGGTCGCTCATCGTCCGACCTCCCAGTTGA
>JAJZLP010000013.1 GCA_021803325.1 Actinomycetes bacterium
CGACGGATCTCGGAAGCCTCGCATGGTTCGTAATTTGTGAGTGAGTCCGCCCCGGCCGGACCGAACGCGCGCACAAAAGTCCGGCGCCTCTCTCCCAACATTCAGCCGCTCATCATGACGCAATCCACGGCCGCTTATCTGGCCCTCGACGCACGCCGAACCGGCGTTCCGCGCTCCGGACTGTCACCGTCTGGGATGACCGGCACGAGCACCGATCGACGGTTCTCGTCGCGTCGACCAGCACGCCGTCTCGTAAACCGAACCCTCTGCGGCAACGCGCAGGAATCAATGGGCACGGGGTAGTCGTCGCCGATAGTGGATCCCACATCGGGATCGACGAAGGGTCGGCTGTTCAGCGCCGCGCATTCTGCTTGGGTTGTCGACGTCTGGTTACCTCTTGGGAACTGTCCTCGATCAAAACGCAATCTTGGCAGTCCACCTGTCCGCCACGGCAGGATCACCGAAGACCTCGAGGTCGGTCGGCGATAACCGGCCCACACACCAAAGGTAGATCGATGAAGCAGGCCCACGGAGGGCAACGTCACTCTTGTCGTGAACGCGCTCGGTGGAGACCGAGCCGGGGCCCAACCGAACCATCCATTCCCCGGCTCCATCCGTGCGATGGAGGTGAATCGATTGGCCGGTCCAGCCGTTGGGGTGCTGCTGGACTTGACGCGGCAGCATGACAGCGAGGAACTCGTCGATGCCATCGCTGGCTAGTTCAGGGTTTATGGGCTCGGCATTGCCGACCCCCCGCTGTGCGTCCCAAGCGTGAACAGCGGTCTCGAGTGCCTGGCGGCGGAACCAGAAGAGCCGGGACCGCGGTAGGCCGAACGTCCAGCAATCCGAATCGGGATCAGCGGCCCCCAACGCCTCAATCACCTGGCGCGATTGCTCCTCGGCCCACCCGATGAGCCCGGCGCTGGTTAAGCCATCCGGGACCGAGGGGAAGGAAGCCCGAGCCCCCGTATTCACAATGGCTGCGGCCCATCCCCACGTCCCACCTATGTGGGCAATGAGATCTGCGACCGTCCAACCAGGACAGCTCGGCACCGGAGCATCAAGGCTGGTCCGTGCTGAGACCAGGAGCGCTGTGGTGCGATCCCGGAGAGCGTCGAGGTATTCGGCGGCTTCCATCGAACACAGGCTACTGACCGCAAATAGCCCCGTCGACCTTCACCACTTCGATGGCCATTGTCGACGGACTGGAGGGCGTCTCCTGGAACCGGCAGCGCGAGAACACCAATCACCCGATCTGGGCATCGCCGATCAAGGGTGCCGAGGGGCCGACCACAGGACCGATTGGCGGTTCTCGCTTCTCCCACCACCGACTTCCAGCCTGCGGGCTATCCCCGCAAGTCGAGCTCACTACGGGATTGGGCCGGGTCACAGGTGGTGCTGGGGGCCGGGAATCCGTACGGGCCGCCCGGTGAACTACCCGGTCAGCGGGCGTCATCCGCAAGAGCCGGGTCTTTGCCGTCGGCTCCATCTTGGAGTGGCCTGGCCGGAGCGGGCAGCACGCTGGCTTGCCCGAGCAAGCACCACCTGGCCGGACCGCCAGCTCCATGCTCCGCCCAGAATGTCCTGATCTGGTGCTTCGTCATCGTTGGCCCCAGGTGCGTCCGACGAGCACCGGCCGTGCCGTTTTGCGCTGCGGCCACGTGCACGACGCGCGCGTCGCTGCGGCGAAGGTCAGCCAGGCGGATAGAACCGAAGCGCGGCTCGATCTGACACGCCCAGATGGACTGCTCCCTCGCTCTGGTACTGGACGAGACCTGGCGGGTGTCAGACCAGCGACCCCACCACTGCGCCACGGTCGCTTGCCGCCGGTGGGATCGCCCGTGCCGCCACGGCGAAGCTCCCGCAACCGCTCTCGGCGGTAGATGTCAGCTTCCGAAGCGGAATCGAAGTTCGCGGTGTGGCGCTTCCCCGAAACATCCCGCCAGTTCGCCTGGAACGTCGCCACGCCACTCGCCTGAGCCTGACGCTCCCCGGGGAATGGTCGTAGCCGTCCCCGGGGAGCGAGGTGGCCGTTGGACGCGGCGTTCTTGAGCGGAGCAGCGCCAGAGTCGGCGTCAGTTGGCGTGATCCTGGGGGCGCAATGGGGGCGCCGGGCTGAGCCTTCGTGCACCGGCGACCCGAGCGTCCGCCGAGGCACCGAGGCGTTCGTGGCACGGCGCCCCGGTGTTCACCTGTTCTGGCGTGGTACCGGGCAGTATTCTGGCGTACCATGGAGCCATGCAGACGCTGCCGCTCTCCAAGGTCCGTGACAAGCTCAGCGAGCTGGTGGACGCCACGTCGATCACCCATGAACAGGTCGTGATCACCAAGAACGGCACGCCGGCTGCGGTGCTGATCGGCGCGGAGGAGTGGGAGTCGATCCAAGAGACCCTGTTCTGGCTGTCCCAGCCGGGCATCCGTGAGTCCATCGCCGAGGCCGAGGCCGACATCGCGGCCGGCCGGACCTACGGCGAGGACGAGATCCGCGCCGAGCTCTCTGTTCCCAAGCGCAGCCGGTGAGCAGCCGACGTGCCCCATGAAGTGCGCTTCACCGCGTCAGCGCGCCGGAACCTTCGCCAGATCTCGCCCCGGATCGTTCCGGCAATCGTCGAGCTCGCCTACGGCGATCTCGCCCGCGAACCGCGCCAAGTCGGCAAGCCTCTCGAACGCGAGCTAGCGGGTACGTTCAGCGCTCGCCGCGGACCCTACCGGCTGCTGTACCGCGTCGACGACGAGGCGGCACGGATCTACATCCTGCGCATCGATCACCGTGCCGACGTGTACCGACAGCCCTTGTAGCACTACACCTTGGGCGTCCGTGCCGCGGCCACAACCTGACCTGCAGCGATGAACATTCGGTAGCGAGGCAACATCCTGACATCCCGGTCAGGCGGCGAGGCCGAACCGTACGTTGGGACTGTCGCCGGTAGCCGTCTTGGGTGACCACCGGCCGTGATGGTTCTTGCGGGCGAGTGTGACCATACGCATCCCACGGACCCCAGGGATCGACCAGCGAACCGCGATGTCGGTACGCCGGTTCATCTCGCGCATGACTTGTTCGAGGACCGCGGTTGCGAGCTCGGGGCGTCCCTTGTCACCCAGGAGCAGTCGGTGTCACCCAAGAGCAGCCGGCGGGCACCGGGGTGGGCGGCGAAGGTGAACGCGTGCGGTGCGGCGTTGCGGAGGTGGGTGACTGCGTGGTCGGCACCGAGGGCTCCGGCGGTATCGATCAGGGTGTTGTACGCGGCGACAGCGCCGGTGAGGTCACCGGTGGCGAACGCGTCGGCGAGCAGCTCGTGCAGGCGGCTTTGGAGCTCGCCGGCAGTCGCAGCGTCGAGGCGGTCGAGGTAGCGGGCCATCCACCGTGTCTGGCGTTCCAGGTGGACCAGACAGCGCTGGATGGGCGTGTCGGTCCCAAAGACCTGAACAGCGAGGCCGGTGATCGCTTCGTCGCCGTCGACGATGACCAACCCGGGGCGGAGCCCGGTAGGTGAACCACGTCCCCCAGCGGGGACGCCAACGGCCACGCACAGGGAGAAACCATGGCCACGCGTGGGGAATTCCGATGGCCGTCCTCGGGGACTTTCAATGGCTGCCTACGGGGAGGATGACATGGCCGCCGTCACTCGCCGAGCACGTCGAAGAACGCCTCGACGGTGGCTTCGTCGCGTCCTTCGGCCGCCCACACGAGCCGGCCGGCGTCGTGGTCGGTGACGACGGTGATACAGCGCTGCCCCTTGCGGTGCGCCAGCTCGTCGATCCCGGTCCGTACGAGCCCGTCGAACAGGTCCCGGCTGCCTCTGGCGTCGGCCGCTACTCGGGTCACAATCGCGGTCACCGTCCGCCAGGTGATCCGCAGCAGTTTTGCCACCACAGGCGCCGGCGCATGCGCGGCCAGCCAGGCACACTGCTCTTCGAACGATCTGGTGAACCGGGCGCCGCCGCGAGCCTAAGGCACCGCCGCGACCATCACACCAAGGTCCGGGCACCTGACCCGAGGAGCGTCCGCCTCGAGATACGCCTGGACCGCCCCGAGGTCCAGCGTCCGCCAGCGCCGTCGCCCCTCCCGCGGTCATAGCCCCGGCACCGACGCCCACAGCGAGAACAGCGGCTCCGCTGACCCCGGGTCGGACGCACCTTGGCCACCACCACCGCCGCCGCCTCGCCATCGAGGTCCACCTCCTCGATCACCGCCTGCTCGACACCGAGCAGCTGCTTCCATACCCTGGTGCTGCGCAGGCCGTCTCCCTGCCTGCCGTCTCTGACCTTCGAACAGCCAGA
>JAJZLP010000053.1 GCA_021803325.1 Actinomycetes bacterium
CGTGTGGGGGTCGATGCTGGCGATCTACGTGCTGGCGACCGGGGTGAAGGGTCTGCAGCTCGTCACCGGCAAGCAGTGGCTGAACGACATGTTCAACGGGGTGGCGCTGGTCGGCGCGGTGGCATTCGCTGTCTGGCGCCAGCGCGTAGCGGGCAGCAAACCGATGGCAGGTTCCGAGCAGCGCGACACGACAGGGGAACCGACCGGTCCCGGCGTCGCAGAAGGCACCCTGGCCACCGCTCTTGCCCAGGATGCGGCAGATGCCAGCCCCGACACGGCACACACACAGCCCGCAGCCCCGTAGCCCCGTAGCCCCGTAGCCCCGTAGCCCCGTAGCCGGCGGATCTTACGCTCGAGCTCGACGAAGGCTGCGATGCGATAGCGCGCCGCGTCGTTGAGCCACGCATGCTGCTGGGGCCGAGGTGTGCGTCATACATCGAGCGTTGGGGGTTGTCGGCCCGCTCAGCCGACGGTGTCGCCGCACGGTCGAGCCCCGCCAGCCGAGACCGTGGTGATCAGCGCACAGCGCTCGTCGCCGCGCAGGTCGAAGAATTCTTCCGGCATCTTCGTGCCTTGGCCGACCGGCACCAAGGCGAGACGTTCCGATGCGTCCGGGAGGCGGTGGAGCGTCCACTACGATCAGTCGCTGCTGCTGTCCTTGAGGGCATGTCGAGCGTGTCGGCGGTCCACTCGGGGCGTGGCGGGCGGAGGCGTGACGATCAGCGAGACGAGGACGACCGTGGCACGCGACGACCAGTCGAAGGGCGAGGCGACCGGCTGCGGACCTGCGGGGAGCAGCCCCCAGCGCCAGGTTCGGCGCCGGCAGCAGGAGATCTTGGACGCTGCGGCGGAGATCTTCCGGGAGAAGGGCTACGAGGCCACGTCCACGCAGGACATCGCCGATGCGGTCGGGCTCCTGAAAGGGAGCCTGTACTACTACATCGATTCCAAGGAAGACCTGCTGGCCGCCATCATCGACGACGCGTACACGGGTGCGCTCCAGGCCCTCGAGCAGGCCAAGGCGACACCCGGCAATGCGCTGCAGAAGATCCGGTCCATCATCGAGTCGTACGTGGACTATTTCATCGCCAACCAGGTGAAGATGGCCGTGCTGTTCCGCGACTTCCGGTCGCTCAGCGACGAGCGCCAGCAGATCATTGCCGGCGAGCGCGACCAGTACCTCGATGAGGTGCGCTCCCTCCTCCGGCAAGGCCAGGCGGAAGGTCTGGTGGCGCCGGACCTCGACCCCAAGCTGGCGAGCATCGGCATCACCGGCATGGTCAATTCGTTGTCCCAGTGGTACCACCCATCGGGTCCGAGCACCCCGGCGGAGATCTCCGAGGCGTTCGCTCGCCTTGTGGTGGCGGGCGTGTCTGCCGGGAACGAGGGCTCCTGGGGCCGCGCTGATGGCGTCGTTCCGCCCGGCGCGCTGCGGTCCGGTTCGCCTCGCAGCACGCCGGCCCGGGCGGCGGCGTCGGCAGGCTCGAAGGCCGGGGTGCGGGCCGCCTCGGACGGTACATCGTCGACGGACCGTACGGGCAAACCCGCGGGCCGGCGCGCCACGGGCCGCTCCGGCGGTGCGGGCACGGCTGCGAGCGCCAAGGCGAGGAGCCGCAGCGGCCGCTGATCTGCCGGTCACTGGCCTGATCAGCGGCAACCTGATCGTGGCTGCCGGTGTCGTGGTGGCCGATGTCGTGGTGGCCGTCGCCCGCGTGGTCGGCGGGCGTTGTGCGGCAACCTGATCGTGGCTGCCGGTGTTGTGGCTGCCGGTGTTGTGGCTGCCAGTGTTGTGGCTGCCGGTGTCGTGGTGGCCGGTGTCGTGGTGGCCGTCGCCCGCGTGGTCGGCGGGTGATGTCGGCCTGGGGTCCGGGGAACCGAAGGCGGACGCCATGGCGGGCGAACGACCTACGTGTAGGAGTAGAAGCCCTGGCCCGCTTTGCGTCCGAGCAGGCCGGCATCCACCATCCGGCTCAGCAGCGGTGGTGGCGCGTACAGGGGCTCCTTGAATTCGGCGTAGAGCGACTCGGCCACGGCTTGGGTGGTGTCGAGGCCGATCAGGTCGGCCAGGTGCAGCGGCCCCATGGGGTGGGCGCAGCCCTCCACCATGCCGGTGTCGATGTCGTCAGCGGTGGCGAACCCGGACTCGAGCATGCGGACGGCCGACAGGATGTAGGGGATCAGCAGCGCGTTCACCACGAACCCGGCTCGGTCCGGTGATGCGATGACTCGCTTGCCCAGCCGGTCGGTGGCAAACGTGCGTGCCCGCTCCGCAGTCTCGGGGCTCGTCAGCAGCGAGGTGATGATCTCGACCAGGCGGAGCACCGGGACCGGGTTGAAGAAGTGTAGGCCCACTACCTGCTCGGGCCGGCCGGTGGCCATGGCCAGCTTCATGATGGGGATGGAGGAGGTGTTCGACGCGAGGACGGCTGCAGGATCGGTGACGATCTTGTCGACCTGGCGGAACACGTCGGTCTTGACCGTCTCGTCCTCGACGACGGCTTCCATGACGATCTGGCGATCAGCCAGGGCGTCGAGGTCGGTGGTGAACAGGATCCGAGCCAGCGTCTCCTCGCGCCGTGTGCCCTCGAGCTTGCCGGCGCTGACCGCACGGGCCAGGGAGTGCTCGATGCGGCGCCGACCGACGGCAAGCGCCGGTTCGTCGGCCTCGCACACCACCACGTCGAGCCCGGCTCGGGCCACCACCTCGGCGATGCCGGCGCCCATCAGGCCGCAGCCGACGACACCGGCTCGCTCGAAGGTTCGGTTGCTCGGGCTCATGCTGCCTCCTGCTGGCGTGGCGACGGCACCGCTGGCAGTGGGCCGCCGACAGGGTTGCGGTCCCGCTGTCGTCGGTCCTGGACCCGGCGACGGCGTCGTGGGGCTCGGTGTCCGGCCGGTCGTCGGTACGGTCGGCCGTCCGTGCCCTGCCGGCCCTGGCACACAGCCTGGGCCGGCAGGGCCGGTACGACGGGGGAGGGCCCCGGCGGGGAGACCGTCGCCCTCCACGGGCCTCGCCACTGTGGGGGGGGGAGGAAGCGAGCCCGACGTCACTTTATCGGAGCACAGACTATCGGACAACAGTGAAATAGGGTCGATCAGGTCGCGTTACCATCTCGGCGTGGCGCGACCTCTCGGGTTCGATCCGATCGCCGAGGCACGTCGCCAGTGGGCGGCACGCTGGCCCGAGGCGGCGGCAGCCATGGCGGCGGCGACTTCGGTCATGCGCGCCCAGCAGATCGTGCTGGGCGCCGTCGACACGGCGCTGCGGCGCTTCGGCCTGACCTTCGCCCGCTACGAGGCGCTGGTGCTGCTGTCGTTCACCCGGGGCGGTGAGCTTCCGCTGGGAAAGATGGGCCCCCGCCTGATGATCCACCCCACGAGCGTCACCAACGTGGTCGACCGGCTCGAGCAGGACCGGCTCGTCCAGCGGGTTCCGCACCCGACGGACCGCCGGACGACGCTGGCCCGGATCACCCCCGCCGGCCGGGCCCTGGCCGTCCAGGCCACCGACGCCGTCAACGACGTGCAATTCGGCATGGGGGCTCTCCAGGGAGAGGACCTTGATCGCCTGGTGCACCTGGTCGAGGTCATGCGGGTGTCCGCCGGGGACTTCGACCCAGTCTGAGCCGGCGGTGCCCGGCCCCGTGTCTGACGGCCACTCGTGGGAGCACGCTCCACAGGGCTGCAGGTTCGGTGGGTCGTCCGGTGCGGGTGGTCGCGCCACCGTGGAGGCCTGCCCAGCAGGATTGGGGCCTACCGTGGGCCGTGACCGGTGCCCACCAACACACACGAGGTACAGAAAGTCGGATCTCCTAGTACTATCGTGAGACAGAGGTCGGCGGTCGCAGGTAGCGCCCGGCGACGGAGGAGGCGCAGGCATGGCCCGAGCAGCAGGCCCGCCCGGTCAGGCGGCGTCGACCGCCCCGACGGATGCAACCGAGGTCGGGGCCCAGCCCGTCTCAATTGCCGGACCTGGGCCGGCGGCAGCATCTGGACCGGCTGGACTTGGATCTGGACCGGCGACCCGGTCGGATGCGGCGCTGCCCGGGTACCCGGTGCGGTTCGTGACGGCGACGGCGCTGTTCGACGGGCACGACGCCTCGATCAGCATGGTCCGCCGGTTGCTGCAGGCCCAGGGGGTCGAGGTCGTCCACCTGGGTCACAACCGCTCGGTGGCCGAGATCGTCGCTGCCGCAGTGGAGGAGGACGTCCACGGTG
>JAJZLP010000282.1 GCA_021803325.1 Actinomycetes bacterium
CCGTCGAGTCGATCAGGACCCTGGTCACCGATCCCGTCCCCTTGGCCGTGTCGAGGACCCGTACCCGGTAGTCCACCAGGTGGATGTCCGACAGGGCCGGGTAGCGACCCTCCAGCGCCGAGCGGAGGGCGCCGTCCAGGGCGTTCACCGGGCCGTTCCCCTCCGAGGTGGCGACGACGCGGTCATCGCCCACCAGGACCTTCACCGTCGCCTCGGTGGAGCGGGTCCCGGCGTGATCAGCGATCACCCGGTACGACTCCAGCTCGAAGTACTCCTGGTGCCAGCCGGTCGCTCCCCGCAGCAGCAGCTCGAGCGAGCCGTCGGCCACCTCGAAGTGGTAGCCCTCGTGCTCGAGGCGCTTGAGGGAGTCGAGCACCGAGCTCATGGCGGCGGAGTCGAGCTCGAGGCCGAGCTCGGCCGCCTTGAGCGCCAGGGTCGAGCGCCCGGCCATCTCGGACACCACGAACCGGGTGCCGTTCCCCACCAGTTCGGGCGTGATGTGCTCGTAGGCGTCGGACCGGCGGGCGATGGCACTCGTGTGGAGCCCCGCTTTGTGGGCAAAGACCGACGCGCCGACGTAGGGCTGCTGGGGGTTGGGGGCGATGTTCACCAGCTCGGCGATGTGATGGGCCACCGGCGTCAGGCGCTCGAGCCGGCCCTCGGGGATGGTCCGCACCTTGAGCTTGAGGGACAGGTCGGGGATGGTGGCGGACAGGTCGGCGTTGCCGGCCCGCTCGCCGTAGCCGTTGACACAGCCCTGGACGTGGGTGGCGCCGACGGCGACGGCGGCCAGCGAGTTGGCCACCGCCACGCCGCTGTCGTTGTGGAAGTGGACGCCGACCTGGCTCTCGAACGACGACAGCACGTCGGCGACGATCCGCTCCACCTCGTAGGGGAGGGTCCCGCCGTTGGTGTCGCACAGTACGAGGGTCTCGGCCCCCTCCTCCTCGGCCGCCCGCAGGATGCGCATGGCGAACTCGGGGTTCGCCTTGTAGCCGTCGAAGAAATGCTCGGCGTCGAGGAAGACCCGGCGGTCGTTGGCCCGGAGGAAACGCACCGAGTCGGCCACCATCGCCACCGCCTCGTCCAGGTCGGTGCGGAGGGCGTCGACCACGTGGATCTCGGACGACTTGGCCACGATGCACACCGCCGGCGTGTCCGCCTCCACCAGGTGGCGCAGCGTCTCGTCGCGATCGGCGGCGACGCCGGCCCGACGGGTCGAGCCGAACGCCACCAGGGTGGCCGTCGACAGGTGGAGCTCGGAGGGCGCACGGGCGAAGAACTCGGCATCTTTCGGGTTGGCGCCCGGCCAGCCGCCCTCGATGAAGGCGACGCCCAGGTGGTCGAGCTGCTCGGCGACCCGGAGCTTGTCGTCGACCGTGAGCGAGAGGCCCTCCTGCTGGGAGCCGTCACGCAAGGTGGTGTCGAAGACGTCGACGGCCTCTGGCAGGTCGGGGAGGTCGAAGTCGTGCCCGTGCCCGGCCCCACCGTGGGTGTGGCCGTGGCCCGACGCCGTCGCACGTGCCGCGCGCCGCTGGGCGTGGGCACGCTGCCCGGCGGTCAGCGGTCGCTCGTGCTCGTGCTCGTGCTCGTGCTCGTGCTCGTGCTCGTGCTCGTGCTCGTGCTCGTGCTCGTGCTCGTGCTCGTGGTCGTGGTCGTGGTCGTGGTCATTCGACATGGTCGAGCCAGTCCTTGTAACGGTCGACCTCACCCCGCACGGCGGCGAAGTAGGTCTGCTGCAATTGCATGGTGATGGGCCCGGGGCGCCCCTCTCCCACCGTCCGGTCGTCGACCGCCCGGATCGGCACCACCTCGGCGGCGGTGCCGGTGAGGAAGGCCTCGTCGGCCGTGTAGAGGTCGGTGCGGATCAGCTGCTGGTGGGCGACCTCGTAGCCGAGATCACGGGCGATGGTCGCCACCGTGTCCTGGGTGATGCCGTCGAGGGCACCGGCATCCGAGGTCGGCGGGGTCAGGAGGCGCCCGTTCTTCACCACGAAGATGTTCTCGCCGGTGCACTCGGACACGTTCCCGTCGGGAGCGAGGAGGATGGCCTCGTCGTAGCCGGCCTTCAGCGCTTCGACCTTGGCCAGCGACGAGTTCACGTACATCCCCGTCCCCTTGGCCGCGGTGGGAACGGCGTTGGGGTCGTGGCGGCGCCACGAGCTGATCTTCACCGACACCCCGTTGGCCACGCCCTCGTCACCGAGGTAGGTGCCCCAGGGCCAGGCGGCGATCGACACGTTCACCGGGCACGGGAGGGGATTGAGGCCCATCTCCCCGTAGCCCAGGTAGACGAGCGGCCGGATGTAGCACCCCTGGTCGAGCCCGTTCTCGCGCACGACGTCCCGGGTGGCCGCCATCAGGTCGTCGGCCGTGTAGGGCACATCCATCAGGAAGATGCGGGCCGAGGTGAGCAGCCGCTCGATGTGCTCGCGGAGCCGGAAGATGGCGACGCCGGACGCCGTCGGGTAGGCACGGATCCCCTCGAAGACGCCCGAGCCGTAGTGCATCGTGTGGGTGAGCACGTGGACCGTCGCCGCGTCCCAGTCGACGAGCTCGCCGTCCATCCAGATCTTGTCGGTTGGGGTGATGGGCACGGTTCAGAGCCTTTCTGCGACGGCGTCGCCGATCGCGGACGTGGAGAGGGAGGGATCAGGTTCGGAGGCGACGAAGCCCAGCACGGCCTTCGTGACCCGATCGGCCGCGTCGGTCTCGCCCAGGTGGTCGAGCATGAGGGCGGCCGACCGGATGGCCGCAGCCGGGTTGGCGCGGCCCGTGCCGGCGATGTCGTGGGCCGCGCCGTGGACGGGCTCGAACATCGACGGACCGGTGCGGTCGGGGTTCAGGTTGGCCGAGGCGGCATAGCCGATCCCCCCGGCCACGGCGCCGGCGAGGTCGGTGAGGATGTCCCCGAAGAGGTTGTCGGTGACGATCACGTCGTAACGGCGCGCCTGCTCGACCAGGTAGATGCAGGTGGCGTCGACGTGGTTGTAGTCGACCGTCACATCCTCGTACTCGGCCGACACCTCGTCGGTGGCCCGCTGCCACAGGTCACCGGCGAACGTGAGGACGTTCGTCTTGTGGACGAGCGTGAGATGCCGGCGGGGCCGGCTGCGGGCCAGCTCGAAGGCGAAGCGCACGCACCGCTCCACACCATGGCGGGTGTTCACCGATCCCTGGGTGGCGATCTCGTGCGGGGTGCCCTTGCGCAGGAAACCGCCCTCCCCCGCATAGGTCCCCTCGGTGTTCTCCCGCACCACCGCGAAGTCGCAGTCCGGCGCGAGCGACCCGGGCGTGCCGGTGAACGGTCGGAGGTTCACGTAGAGGTCGAGCTCGAAGCGAAGGCGCAGAAGCAGCCCGCGCTCGAGCGTGCCCGGCGGCACGTCCGTGGAGCCGACCGGGGGGCCGACCGCCCCGAGCAGGATCGCCTCGTAGCCGCGGAGCTCCTCCAACACCGAGTCGGGGAGGACCTCGCCCGTCCGCAGGTAGCGATCGGCACCGAGGTCGTAGCTGGTGGTGTCGAGCTCGACGCCAGCGGCGGCGACGACCTTGAGGGCTTCGGCCACCACCTCGGGGCCGATGCCGTCACCACCGATGAGGGCGACCTTGTGGGATGTCACGGTTCTGGTTCCTGCTCTCTCTACTCGTCTGGTCCTACTCTGCTCGTCTGGCCCGGCTGGCCCGGTGCGGTCCCGCCCCGGTTGGCCGCTGCCGGCCGCCTCGTCGGCCGTCGGGGCCTCGTTCCCCTGCCGATCGGGCCGGCCCACGCTAGGCCGGAAATTGAAAAACCGCCCACCAGGTGGACGGTCGAAGGCACGCACCAGATCGGTACGTGCCTAGGCGATGATGATTACGGTCGCTCGGAGCCACGACATAGCCCATCCAGTGTCGCCGGTCCCAGCCAATTCGTCAACCCCGCCCGCCGGCGGCGGCGGTACGCTGCTCCGGTGGGATCGTCCTCGGCACGGCGGCGGAAGGGACGGGAGCGGGGGCGGGGCCACGGCACCCACGGGTCCGCCGGGCCGGGGAGGCCCGCCGGGCCGGGGAGGCAAGGCGGGAACCAGCCCCACGCCCACGACGGCATCCGGGAAGGGGTCGCACCACCGCCCGTCATGTGGCCCGACGCCGGTTCCGGGTTCGAGGCCGACCCCTTCAGCCCGGCGGGCACCGCGGCGCGGATGTGGTCGCTGACCGCCGCGCCGGGAGGGCGG
>JAJZLP010000020.1 GCA_021803325.1 Actinomycetes bacterium
GCGGCCGCGCTCCCCCCTGCGGCGCACGCCACCGTGCTCGGCGGCAGGCCGCCCCTGCGGATGCCCACGCCGGAGGTGCTGGTGGGCGAGGCGTGGGACGCGATGGCGGACACACTGCCGCGAACGACGGCCGCACAGGTCGCGACGGGCACGCCGATGTTCGCCGCGGCAGAGCCGCAGCCTGCCGAGGCGCTGCGCAGCTGGCTGGTCGACGCCGTCGGCAGGCTCGACGGGGGAGCCTCCGTCGCGCTGCGGGTCGAGGTCGGCTCCGACGAGACCGGGGATGGGGAAGGCGACGGGGACGGGCCCTGGGATCACGGTCTTGTCGACGATGGTCTTGCCGCGGGAGCGGGAGCGGGAGCGGGAGCGAGGGCGGGAGCACCAGGTGCCTCGGAGCCAGCTGCCAGGGAGGATGCGCCGGTGGCCCGGGCCGTCCTGCAGCTCACCAGCCGGATCGAGCCGAGCCTGGTGGTGGACGCCGTGGACCTGCTGGCCGGCCCGGCAGCGGTGCTGGCCCGCTTCGGTGCCGACGCCGAGCGGGACCTGCTGCTGGCGCTGCGGCGAGGGGCCCGGGTCTGGCCGCCGCTCGGCGACCTGCTCCGCCAGCGGGCGCCCACCGCCCTGGCGCTCGACGAGGACCGGTTGGCGGACCTGCTCGGCGAGGCAACGACCGAGCTGGCGGCTGCCGGGATCGAGGTTCGCTGGCCGGCCGACCTGTTCGCCGACGGCCTGGCCCTCCGGGCCGCCATCGTGGAGCAGCCTGGCAAGGTCGTCGAGGCGGGGTTCCGCCTCGATCAGCTCGTCGAATTCCGCTGGCAGGCCACGCTCGGCGGCGATGTGCTGTCGGCCGAGGAGGTGGACCAGCTGGCCGAGGCCAAGCGCGGCCTGGTCCGCCTGCGGGGGCGGTGGGTGACCGTCGATCCCCGGATGCTCGAGCGCCTGCGCGAGCGGCGGTCTCGCCGGCTGGGAGCGGCCGAGGCGCTCGGCGCCCTGGTGGCGGGGACGTTGCCGGTCGACGGCGAGGTGGTGCCGGTGGTCGCCGACGGGCCCCTCGGGGCGCTGGCCGCCCAGCTGGCCGGGATCGGTGACGCCACTCGCGACCTGGACGCCCCCGACGGCCTGCGGGCCGAGCTGCGCCCATACCAGCGGCGAGGAGTGACGTGGCTGCAGGCGATGACCGCGGTCGGCATCGGCGGCTGCCTGGCCGACGACATGGGCCTCGGCAAGACCCTGCAGGTGATCGCCCTCCACCTGCACCGCCGCGCCGACGGCTTGGGGCCGACGCTGGTGGTGTGCCCGACGACGCTGGTCACGAACTGGGAGCGCGAGGTCCGGCGCTTCGCCCCGACGGTGCCGGTGCGCCGCTACCACGGCAGTGGGCGGGACCTCGGCGGCCTCGACCCGGCCGAGCTGGTGGTGACCAGCTACGGGGTGGTCCGGCGTGACAGCGACGTCCTGGCTGCCGCCGGCTTCTCCCTGGTGGTGGCCGACGAGGCCCAGCACGCGAAGAACCCGGCGTCGGCGACGGCCCGGGCCTTGCGGGCCGTGCCAGCCCAGGCTCGGGTGGCGCTCACAGGCACACCGGTGGAGAACCGGCTGAGCGAGCTGTGGTCCATCGTGGACTGGACGACGCCCGGACTGCTCGGACCGCTCGAGCGGTTCACCCGGACCGTCGCCGTTCCCATCGAGCGCTACCGCGACCCGGTGGCCACCGACCGCCTGGCCCGCATGGTGCGCCCGTTCGTGCTCCGTCGGCGCAAGACCGACCCGGGCATCGCCCCCGACCTGCCACCGCGTACCGTCAGCGACGTGCCGGTGCCGCTCACCGGCGAGCAGGTGACGCTGTACGAAGCCGAGGTCCGCGAGGCTCTGGCCGCGATCCGGGAGAAAGAGGGGTTCGAGCGGCAGGGCCTGGTGCTCCGCCTGCTCACCGTGCTCAAGCAGATCTGCGACCATCCGGCGCAGTACCTGCACCAGCCGGGGCCGATCCCCGGCCGTTCCGGCAAGTTCGCCGCGCTCGAGGAGCTGTTGAGCGTCATCGTTGACGAGGGCGATTCGGTTCTGGTGTTCAGCCAGTTCGTCGAGTGCCTGGCGCTGATCGAGACCCGGCTGGCCGACCTTGGAGTACCGACGCGCTTCCTCCACGGCGGCGTGGCGGCCCGGCACCGGGCTGCCATGGTGGACGCATTCCAGGCCGGGGAGGCGCCGGTGTTCCTGCTGTCGCTGAAGGCAGGTGGCGTCGGCCTCAACCTGACCCGGGCCACCCACGTGGTGCACGTCGACCGGTGGTGGAACCCGGCCGTCGAGGACCAGGCCACCGACCGGGCGCACCGCATCGGCCAGGATCGGCCGGTGCAGGTCCACCGCCTGGTGGCCGAAGGCACGCTCGAGGACCGGATCGCCGAGCTCATCGAGCGCAAGCGTGACCTGGCCGAAGCCGTGGTCGGCGGGGGCGAGGCCTGGGTGGCGTCGCTCTCCGACGACGAGCTGGCCGCGCTGGTGGAGCTGGGCCGGCCATGAGCCCGTCGCGCCGGTGGGGCGGCGGGTCCTTCCCCACGCACGCGCCCCGGCGTCCCGGGTCCGGCCAGTGGCGAGCGGCGGGCAAGCGCCCGTTCGGCACCACATGGTGGGGCCAGGCCTGGGTGGAGGCGCTGGAGCAGCGCGCCCGGCTCGACCCCAACCGGCTGCCCCGGGGCCGGACCTACGCCCGGACCGGCGCGGTCGACGAGCTGCAGCTGTCGGTCGGCGAGGTGCGCGCTGCCGTCCAAGGATCGCGAGCGAAGCCCTACAGCGTGCACGTGCGTGTGCGGGTGTGGTCGGACGCCGAATGGGACCGGGTGCTCGACGCCATGGCCGCCCAGATCGGGCATACGGCTGCGCTGCTCGACGGCGAGCTGCCCCCGGAAGTGGCCGACGACGCCCGCTCGGTCGGGCTCGACCTCCTGCCCGGCCCAGGCGAGGTGCAGCCCCGCTGCTCCTGCCCGGACTGGGCCGATCCCTGCAAGCACGCCGCCGCCGTGTGCTACCTGGTGGCCGACCATCTCGACGTGGACCCGTTCGCCGTCCTGCTGCTGCGCGGGCGGGGCCGCGACGAGCTCCTCGCCGCGTTGCGGGCCCGCAGGGTGACGGCAGGAGCCGGCGTGCCGGCCCCCGCTGCCGGTGTGGCAACGGACTCCGGCGTGCCGGCCCGCACGGCGTGGGCAGCGTGGGCGAGCCGGACGGCGGCAGGCGACTCGGTGCGAGGTGCCGGGGGACCGGCAGGCGGACCTGCGGCCCGACCGGTTCCGCTCGACCTGCCGGCGCTGCCGGTGCCGCCTGACCAGCCGGGTCGCCCGACCGTGCTCGGCACCGATCCGCCTGCCGACGCCGGGATCGACCCCGGTGCGCTGCGCAGGCTCGCCGCCGACGCCGCTGGACGGGCGCTGCAGATGGCGTTGGGAGCGGCGTCCTCCGCCCTGGAGCTCGACGCCGCCGCTGACCTCGCCCGCCGGGCTGCGGGCAGCCTGCCCGGCGGGGCACCCGGTGTCGGGCACGTGGGGCTGGACGACCTGGCCCGGCGTGCCGGAGTGCCCGTGCGCGACCTGGTCGGTCGGGCCTTGGCCTGGGGCCAGGGTGGGGTCGCGGCGCTCGAGGTGTTCGACGGGCAGTGGGACGCGGGTCCCGAGGCGCTGCGCCGCGGTCGGGCACTGCTGGGAGCGGGGGCGGTCGGGCGCCGGAACCGGGTGACCCTGGGGAGCCGCCAGCTCCGGTTGGGACACGACCTGCGCTGGTACCCGTACCGGAAGGGCACTGCCGGTTGGGATCCCGACGGGCCGCCGCTGGACGACCAGGGCGGCCTGTCCGGCAGCGTCGGCGCCCCGGCGGACCGTGCCAGACCGGAAGGTGCCGGATCGGGCTGGCCGGAGGAAGCCGACGACTGAGCGCCTCCTGCCGGCGTGCTGCGGGCGGCGTGATGCGGGCGGCGGCGGCGCCGAGCGGAGCACCCCAGGCCGGAGGAGGTGCGCTGACCCTGCCGGCGGCGGCGGCGGCGGCCGTGGTGGTGGCGCCGGGCCCGGTTTCGGTGGCGGCGGCGGCCGTGGTGGTGGCGCCGGGCCCGGTTCCGGTGGCGGCGGCGTCGGTGGTGGTGGTGGTGGTGGTGCCGGGCCCGGTTCCGG
>JAJZLP010000224.1 GCA_021803325.1 Actinomycetes bacterium
GGCATGGGCGGCATCGACGGCATCGACGGCATCGACGGCATCGACGGCATCGACGGCATCGACGGCATCGACGGCATCGACGGCATCGACGGCATCGACGGCATCGACGGCATCGACGGCACCGTGGCGCCAGGGAGCGGCGCGGGCCCGGCGCCCGACGGACTGCCCGGCACCGACGCGCCATTCGGTGCCCTGGGACAGATCTCCCGCCAGCTCGCCGATGCCGTGCCGGGGATGACGATGCTGCTCGTCGACCGGAACCTCCGTGTCCTCGTCGCCGCAGGCGGGGGGTTCGCTCGGATCGGCGTGGTGGCAGCGGACATCGAAGGTGCTCCGATCGACGCAGTGGTCGCCGCCGGCCGGGTGGGCGAGGTCCGGCGCCGCTGCGAGGCGGCCCTGGCCGGGGTGCCGTCGGTCGAGGACCGGGTGGAGCGAGACGGCAGCCTCTTCTGGGTTCGGTACCTGCCGGTTGCCATCGCCGGGTCGGATGTGCCCCACGCTCTGGTGGTCAGCCAGGACATGACCGAGCGCGACCAGGCCCGGCGCTCGCTCGAGCGCAGCGAGGCGGCCTATGCCGCCGTCTTCGAGCAGTCCGTGGTCGGCAACGTGCTGGTCGGGCTCGACGGCCGCCTCCTCCGAGCGAACGCAGCGTTCTGCACCATGCTGGGCCGCTCCCAGCAGGATCTGGTGGGCTCGGGTTGGCCCGAATTCACCCACCCCGACGATGTGGCCGACGGCACTGCGGCAGCGGCCGATCTCGTGAGCGGCATGCGGACGTCGACCATCATGGAGAAGCGGTTCGTGCACGCGTCGGGGCGCATCGTCGACGTCCTCGTGGGCGTCACCTTGGTGCGCGATGGGGATGGCAGCCCGCAGCACTTCCACTCGCAGATCGTGGATGTGTCCGAGCTGCGCGCATCGCAGTCCGAGCTGCGCCGTCTGGCCACCACCGACGTGCTCACGGGACTGCCGAACCGCCGGGCGACCGAGGATGCGCTGCGGGCGTACTGCGCGGAGCGCAGCGGTCGGCGCCCCTCCGGAGGCATCGTCATGCTCGACCTCGACCGGTTCAAGGCCATCAACGATGTCCATGGGCACGGGGCGGGGGACGAGGCGCTCCGGGCTGTGGCCGACGAGTGGCGGCTCAGGCTGCGCCGCGGCGATCTGCTGGGACGGGTCGGCGGGGACGAGCTGCTGGTGCTGCTCCCGGCCGCCACCGCCGCCGAGGCCCGGGCGGTGGCCGATGCCCTGGTGGCGCCGGTCGACACCGGTGGCGGCTGGGGAAAGGTGACGGCGTGCGCGGGCGTGGCCATGCTCCAGGCTGGCGACGACGCCGCATCGCTGGTGCGGCGGGCCGACAGAGCGCTGCTCGAGTCCAAGGCGGCGGGGCGGGGGACGGTGCTGGTCGCCTGAGCCTGCTGCCCGCCACCTGGCCATGGTGTCGGTTCGCAGCCAGCACCCAGCTGCTGGTGCCGGTGCGGGGCTGCTGGTGCTGGTGCGGGGCTGCTGGTGCTGGTGCGGGGCTGGCGTGCTGTGGTCAGCGCAAGGTCTCGGCCGCAGCGGCGAGCTCGTCGCGGAAGTCCGGGTGAGCGATGGCGGCCAGGGCCCGGGCCCGCTCGCGCACGGTGAGCCCACGAAGCTGGGCCGCTCCGTGCTCGGTGACCACCACGTCGAGGTGGTGGCGAGGCGTCGACACCACCGCACCGGCCGGCAGCTCGGCTACCAGTCGGGACCGCACGTTGCCGCCCACGGTGACCGTCGACGACAGGCACACGAGCGAGTGGCTGTCGAGCCGCAGCTCGGTCCCCGACACGAAGTCCTCGTGCCCGCCGACTCCCGAGACCTGCATGCCGGCGATGTGGTCGGCAGCGACCTGGCCGTAGAGGTCGACGGCCATCGCACCGTTCAAGGAGACCATCGAGCGGTTGCGCCCGATGATGCCCGGGTCGTTCACAGCCTCGACCGGGAGGAACGCCACGTCGAGATTGCCGTCGAGCCACTGGTACAGCTCGGCCGAGCCGAGCGCGAAGGTGGTGACCGACATGCCGTCGTACACCCCTTTGGACCGGTTGGTGACCTTTCCGGCCTGGTGCAGCCGGCGGAGGCCGTCGGTGAACATCTCGCTGTGGATGCCGTAGTCGCCGCCCTGGCCCTCGGCCAGCGTGCTGGCGACGATGGTGGGCACCGCGCCGATCCCCGTCTGCAAGGTGGCGCCGTCACGCACAAAGCTGCTGGCCACAGCGGCGATCGCCCGCTCGGCGTCGGTCGGCTCGGGATCGACCAGCGTGAACGGCTGGTGGTCGGCCTCGATGACGATGTCGGCCAGATCCACGGGGATGCGGTTCGCCCCCGGCGGGAGCCCGCTCGTCCGGGGCAGGTTGGGGTTGACCTCCAGCACCAGCAGGCGGTCGGGATCCCGGCCGGCCGCCAGCAGCTCGTCCATCGTCCCGCCGACGTGGAGGGACAGGTTGACCGTGCCGTCGGCGTCGGGCGCCCCCTGGGCGGCTACGACGCGGGGCCCGAACGCCTGCAGGATCGGCCGGAACTGACGAAAGCCGCCCGGCACGTGCTCCACGCGGTGGCCGCCGGCTTCGAGCACTCGCTCCGCCGGCCCGAAGAAGCCGCTGCGGTAGGACACGCCGGGCCGGGTGAACAGCTCGTACAGGTCCAGCAGCAGCGCCCCGCCCACGACCAGGTCCTCCCAGTCCTGGCGGCGGCCGAGCGCCTGCAGGAACGCGTGGGGGATGCCCGGGCCGAGGCCCAAGCCCAGGGTGTCGCGGCGCTGCACAGCGGCCGAAGCCTCGTCGGCGGTCATCGATGCGGCGGTCACGACGCATTGTGGCCGAGGGGATCTGGTAGGCGCAACGTGCCGCGTCGCTGGCCTGCGAGCACGCGGCTCGGCCTTCGGCCTGCCGGTGGTGGCCGGCACGGCCCATGGGACCTTCGACCCTTTCGGTGCTGTGTGCTACGAACCTACGGTCACTGGCGGGGCGCTGGCTGGTCGGCCATCGCGGTTGCGGCGGCCGGTCCGGTGCGAAGCCGGTCCGGTTGGCAGCGGTGCCGGTGCGGCGGCCCGTGCCCCCACGTGCAAGCGCCGGCCCGAGGAGCACCGAGATGCTGACGTTGAACCCCACACGAGCCCCGAGCGTCCCCGGCCCCGGGAGCACGGGCGTCCGCCCGACGTCGAGCGGGATCGCCGCTGCCGTCGCGGCCGAGCGAACCGCGCTGGTGCGGTACGCCAGCCGCATGATCGGCGGTGAGCGCGAGGGCGCCGCTTTCGCCGGCCGTGTCGTCGACCATGCCCTGGCCCGGTCGGACCGGCTGGCCGACGGTGCCGACACCCGCGCATGGCTCTACCAGATCGCCTATCACCTGGTGGTCGAGGACGGTCGGCACCACGAGGCCGAGGTCTCGCTCGGTGGGACGGAACGGCTGTGGCGCGACGGTGCCTACGGAGTCGACGTGGGCACGGTGGTGGAGCGGTCCGCGGCGGAGGCTGCCCTGGGCGATGCCGTGCTGCGCCTGCCCGTGCACTACCGCAACGTCGTGGTCCTGCACGACACGCTCGGTTGGTCGGTGGAGGAGATCGCCGGCATGCTCGGCGTGGCCGCCTCCGCAGCCCGTGATCGTCTGCGGCGGGCCCGCATGATGCTGGTGAGCGCATTGGACGACAGGCCCGACGGTTCGGAGGACGTGGACCCGCCGCTCAGCTGTGCCGATGCACGGACGTGGATCAGCTGGCTGATCGACGACGAGCTGGGTGCGGGGGAGCGGGTCGAGCTGGCGATGCACCTGGCGGATTGCCCGACGTGCTCGTCGCTGCACCAGGCGCTCGTGGCTGTCAGCGGAGCGCTGCGCGACAACGGCGGCCAGCAGCGACAGCTCGACCGGTGAGCCGGCTGCCGGCGCCGAGCGCACCCGCGTCGACGTTGCTCGCAGGCCTTCGGGGCGTGCGGCGGGCGGTCGCCGTCGTTGCCCATCCCGACGACGAGAGCTTTGGGCTCGGCGGCGTCATCGGTGTGCTCGTCGACCACGGCGTGGCTGTGGACGTGCTCTGCTTGAGCCACGGCGAGGCGAGCACGCTCGGCGCCGGGTCGATCCAGGGAACAGTGACCGACCTCGGCCAG
>JAJZLP010000341.1 GCA_021803325.1 Actinomycetes bacterium
GGGGTGTTGCCACGGTGGTGATGGTGGGCTTTGCCTGGGTCACCACGATCTGCTCGTCGGTGCCGCCGCAGGCGGTGGTGACGGCATCGTTGTTGGCGTCGCCGGGGTAGGTGGCCTGCCAGTAGTAGGTGCCTGCTGCCGGCGGTGTCCAGCCGGCGGACCAGGTCGCGGTGGACACCGCGTGTGACGTGGAGATGGTGCCCGACCCTGACATGCCGACCACTGCCGCGGTGCAGGTGGGGTCGGAGTACAGCGTGAAGGTGACCGAGCCGGTCGGCGCTGGCATGGTGGTTCCGTGGAACGTGGCGGTGTCCCCGGCAGCGGCGATGGGCGTTCCTGCCACCCCCGCCTGGGGTGTTGCCACGGTGGTGATGGTGGGGCTCACCGGGCTCACCACGATCTCCTCGTTGGCGGCACCGCAGGCGGTGGTGTACCCGGAGTAGGTGGCCTGCCAGTAGTAGGTGCCTGCTGCCGGCGGTGTCCAGCCGGCGGACCAGGTCGCGGTGGACACCGCGTGTGACGTGGAGATGGTGCCCGACCCTGACATGCCGAACACTGCCGTGGTGCAGGTGGGGTCGGAGTACAGCGTGAACGTCACCGAACCGGTTGGCGGTGCTCCGGGTGCCCCGGTGACGGTGGCCGTGTCCCCGACGACGGCGATCGGCGTCCCGACGGTACCGGCGGTCGGGCTCGCCACGGTCGTGACCTTGGGTGCGGTGGCGCTGACGGCGATCTGCTCGTCGGTGCCGCCGCAGGCGGTGGTGACGGCATCGTTGTTGGCGTCACCGGGGTAGGTGGCCTGCCAGTAGTAGGTGCCTGCTGCCGGCGGTGTCCAGCCGGCGGACCAGGTCGCGGTGGTCACCGCACCCGACGTGGAGATGGTGCCCGACCCTGACATGCCGACCACTGCCGTGGTGCAGGTGGGGTTGGAGTACAGCGTGAAGGTGACCGAGCCGGTCGGCGACGCCGCCCCGTGGAACGTGGCGGTGTCCCCGGCGGCGGAGATCGCGATGTTCGCTACGCCGCTGGTCGGGTCGGCCAGCGTGGTGATGGTGGGGCGCGCCTTGGCCACCACGATCTCCTCGTTGGCGGCGCCGCAGGCGGTGGTGACCGGGGTGTTGTTGGCGTCGCCGGGGTAGGTGGCCTGCCAGTAGTAGGTGCCTGCTGCCGGCGGTGTCCAGCTGGTGGCCTCCCACGTCGCTGTGGTGCTCCCGGGGACGGTGGAGATGGGCCCCGACCCTGACATGCCGGGGACCGGCGCCGCGCAGGTGGGGTCGGAGTACAGCGTGAACGTCACCGATCCCGTGGGTGGTGTTGCCGGGTCGAACCCGGTGAAGGTTGCCGTGTCGCCCACGTTGGCCGCTGCTGTTCCCGCGACGCCGCTGGTCGGTCTGGCCGTGGTGGTGATGGTGGGCGTGGCGGGGGGCGCCAGCGCGTTCCCCATGATCTGGTTGTCCCGGCTGCCGAACGTTGTGGGCTTGGCGGCGGGCCCGGCTGAGACCAGGCTGATGTGGTAGGGGCCACCGCTGACCGACCCGGCACCCAAGCCAGTTCCCCAACCGGTCGGGCCCGCTCCGAGGGCGAGGTGCCCGCTGAACGCCAACAGGACCTGCTGGTCGGTTGCGGTGGTGGCGCCAGCCCCCACGAGGTTGAAGGTCACCGTCTGGGTGGCGTACTGGTCGGAGCCGCCGGACCCCGTGTGGACCGGCGTGCTGATCGCGGTGATCGTGCCGCCGTACAGGGTCATGACTTGGCCGGGGAGCTGGTGGGCGGAGGTGACCTCGGAGATGCCGGCCCCCGACGGTGCGACCTTCGTCGGGTCGTTCGGGATGGGAAATGTGCTCATCGGTCCCGCGGCGACCACAGCTGAGCAGGCAGCCTGGATCGCCCCCGCGCACAGGACGGTCGGGGTGATCCCCGTCTGGGTCGAGTTGTACGTCGCCAGCGAGTCGTAGGCGTGGATATCGCCCTTCAGCGTGTCGTACTTGATGGTGATGGTCTCACCAGTGGTCTGAGACCCGGCGGGGAAGTCGAGGAAGGCGCGCTGGGGGACCGCCTGGTTCTCGCTGTAGTGGGAGTTGGTCTGCTGCAGGATGCCGTTGATCCACCCGCCCGCGCCTGCCGGGCCATACGGGCAGGCGTTCGACGTGCTCGGCGGCGGGTCGTTGGCGCACTGCGAGAAGTCGGTGACGGTCGGTTTGACCGAGGCTGCGAACGCGGCCGACCCGTTCAGGTTCAGCGCCAGCGCGGTCCCACCGACCGTCGCCACGGCGACCGCCATCCTGACAGCGGTCAGCAGCCCGCCGCGACGGGCGGTCGGCCGGGTGCGGGGAGTCGGGACCCGGCGAATGGCGCGGCGAACAGCGAGGTAGGTCATGGCAAAGCTCCCGACTCTCGAGGGTGCCCCCCTCATGTGTAACGGAATGCGTTCACACAAACACGAGTTGTGCCACTGTACGTAGTGTCACAACACGGGGTCAAGGCCGAACGACCCTTTCTTCGGCGCGAGGTGGATTCGGTCCTTTCTTCGTGCGGGCAGCACCACGCACCGCGAGGTTCGGCCAGCGTGCGCCGCCCCTGGCGGCCTGGGCGCGGCGTGGGTGGTGGGTGGGATGACGATCTCGAGCCTCACTCGGCAGCGCCGGTCACGACCAGATCGGTGCCGCCGACCGTCGAAAGCTCGACGCGCACCCGTGCTCCGTCGCAGTGCCCGGAAGGGAGGCGGCGCAGTGGCGGGCGGGGAGGCGGCGCAGTGGCGGGCGGGGAGGCGGCGCAGTGGCGGGCGGGGAGGCGGCGCAGTGGCGGGCGGGGAGGCGGCGCAGTGGCGGGCGGGGAGGCGGCGCAGTGCCCGGCGGAACCGTGGCTCAGAGCCCGGCGGGGAAGTGGATCGTCTCGGGAGCCACCAGGGGGCTCCCCACGTCGAGCTGGATCTGGACGTGGGCGCCGAGCGCGATGGCGGCTGGATTGCCCAGGTGGACCGTGCCGTTGACGTAGGCGGTGACGGTGCCGGTGGCCGGTCCGACCTGGTCGGGTCCCAGCGGCTGGCCCCAGATGGCGAAGAAGTCGCCGAGTGTGAACGCCCGCCGCACCGGCGACTCGATGTGGACGATCCCGTCGGCGGCGTGGGTGTGCAGCCAGTACAAGCAACTGCCGCCGCTGACGAACGGCCCTTCGGGCGTCTGCTGGGCGGTCCGGGGTGGGGCGATGCCGATCCCAGCCGGGATCTGGCGGGCGCGGCCGTTCACGAAGATGGTGAGGTGCGTGTGCACGTGGAACAGCGTCTGCTCGCTGCGGTCGCACGAGATGCCGTCGACGGGTTGCGCGTTGGCGGTGCTGCCGGCGCTGGCCAGCACCGGCGCCTGGGGGACTGGCACCCCCTCGGGGCCCGCTGGTCCGGGCGACCCGGCGCCGACCACGCTTCCGGAGGACGCTGGCGGTGTGGTGGCCGTATGGCTCGGTGCATGGCTCGATCCGGTGAGCCCGAGACCGAGCCCGACCCCGAGGCCGGCGACCACCACGGTGGCTCCGGCGGCCAGCATCATGCGGCGTTTGCGGCTGGCTGACCGCGCGTCGGCAGCCCTGGGCCGCGACGACGCAGCTGGACGGTTCGCCTTGGTCCGCTTGCCGCTTGTCACCGGGCCCCCACTCGCCGAGCCGGTCGCCGGTCCGCCCTCGCCGGTCGCCCAGGTGCAGGGCGACTCCCGAGATGGCGCGGAGCGCCACCCTCCGCTGTGCGGCGTCCTCTACTCTCGCGCCGAGAGATCATTCGGAGTCGCCCTCCATCCTCGCCCGCCTCTGTCCGTGCCCGTCGGTTCGCCGGCGGTAGCGCGACCGACCGGCCAGCGGAGCTGCCAGCGTGGTGTGGGGCGGTGGCCCGACCGGCCGATCGTCGAAGCTACCAGCGTGGAGCGGGTTGGTGGGTTCGAAGTGCCCGCGGGGTGGGGGCGCGTGCCCGGGGCTACCGCCGAGGGGTGCGCTGGCGGGACGGGAGCGGGGAGCGCTGGCGTGTGCGCACCGATCGAATGGTGGCACTACCGTTGAACGGATGCGTCGCATGCACTCCACACTGTCCGTAGCCGGTGCATTGCTGATGGTGGCTGCGACCG
>JAJZLP010000057.1 GCA_021803325.1 Actinomycetes bacterium
AGGTGGGCGGCGTCGTAGGGGGTGATCCCGCACGAGTACAGCGTCGCCACCGGCCCTGGCTCGAACGGGACGATCTCGCCCCGGGCGGTGTCGTACAAGCGCATCACGGCCGGCTGCCGCCCCCCGCCGACGATGCAGCCTTCCCCGCCGCATCCTCGGTCCCGGCCGGACGGCCGTCCCCGTGCGCCGGCAGCGTCATGCCAGCCAGGCGCAGGGTGCTGTGCGCACGATGGCCCATGTTCACGGTGACCAGCACCGCGGTGAACGCCTCGATGGCTGCGGCCTGCGCCAGCGACCCGGCGGACACCGGTCGCAGCCCGTCGACGGTGCAGAGCAGGTCGCACACGGCCTGGCGGGCGTCCGCGTCGTCGGCGCAGACGAGCACGTCGGCGGCGAAGGGCTGGCCGAGGTCGGTCAAGCTGCGGGCAGGCAGGTGCTGGCCGGCGGCGACGACGTGGGACTCGGGCAGCGCTGCCTGCACCATCGCCGCCACCGAACCCCGGGGCGGCACTACCGCGTGTGCCTCGCGTCCGTGGCGGACCAGGGCGTTCCCGACCGACACCACCGTGCTCCCTCGCAGCGTGCCGACCAGCTCGGCCACGGTGGCCAGCGCTCCATCCCAGGGTGTGGCCAGGACCACCATGTCAGGCGCGGCCGCTTCGACGTTGGCGACACCCTGCAGGCTCCCTGCCGCCAGAGCGCCCCCAGCCACGTCGCGCAGCTCGGCGCAGATCCCCTCGGCCCGCTCAGCGTCGCGCGAGCCCAGCAGCACCCGGTGACCGGCCACGGCCAGCCGCAGGGCGAGGCCGCGCCCGAGGGGGCCAGTGCCCCCGATGATGCCGACGTCCATCAACCCTCCTGCGCCTCGGCGCCGGGCCGGCGAGCGCATCGAGCGCGGCGGGCGGCGGCGGTCACCCGCCTACCTTTACACACGAGCTCAGTCCCGCCCCAGCCGGCGCCGGGTGGGGCGTGCCACCCGTCCGACAGTGCCGGCCACACGGTCAGACGACGACCCGGACCGTGCACCGACTGCGGGGATCGGCGGGGGCCGGGTTCCAGCGCCCGCCTCCCCGAGCCCGATGCCGTGGCGCACGGGCGGACGGCACCGGTGCGCCGAACCGGCCGCCCCCCTGCCCCGACCCCCGGGCAGCGGGCACACGCACAGGCACAGGCACAGGGCAGCGGGCAGCGGGCAGCGGGCAGCGGCACAGGGCAGCGGGCAGCGGGCAGCGGGCAGCGGGCAGCGGGCAGCGGGCAGCGGGCAGCGGGCAGCGTCGATGCACTACGGTCGCGACCCCATGGGGCTCCTCGACGGCAAGCGCATCCTCGTGACCGGCGTCCTCACCGACGCATCCCTCGCGTTCGCCACAGCCAGGCTGGCCCAGGAGCAAGGCGCCGAGGTCGTGCTGTCGGGCGCGGGCCGAGGCCTGTCACTCACCCGGCGCACGGCCCGCAAGCTCCCGACGCCGGCAGACGTCCTCGAGATCGACGTGCAGCAGCCCGAGCAGCTCCAAGCCGCCGCCGCCGAACTTGCCGAGCGATGGGGCATGCTCGACGGCATCCTGCACGCCATCGGGTTCGCCCCCGCCGACTGCCTCGGCGGCGACATCCTGCGAGCAGGCTGGAGCGACGTCGCCACCGCCATCGAGATCTCCGCCTACTCCCTGAAGGCGCTGGCCGGCGCCTTCGCTCCCCTCCTCGAGGCGGCCGGGTCGTCGTCGGTGGTCGGACTCGATTTCGACGCGTCGGTGGCATGGCCGGCGTACGACTGGATGGGTGTGGCGAAGGCAGCGCTCGAGTCGCTCGCCCGGTACCTCGCCCGCGACCTGGGCCCACGCGGGACCCGGGTCAACCTGGTGGCCGCCGGCCCGATCCGGACCGTGGCCGCCAAGTCCATCATGGCCTTCTCCGCCTTCGAAGACACGTGGAACGAACGAGCCCCGCTCGGATGGGACGTGCACCTCGCCGAACCGGTGGCGCAGGCGTGCGTGGCCCTCCTGTCGGACTGGTTCCCAGCGACCACCGGCGAGATCCTGCACGTCGACGGCGGTGTCCACGCCGTGGGCGCCTGAGCACCACCGGGCGGGCCTGAGCGCTCAGGAAGCCCCGGTGGGAGCCGGCGCTCCGTCGCCGCGCACCTGGCGGGCGATGGTGGCGAGCACCCCGTTCACGAAGCCGCCGGACTGGTCGGTGGAGAAGCGCTTGGCCAGCTCCACCGCTTCGTCGATGATGACCGCGGTGGGCACGTCGGGGCGCTCCAGCAGCTCCCAGGTCGCCATGCGCAGGACAGTCCGGTCGACGACCGGCATCCGGTCGAGCTCCCAGCCGACCGCGGCGGCGGAGACGAGGCCGTCGATGCGCGCACCGTGCTCGGCCACGCCGGTGGCGACCGCAGCCGCGTACGGGTCGGGGGCCACGGCCAGCTCGGCCACGATGTGCTGCGCGCCCTGGTGCTTGACCTCTGCTTCGTACAGCAGCGACAGGGCCCGCTCCCGGGCGTCGTGGCGCGACGCGCCGATGTCGGGGCGCGACCGCCGGCCGCGCGGGGGCCCTCCCGACGGCACCGGACCGCCGCTCAGGCCCGCGTGATGTACTCGCCCGAGCGCGTGTCGACCTTGATGCGGTCGCCCGGGTTGACGAACAGCGGCACCTGGAGCACCAGCCCGGTCTCCACCGTGGCGGGCTTACGGGCACCGGACACCCGGTCGCCTTGGATGCCGGGCTCGGTCTCGGTCACCGTCAGCTCCACCGCGGCGGGCAGGTCGACCCCGACGATCTCGTCCACGTACACCTGCAGGACGACGTTGTCGCCTTCCTTCACGAATTCCGCGGCGCTGCCGAGCGCACCGGGCGACACCTGCATCTGGTCGTAGGAGCTGGTGTCCATGAACACGTAGTCGGTCCCGTCGCGGTACAGGTACTGCATCTCGCGCTTGTCGACGATGGCCTGCTCCACCCGCTCGTCGGCCCGGAACGTCCGCTCGATCACCGCGCCGGTCCGGACGTTCTTCAGCTTGGTCCGAACGAACGCGCCGCCCTTGCCCGGCTTGACGTGCTGGAACTCGACCACCGCGAACAGACCCTCGGGGATGTCGAGGGTCATGCCGTTGCGAAGGTCGTTGGTGGTGACAGCCATGGAGCGTTACGTCCTCGGGAGCACGGGTTCCTTCGGGAACCGGGTCAGCGGGCGGCAGCCGTCGGCCGTGACCACCACGGTGTCCTCGATGCGGACACCACCCCGGCCGGCCAGGTAGACGCCGGGCTCGACGGTGACGACGATGCCGGGTTCGAGGATAGCAGTCGACCCGCTCGACACCGACGGCGCCTCGTGGATGTCGAGGCCGACGCCGTGACCCGTCCCATGCTCGAATGCATCCGCGAGCCCGGCCGCTGCGATCACCTCACGGCATACGGCGTCCACCTCGCCTGCCGTCACGCCGGGGCGGACCGCAGCGACCCCCGCAGCCTGGGACCGAGCCACCAGGTCGAACACCGCCGCCATCTCCGCCGTAGGCTGCCCCCCGCACGCGAACGTGCGGGTCGTGTCGGACCGGTATCCGCCGACGATGGCCCCGAAGTCGATGACCACGGGATCGCCCGGCTCGATCCGACGGTCCGACGGTCGAGCATGCGGCTTGGCCGCATGGGGTCCCGACGCCACGATCGTCTCGAACGCACGGTCCTCGGCCCCCAACCGTCGCATGGCCGAGTCGAGGGCCAAGGCGATCTCCGCCTCGCTTCGGCCCGGGGCGACGAGCGGCATGACGTCGGCCAACGCCGCGTCGGCCACCGCCGCCGCCCGAGCCATCAGGTCGAGCTCGCCGGCGTCCTTCACCTGCCGCAGACCCTCCACGACCGCCGCTGTCGGCACGAGGTCCACCGGCGCCAACGCCTCGGCCCAACGCCGCTGGGCTGCCCACGTCACCCCGTCGGCTTCGAGCCCGACCAGCCGCCCAGCCCCGCCCGCCAGCGCGGCGACAGCGTCGCGCTGCTCCTGGGCACCGCCGACCACGACATCCACGGTGTCCGCCAGACCCGCGGCCTGCAGCTGCTCGGCGACCTGGGAGCGGTAGCGCCCGTCGGTGG
>JAJZLP010000338.1 GCA_021803325.1 Actinomycetes bacterium
GCCGCCCCGAAGACTGCGACGGGGATCTCGACGGCCACGAACATCGTGCGGTATCCCACGGTGGCGGCGAGCCACCCGCAGGCGAGCGGTACCAGTACCGTCACCAGGTTGGCCGAGGCCATCAGGCGGGCGTTGGCCCGACCGAGGTCGACCTGGCTGACACCGTCGGCCAGGATTGCCGACGCTACGGGGAACGTGAGCCCGTGCGGCGCTCCGAGCACGGCCATGGCCACCAGGAAGGCACCGAACCCGTGTCCGGCTGCCAGGAGCGCGATCCCTGCTGCGGTGGCGGCTGTCGACCCGACCAGCGCGGCGCGGCGGTGGCGGATGGGTGACACCGCGACGACGGTGGCGCGCACGGTGAACGACACGGCGAAGAAGACGCCGAAGCCGAGCTCGGCACCGGCTGGGCGGGCCCCGTCCGCGTGCTGGGCCAGCAGGGCGCCGAACGACACCAGTGCAACAAACGGCGCCTGATAGGTGAGCAGGGTGGCGAGGGCCAACCGGAAGGCGGGCAACCGCAGCAGGGCCGGCCGGGGTCGGCCGGTGAACGATGTCGGCGTCGGCGTCGGCGTCGGCGTCGGCGTCGGCGTCGGCGCGGGCGCGGGTGTTGGTGTGGTGGCGGGTGGTTGCGTGGTGGTGGGTGGTTGCGGTGGTGTGGGTGTAGGTGTCGGTGTGGCAGCGGTGGGCGTTGGTGTGGCGGGTGTCGAGGCGGCAGCCGTTGGTGTGGTGGCGGGTGTCGAGGCGGCAGCCGTTGGTGTGGTGGCGGGTGTCGAGGCGGCAGCCGTTGGTGTGGTGGCGGGTGTCGAGGCGGCAGCCGTTGGTGTGGTGGCGGGTGTCGGTGTGGAGGGTGTCGAGGCGGCGGCCGTTGGTGTGGTGGCCGGTGGTGGTGTGGTGGCGGTTGTGGGTGTCGGTGTGGCGGCGACGGCCGTCGGTGTGGCGGGTTCTGGTGTGGTCGCGGTGTCGGGCAGGTCGCGCCCCGGTGCGGTGGCATTGCCCCGACCAGGCTGCTGACCGGCGTGGCGGCCCCGGTGGAACCGCCACGCAGCCGTGGCGCTCACCGCGGTGGCAGCGAAAGGAAGCGGGACCATGGCCCCGAAGGCGCCTCGCAGCGACTCGGACAGGAGGTGCAGCGCACCCGACTCCACCAGGGGGCCGGCGACGAGCCCGACCGACAGCGCCAGTGCGTAGACGGCCAGCGCCCGGGCGCGCTGGGCGCGCGGAGCGGTGCCGATGACCGTCATCGTCGCCGGGAACACGAGCCCGCCACCGGCTCCGAGCGCGATGGCCCCCGCCCACAGGCCGCCGGAGCCGGTCGGAAGGGCCAGCACCACGAACGCGGTGAGCACGACAGCCTGACCGGCGGCCATCGACGCCAGCGCGCTCCGGGTGGTGATGCGGGCAGCCAGGACGGCTGCGATGAGGACGCCGGCGATTCCCGACGTGGCGGCGATGACGCCGAGCATCCCGTTGCCGACGCCGAGCAGCTGGCGGGCGACGAGGGGATAGGTGGTCAGGCCCGTGTTCTGCGCTGCTCGGCCGAGCAGGGTGATACCCAGCAGGAATGGGGCGACACCGGCGATCGACGGGCCCCACCACCAGGCGCGTCGTCGTCCGCCGCTGTTGGGGTTGCCCGGTGGCTGCGGCGCTGAGGACCTGCACGCAGCGCAAGCAGATGACGGGTCGGCTTCGGAGGCGCCAGCGGGTTGCGTGCCGGGGCCGACGGTGCCCATCGAGGGAGCTTACCGGTGGGCGGCGGTGCTCCTCCGTGCTCCAACCGACGCCGACGTCCCCAAGATCAGCGGTCCTCTTTCCACTGACGTGGGTTTCGTCGAACCGTGCCAGGCGCGGACGAAGTCCACGCTGATCGGAGGAGCGGGCGTTTCGAGCGGTCCCAGCGGCATGCGACGGGCCGGCGGGCCGGGGATCGGTGCCCGATGGTGGGCGATCCCCGGCCCGCCGGGTTCACTCGTCGCCGGCCCCGCCGGGAGTGGTGCGCATCTTGTCGTCGATCATCTGGACGACCGACGAGTCGAGCAGCGTGGTCACGTCGCCGAGGTCGCGGTGCTCGGCGACGTCGCGCAGCAGGCGCCGCATGATCTTGCCGCTGCGGGTCTTGGGGAGGTCCGGGGTCAGCAGGATCTGGCGCGGCTTGGCGATGGGGCTGATGGTCGTGGCGACGTGGTCGCGCAGCTCGGCGACCAGTGCTTCACCGTCTTCTCCGGCGATCTCCCCTTTGACGGTGACGAAGGCCACGACGGCCTGGCCGGTTGTCGGGTCGCTGGCCCCGACCACCGCCGCTTCGGCCACCCGGGGGTGCCCCACCAGTGCGTGCTCGATCTCGGCGGTCGAGATGCGGTGCCCCGACACGTTCATCACGTCGTCGACGCGGCCGAGCAGCCAAAGGTCGCCGTCGTCGTCCCGCTTGGCGCCGTCGCCGGCGAAATAGCTGCCGGCGAAGCGGCTCCAGTAGGTCTCCTGGTACCGCTCGGGGTCTCCCCAGATGCCGCGGAGCATTCCGGGCCACGGGGCGGTGATCACCAGATAGCCGCCCTCCCCGTTGCCGACGCTGGCCCCGTCGTTGTCGACGACGTCGGCCGAGATCCCCGGGAGGGGGCGCATCGCCGCCCCGGGCTTGGTGGCGGTGATCCCGGGCAGCGGCGAGATCAGGATGCCGCCCGTCTCGGTCTGCCACCACGTGTCCACGATGGGGCAGCGGTCCCTGCCGATGTTCGTGCGGTACCACATCCACGCCTCGGGGTTGATCGGCTCGCCGACGGATCCGAGCAGGCGCAGGCTCGACAGGTCGTGGGCGGCGGGGAGCTGCTCACCCCACTTCATGAGGGTGCGGATCGTGGTGGGTGCCGTGTAGAGGATGGTCACCTTGTACTGCTCGACGATCCGCCACCAGCGGTCCTGGCCGCCGGCGTCGGGCGTGCCCTCGTACATCACCGACGTCACCCCGTTGGCGAGCGGGCCGTAGACGATGTAGCTGTGGCCGGTGACCCAGCCGATGTCTGCCGCCGTCCAGAACACGTCGGTCTCGGGCTTGACGTCGAACACCAGGCGGTGGGTGGCCGACGTGTGGACGAGGTACCCGCCGGTGGTGTGCAGGATTCCTTTGGGCTTGGCGGTGGTGCCGCTCGTGTACATGATGTACAGCGGCTGCTCGGCGTCGAAGGCCTCGGCCTGGTGCGTGTCGGGCTGGCGCTCGACCAGCTCGTGCCACCAGTGGTCGCGCTCCTCGCGCCACAAGACGTCCTGGCCGGTCCGGCGCACGACCAGCACGGCCCGGACGTCCGGGCACTGCTCGAGGGCCAGGTCGACGCTCGGCTTGAGCGCCGACGCCGTGCCCCGTCGGTAGCCGCCGTCGGCGGTGATGACCACCCGGGCGTCCGCGTCGAGGATGCGGCTGGCCAAGGCCTCGGCTGAGAAGCCGCCGAAGATCACCGAGTGCGGGGCCCCCAGACGGGCGCACGCCAGCATGGCCACGACTGCTTCGGGGACCATGGGCATGTAGATCGCCACGCGGTCACCGGCCTTCACCCCCAGCTCGACAAGCGCATTGGCGGCCTGGCACACCATGCGCTGCAGGTCCGCGTAGGTGATGGTCCGGGTGTCGTTCTCGGGTTCGCCGACCCAGTGGAACGCGACCCGGTCGCCGTTGCCGGCGGTGACGTGACGGTCGACGCAGTTCACCGAGGCGTTGAGCTTGCCCCCGACGAACCACTTCGCGTACGGCAGGTCCCACTGGAGGACCTGGTCCCATGGGCGATCCCACTGGAGATGCTCTGCCTGGCGCTCCCACCAGGCCAGCGGGTCGGCCGCGGCTTCCTCGTAGATTCCCGGCTGGGCGTTGGCGGCGGCGGCCAGCTCGGGCGGGGGAGCGAACTGGCGGCGCTCGTGGAGGAGCGCGGAGAGGGCGGGTCCGCTCTGTTCGGCGTTCGTATCGGTCATGGAGTTCGTGCCTCGTGGAGTCGGTGCTCGGACGGTGCACCGTGGTCGGTGCGCCGGTGGGGGGTGGTGGTGCACCGGCAGAGCGGTGCGT
>JAJZLP010000302.1 GCA_021803325.1 Actinomycetes bacterium
AGGAGCTGTCGGGGGAGGTCCTGCCCGGATCGCTCGTCCACCACTATGTCGCGGCTCGGGCGTACGTGCGGGCCAAGGTCGGCTGCCTCCGGGCGGCGCAGGGTGACGCTGCAGCGGTGGACGCGGCTCGTGCCCTGCACCGCATGGCAGCTGACCACCTCCGTGCCGGCCGGGTCCGGCTGGTCCTGGTCGGTGGCCTACCCGGGACCGGCAAGTCGGTCTTGGCCGACGGGATTGGCGCCGCGCTCGACGCGGATGTGCTGCGCACCGACGAAGTTCGCCACGAGCTGGCCGACGTCCCGGTCGACGCAACGACACCTGCCGCGTATGGCGAAGGCTTGTACGACGCAGAGCGGACTGCGGCCACCTACAGGACCGTCCTGGAGCGTGCACGCGTCGCCCTCGCCATGGGACGTTCGGTCGTCGTCGATGCCAGCATGACGGCAGCAGTGTGGCGCCGGCGGGCCGGGGACGTCGCCGCGGCGACACACAGCGAACTGGCCGAGCTCGAGCTCCGAGCGGACCCGGCTGTTGCCGCCTTGCGGATCGCCCGTTGCCGTCGGAGCGGACCGAGTCGTTCGGACGCCACCGAGGCGGTGGCTGCCGCCATGGCTGCGAGGGCTGACGCCTGGCCAACGGCGACTGCCGTCGATGCATCTGGACTCCCGGAGCGGACCCTGGCACTGGCGCTCGCAGCCTTGGACGCAGGTGCGCTTGCAGCCGGACCGGCGCAGGCCTGATCGGGTCTTCAGTCGAGCGTATGTCGCCGATGTCCTGTCGGGCGAGCTTGGTGTCGCGGAGGCGTCAGGCCACTCCGCCGGCGCGGTGGCCCGTTGGTGGCTGTACGGGCACCTGAGCCACCAGGTGGGGAAGCTCGTAGGCGTCGAAGATCCTGATGAAGGAGCGCATGGCGGGAGGCAGCACCACCCGGATCGGCACGGCCAAGCGCCTGGGGCGGAGCAAGGCCAGGTCCGTCTTGGAGACGATGACCTGGGCGACGGCACGATGGGTGCCGACGACCGCAGACAGGTAGCGAGCCAGGATGCACTGGCGGGGGTCGTTCGGGACACCTCGCACGCCCGACGAACAGAGGAAGGAAGCGATCCCCATCGGCTCGTCACCCATCTGTGCGAGGACCCGCTTGACCTGGGCCCGCAGATCCCGGCGGCGGCGCATCAGTCGAAGCATGGTGTCCTCCTCTGCACTGTCCGCGGGCGTGCCTTCTTCGCGGCATGGTCCGCCCCGCTCTGGCAGGGCTCGTGGGGCCATTTCGACTCCGGGAGCCGGCCGACCCGCGTGCCGGCTCGACCCCCGCCAGACCGGCCGTGGTTCCCGTCGCGTATCGGCAGGCCACGGCCGGATCGGATCTGCTCCTATCGTCACGCCGGTCGTTGCCGGGCCACCAGGGCCGAAGGTCACTACGGGTCCGGTCGCAGGTGGACGGGGTGTTCGGCGAGTGGCGAGCAGGCGGGTGGTCGGTAGGTCTGCGGCGGGTGGTCGGTAGGTCTGCGGCGGGCGGGTGGTAGGTGCGCGGTGGGCGGGTGGTAGGTGCGCGGTGGGCGGGTGGTCGGTGTGCGGCGGGCGGGTGGTCGGTGTGCGGCGGGCGGGTGGTCGGTGTGCGGCGATCGCCAGTGGCGCTGCGGGCGCGGCCATCGGCGGTGCCTGCTCCGTTCGTCCGAGACACCGTCGGGCCGGTTGTCATGTTGGGGCCGTTCGACCCTGCCAGGGTTCGCCGGGACCGTCGTACCGTGGCTGTGGAGGTGGTAGCCGTGGACGAAGAGCGGGTGTTGGGAGAGCTGGTCCGCGAGTGGGCGACGGGAGAGGTTCCCCAATGGCCTGCGCTCGTGGAGCTTGCTGTCGCAACCAGTACCGCCGCTGCGGCCACCGGCACGCCCGTGGGTGAGGCGTGCCGGCAGGTTCGATCGTTCGTCGAATCCTGGCGGTGCCATCCGGCAGTGCACGATGCGGCCGGACCGACCGCAGATCGAGGAGGTGCGCGTCATGGGACGTGGCCGGTGGGATTGGATTCCGGGGCGATCGGCGTCGGGGACGGAGCTCCTCGCAGAGTGCGAAGCGTTCTTGACGGGCCGGCTGGCCGAGTTGATCTTGGACCGAGACGGCTACGCTCCTGTCTGGATGTGGACCAACCTGCTGGCTCACGGTAGTGAAGCGGACATCCGGGGCGAGCACGCCGCGGATCGCCGGGTGTCGGGGGCGGTGGAGGACGGTTGGCGGGCGGCCCGCTCCTATCTGGCCGGCCAGGTGTTGGAGCTTTCCAGCCGGTTCGGCTCCCTCGCCGAGGTGCAGCGGACCGCGCTGGTGCCGCTGGAGCTCGATCTCGCCGCCCGCACCACGGTCGAGTGGTGGAGCGAGGGCCAGTGGGTGGCGGCGGTCAACGGTGCGCTCAGCGCGCAACGCAGGGCTCACCGGCACTGATCCGACAGTGTGCAGGTTGGTCGGGGTGTGCAAGCCCACCGCTAAAACGGCTCGGCACGGCGGGACTGTTCCCTTGTGCGGGGCGGGGCTGTGTCGTCCCGTGGGGCTGTGTCGTCCCGTGGGGCTGTCCCCTGTCTGCATCGCCCGGCGGTTGCGTTCCTTCGGGCGCCGCTGTCGTCACAGCGGATCTGGCGTCCTGCCAGGATCGCCGTCAGGGCACGAGGTGACAGCCAGCCACAGGGTCCGGTGGTGCCGTTCGACCCTGCCGGACCTGGGGCTGCACGGGCATCATGGGAAGTGCCAGCCCGATCCCGGACAGGGAGGTGACGCCGCCGTCGGCGGCTCGGCGCCCGGTCGGATGCCGGGCCGGGGCGACTGGGAGGTTCGACATGGCCGAGCGGGTCAGTGGCGTCGTCGGGCGCAGCCGATCGAGCATTGAAGGCGGCTCGAGAGTTGGCAAAGGGGTCCCTGACCCAGCTGTACAGGAACGACGCGTCCCGGGTCGAGCGACCGGGCCGGACCCGGTCCTGGGGACTGGGACAAGGCCGGGGTGCTGCCGATGACGAAGCACGCCAGCGCCCCGCCGCCAGGGGACAAGCCCGCACCGACGGCGCCTCCGGCACCGCCTGCGTGGCGGCACTGGCTCCTGCCATTGGCCGTTCTGGCCAGCATCATCCTGTTCATCGTGCTGCCAGGGACGAAGACGTCGGCCAGCGAGACGTTGAGCTACTCCACCTTCCTCGACCGGGTGGCGGCCCACCACGTGAAGAGCGTCACGATCTCGTCGGACGGAGCGGCGACCGGCACGCTCACCGGCGGCAAGGGGTACACCACGGTGATCCCGACCGAACTGGTCGGCCAAAGTCTGCTGACCCAGCTGCGCGACGCCAACGTCACGATCGATGCAGCGGCGCCGGGCACGTCCTTCGGCACGGCGCTGCTGTCCTGGTTGATCCTGCTCGTCCCGATGGCGTTGCTGGGCTGGCTGTGGTGGCGGATGAGCCGGGGGCCGGCAGGCGCGGCGGGGCGGGTGGCGGCGGTGGGGAAGTCCAAGGCCCGCGTCTTCGACACCGAGCGACCCAGTACGAGCTTTGCCGACGTGGCCGGCTACGAGGGCGTGAAGGCCGAGGTGACCGAAGTCGTCGACTTCCTCCGTCGCCCTGAGCGCTACCAGCTGGCCGGGGCGGTTGCGCCGCGTGGAGTGCTGATGGTGGGGCCGCCGGGGACGGGCAAGACCCTGTTGGCCCGGGCTGTGGCTGGCGAGGCCAGCGTGCCGTTCCTGTCGGTGACCGGTTCGAGCTTCGTGGAGATGTTCGTCGGGGTCGGTGCCGCTCGGGTTCGGGACCTGTTCGCGGAGGCGCGCAAACGGGCCCCGGCCATCATCTTCGTCGACGAGGTCGACGCCATCGGTGGGCGCAGGAGCGCTGGCGGTGCGCTCGTGTCGAACGATGAGCGCGAGCAGACCCTCAACCAGCTCTTGGCGGAGATGGATGGGTTCGACCCGGCTGAAGGCATCGTGGTCCTTGCCGCCACCAACCGCCCCGAGGTGCTGGATCCCGCGCTCCTGCGGCCGGGGCGCTTCGATCGCCAGGTCACGATC
>JAJZLP010000222.1 GCA_021803325.1 Actinomycetes bacterium
GGTCATCAGCGCCTCCCGATCGCGGAACTACAGCGCTGTAATTCTCACAGATCCAGGCGTGGATCGCGAATCGAGATCGACGCGAAAGACACCAGCCACCAAGATCAGCCTGGCAACCCCGAGGAACTGAAGGACCGTAGTGCCGGATTGTCGGCCAGGCCCATAAGGCGGGACGAGGGAGTGGACGCATTCCAAGCGCTTCAGCGTGTGCTATACCGCAGCGCCGAGCAAGACCCGGAACGCCGCTGTCATGCCCTCTACGACAAACTTACCCGCCGTGACGTGATGTGGAGAGCGTGGGTCGACGTGACCATCAACCAAGGGGACCCGGTGTCGACGGCGTGAGTATCGCGTCGATCGAGGAAGGGGGGGAGTCGAGGACGTTCGGGTCTTCCTCGATGAGGTGTCCGCAGAACTGGAGACCGAGACGTATCGGCCCCGGCCATTGCGGCGGGTGAACATCCCCAGACCAGGTCAGCCGGGCTGTTTCACAACGCGACCTCGGAGCGCTCGGAGATGGCGAGGATGACCGCCGTGCGGGCGCGCTGAACGGGCGATGCGCGCGGCCGGACCGCCTGCGTCGAGGTCGACAGGGGTGATGCCTCGCAGGGCGTACGCCAGGAGAACGAGCTCGGGGAGCACGGCGAGATCGGCTTCGGGGTGCTCGTTGAGGAGGGTGCAGACGGTCGCTGCGTTCGCCCCGCCTCGAGAAGCGAGCACGACGCGCGACACGGCGTGCAGGTGCATGCTGTCAGGATGTACGTGGCAGCGATGCGCATCGCGCTGCGCATCCCGCAGAGCAACTCGCTCAAGGCGAAGCGTTCCGTCGTGCGTCACCTGGTCGAGCTCTCCCGCCGCCGGTTCGGGGTCTCGGCGAGCGAGGTGGCCGAGCACGAGCGTTGGCAGCTCGCGGTGCTCGGGTTCGCAGTGGTGGCGCCGAGCGCCCGACGGGCGACCGAGCTCCTCGATCTCACCGAACGCTTCGTCTGGTCGCATCCCGAGGTGGAGGTCGTCGACACGAGCAGGCACTGGGTGGAGGTCGAGGCGGAGCGCTGACCCGGCCTCCTCCGCGTTCACCGCCCGCCCGTCGCCCCGCGCCGACCGCCGATCACTGGCCTCGGATCACTGGCCCAGGTCTGCCTGCATCTGCGCGATCGACGCTGTGGTCACTGCGAGCGGGCCACCGAGGACCGTGAGGGCCCTGACGGTCTTAGTGCTTGTCCCCCCGATCCCGCCGTGGCCTGTGACGGTGAGGAATGTGGTGACGTACGGGCCGATCGTTGTGGGGCTCTCGATGAGCAGCAACGGGTGGGGGGCCCGTGACGCGCCTGTCGCGTCGTTGTGAGGACTCTCGAGGACCGCGCCGGCGAGCCCGTCGGTGAAGCCGTTGCCCCGCGCGACCATCACCCGGTGCCCAGGTGTCCAGCCGAGACCGTTTGTCTGGCCGGCAGCCTCGAACCTGGCGAGCTCACGGGACGTGTCCGTGTAGTCCTTGCCTGCGACGCGGAGCACCGCGACGCCGGTCTTGGCGACCAACGACGACTCGACGGCGTTGGACACGGCGAGAGGGCCGCCCATCAGGATCACCTGCTTGATGCCGAGCTTCTGGATCGCTGCAACCGCTGTTGTAGAGAGCTGCGCGGCCGGGGTGAGCAGCATGGGGAGGCGTGTGCGGTAGGAGAGGACGCTCGCCGCCTGCGCGTCTTGGAACTCCTGGCCGCTCGCCAGGATCGCGGTCGGCAGCGACCCGGATGGGGCTGGAGAGCCGCTCCCCGCCGTGTCGTTGAACATGCCGATGCCGCCTGTCGCGTTCGTGGTCGAGTAGGCCCCGGGGAACGTCTTCGAACCGGCCGAGCCGACGAGCTCCGCGACGGCCATGGCGGTCGCGTACTGGGTCGTGCCGAAGACGCGATGGACGACGATCTTGCCCACCGGATTGACGCCGCCGCACTGATCGGCCGGTAGGTTCTCGATCGCCTTGACCACTGTTGTGCTCAACGCGAGCGGACCGCCCACGACGTCGACGGTGGTGATGCCCTCCTTCTCGAGCGTTGTGGCCGTCACCTGGGAGAGGCTCTCAGTCGGGGTGAGGAGCGTCCCGGTTGTGAGGTGCTGGGCGAGGAACTGGCTGGAGAGCGCGTCCTGGTACTCGTTTGTCGTCGCAACGACCGCGGTGCGGGTCGTGGGGCAGGAGCCCGTTGTCCAGGGGAAGGCGCGCGTGAGCTCCGCGGCGGCAGTCGTGTCGGCTGTCTGGCCGTAGATCTGGGTGACGGCGGGTTCAGCGCAGGACAGGTCCCCGTCGTACGCGCCGCTCGGGAATTGCGCGAGGACGACCGGTCCGGCCGTGAACGAGGATCTGGTGCACACTGTCTGCGCCCCGGCCTCGTCGCTCGCTCCGGGAAGCCACGTGGGCACGCTTCCGAGGGTGGGAGTCGACGCGCTGGTCCCGCCGGTGATCGCCACCCACTGCGTCGGCGGAGAGTAGACCCCGACGCTCGGCGCGCCGGCCGCGGTGAGACCGACCACGAACCCCTGGAGCACCGCCAGGTTCATCGCCTGGCCGGAAGATCCTGTCTTCCATGTGTTCGCCGTCTCGACGTCGAGCCACCACGGGTAGCCGGCGGGGGTCGCAGGGACGCTCACGGGCGGCGACTGCGCGTTGATCGCCTGCGCGGCCGCTTGCAAGTACGCGGCATCCTGGGTCGCCTTCACGTTCCCGTACTCCCACGCGCAGGCGGGCGAGTTCTGGCCGGCGGTGGCCGTTCCGGTGCTCGTGGTGACTGTCGTCGTCGTGCATGTCCCATAGGGGGTCGATCCCGACGTGGGCCAGTCGCTGACGAGTGTCCCTGTGGCGACGTTCCCCGGGTCGGCGGTGTTCACGTAGACCGACGCCTTGGGCTCGGTGCTGGACCCCGTCGAGGTGCTCACCGCCCAGTAGAGCTCGCTCTGCGTGTAGCTCGGGTACGACGCGGACGGCCCGAAGCACGGGTTCAGCGTGTTCGGGATGCCGTCGTTGACCCCGACGACCGCGAAGGTCTGGCCGCTCGGGTACGCGGAGCCGCACTGGGGAAAGGAGATGTCGTTGCCCGTGGTCGCAGTGATCGAGACGGTCGCCGACGAGATCGACGTCCACCCGAGCGTCACGAGCGCGACGACCGCCAGACCGACTGCCATCCTTCGCCCCACGGCGTCCCACGTGTGCATGTGCCCCCCTTTTGCCGAGCCCGCCCGAGGCTAGCCGCTCGGGCGTGAAGGATCGGTGACGTTCGCGTCCGGTGCGGTCCCGCTCAAGGGGGCGCCGGCTCCGGGAAGCACGAGGACCTTGCCGACCGCCTCGCGCTCGACGGCGTCCTGGGCGGCCGCCACCTCGTCGAGAGAGAAGCGGTGGAGAGGGAGCAGCGACAGCGCCGAGTCCCGGACCGCACGGTCCACCCAGCCGACGGCGTCGACCAGCTCTTGGCGTGGCACGCCGTAGAGGAGCACGTAGCGGATCGCGACATTGGCGGCCATGAGCCGTCGCGTCGGGAGCACCGGGTCGGTCCTCTCCGTGGCATAGGTGACGATCTCGGTGCCGGGGTGGGAGACCGCCAGGTCGAGGTCCAAGTTGGCTCCTAGCGCCACCTCGACGACGCGGTCGACGGCGGGGGAGAACCTCTGCACCGCTTCGACGAAGCCTGGCTGGCGGTAGTCGACCACGAGGTCGGCGCCCGCGGCCGTTGCCAGCTCGGCCTTCTTCGCGGAGCTGACCGTCGTGACGACCCGGGCACCGGCGTGTTTGGCCAGCTCGATCGCATAGTGGCCGACGGCTCCGGCACCGCCCGTGACCAAGACGGTGGCGCCAGAGAGGCGACCGGGAACCCCGCCGAGGCAGTGGGCGGCCGTGACGGCCGGGACTCCCAGGCAGGCACCGAGCTCGTCCGACGCGGCGTCGGGAAGCGGCACGCACCGCTCGGCCGGCACGACGCTGTACTCGGCGGCCGTTCCCCAGCGGTTCTGGAACGCCGCCAGGTACAGCCAGACCCGCTGGCCGATAC
>JAJZLP010000150.1 GCA_021803325.1 Actinomycetes bacterium
TGGCGATGCTCGGCCTCAACTCCATGCGACCGATCGTGGCGGCCCGGGGCATCGGCCTGGCCGAGGGTGCGCTCATGTATGCCACCCGCTATGTCAAGGACCGCCCCGCCTTCGGCAAGATGATCGCCGACTTCCAGGGCATCCAGTGGGAGATCGCGAAGTGCGCCGTCGACATCGAGGCGGCGCGCCTGCTGACCTACCGCTCCGCGTGGCTGGCCGACCAGGGCAAGTTCACCAAGGAGTGGGTGCCGTACCTGTCGATGGCGAAGTACCACGCCACCGAGCTGGCGGTGCGCGCCTCGGGGTTGGCGGTGCAGCTGCTGGGCGCAGCAGGCTACATGGAGGACCACCCGACCGAGCAGTGGTACCGCGACGCTCGGCAGCTGACCATCGTGGAGGGAACCAGCCAGGTCCAGCTCGGTCTGATCGGTCGTGGCGTGCTGGACGGAGACCTGTGGTGGGACTGACCGAGGGCGTTGATGTTGTGGCCTTCGCCGATCTCGGAGGCTGGCCCGGGCTGCTCAGACGGGTGTTGGCCGGCGGCAGCCTTACCGCGGACGAGGCCGCGTGTGCCATGGGGCAGGTCCTTGCCGGCGAGGCCACCTCGGCCCAGGTGGCAGCGTTCGTCGTCGCGCTGCGAGCCAAGGAGGAGACCGTCGAGGAGATGACCGGGTTCGTGCGGGCGTTCCTCGCCTATGCCGAGCCGTTGGTCTTCGAAGGCGATGTCATCGACACCTGCGGGACGGGGGGTGACCGGAGCGCGTCGATCAACGTGTCGACCATCGCCGCTCTGGTGGTGGCGGGCGCCGGTGTGCCGGTCTGCAAGCATGGGGGTCGGGCGGCGTCCTCAGCGGCAGGGTCCGCCGATGTCCTGGAGCAGCTCGGGGTCGTGGTCGACCTGGGTCCGGCCGGTGTAGCGCGCTGCATCGCCGAAGTGGGCATGGGCTTCTGCTTCGCTCCTCGGTTCCACCCGGCGATGCGCCACGTGGGCCCGGTGCGTGCCGAGCTGGGGATCGCCACCGTCTTCAATTTCCTTGGTCCGCTGGCCAATCCGGCTCGGGCCCGGTTGCAGGTGGTGGGGGTGAGCGATCCGGCCATGGCTACCAAGATGCTCGGCGTTCTCGTCGCCAACGGCGCCCGGCGGGCGATGGTCGTGCATGGCGCCGACGGCCTCGACGAGCTGTCGACCTCCGGGCCGAGCGACGTCCTCTTCTTCGACGCGGACGCGGACGCCGGTGTGGACCCCGGCGCGGATGATCGAGTGGACGCCAGTGGTGACGCCGGTGCCGAGTCGGGGGCGGGGGCAGGTGCGCGGCCGGAGGTTGGGTCGGGTACTGCCTCGTCGGGGGTGCTCGATCGCCGGGTGCGCAGGATCGTGGTCGATCCGGCCGAGTACGGTCTGACACCAGCGACCGTGGCGGACATCCGAGGTGGAGACCCTGCCACCAACGCAGCTCTGGCACGGCGCGTGCTCGGCGGCGGCCACGGACCGCACCGGGACGTGGTGCTGCTCAACGCGGCGGCGGGCCTGGTGGTGGGCGGTGCGGTGACCGACATCGCCGCGGGCTTGGTGAAGGCTGCCGAGGTCGTCGATTCCGGCCGTGCCGAAGCGGTCTTGGACCAGCTGGTGGCGGTATCGCGGTCAGCTGGCGAGGCGAGCTGACCACACCCGGTAGCGGCCACGAGCATCCGGGCTTCGTCGGTGCCCGGTGGGGTCACGCTCGGCTGGCGTCGGTGCCCGGTGGGTCACGCTCGGCCTGGTCAGGCCGGTCCGAGATCCCACATGGCTTCGAGGTCGTGGCGGCTGAACGCGCGAAACGCCACCAGCGTGGAGGTCGATTCGATCCCGTCGAGGGCGGCGATCCTGTGGGTCACGACCTCGGCCAGGTCTTCGTGGTGCCGGACCCGGACGATGGCCACGATGTCGGCGACGTCGCCGGCGACCGAAAAGACTTCGGTCACTCCGTCGATTGCGGCCAACTCCCCGGCAAGCGGGGCGATCCGGGCGGGAGCGGCATCGATGAGGACGAACGCGTGGAGCACGGTCCGGAGCCTAGATCCACTGGGTGGTGCGCTCCGGAGCCTGGGTCCACTCGGTGGTGCGCTCCGGAGCCTGGGTCGGCGGTTGCAGCAGGCCGGATCTCGGGTTCGCGGGTGCAGCGGTCCGACATGTGGGCCCACGGTGCTTCCGGACGGCAGTCACACGCGTGCCCTGCATGACCGGGTGCTATCTCCGTGGCCCCGGAGGCCGGAACGACAGTGGTGACACGGGCGGCATGGTCGTCGTGGTGTCCGCGTGGCGCTGGCGACGAAGACCAGCCATGGCCAGCAGCTGCGGCAGGCGCCGTACGCCGTCCTCTGCCAGGCGGTCAAGTTGCCAGTGCAGCAGGTCGGCGGTGGCGAACACGTCGGCAAGGGCTCGGTGCGACGGCTGGTTGGGAAGCGACAGCGCCGCGGCCAGGGTGCCCAGCTTGAAGTTCGGCACCCTGTTGTGCAGGAGCTGTCGGGCCAGGACCAGGGTGTCGACGCGGTGATGGTCGAGCGGCGGATGGTCGTGGGCGAGGAGTGCTGCATCGAGGAAGGACACGTCGAATGGCAGGTTGTGCCCGACGAGGACGCAGCCGGCCAGGTGCCGGCAGAGCTCGGGCAGGACCTCCGACACGGCGGGGGCACCAGCCACGGTCTCGTCGCCGATGCCGGTGAGCTCCGTGATGAACGGCGGGATGGGCACTCCGGGATCGACGAGCTGGTCGAAGTCGTCCACCTTGCGCCCACCGACGTACACCGCCATGCCGATCTCCGTCAGGAAGGCGCACGATGGGGAGCCGCCCGTCGTCTCGACGTCGACGACGGCGAAGCGCACATCGGCCAAGGCCACATCGGGCACGGGCGGGACCTGCCGTCGGTCTGGTCCCAGGCGTCTTGTCGCGGAACCGGAAGCCGCTGCACGCTGGACCGGCGTGGTTGTCGTCTGGGGCGATCGCCACGGCCCGGTCACGTCCATGGGCGAATCGTAGAGGAACGATGTCGCGGTGTCCGGGGCTGGCTTGCTCCGGGCCGGTCGGTCCCGGTGGGTCGTTGCCATGTTCGGTTGGTGCGGGACTGCCGGGTTGTAGCCGCCGGCGTCGACAGGGGACGGGGTGACCAGCCCATGTCGACCTCGTGCTGCTCAGGCGGCGGAGCTTGGTGGTGTTGCGGTCGTGCCCGTGGTGATGGCCCACCAAAGGTGATGGCCCCGGCAGGTGATGGCCCACCAAAGGTGATGGCCCCGGCAGGTGATGGCCCACCGAACCTGATGGCTTACCGAAGCTGATGCCCCCGGCAGGTGATGGCCACCGAAGCCGATGTCCACCAAAGCCGATGGCCCACCGAAGCTCAGAGCCTCGGCAGGTGATGGCCACCGAAGCTGATACTCACTGAAGCTGATGGCCCCGGCAGGTGATGGGTCACTGAAGGTGGTGGCGGTGGCGGCCTGTCGGCAGGGACGTCGTGGTGGGCCGAGCTGGCGTGCGGGTCGTGTGACACCCGCCTGGCACAGTGCCGGTATGGCATCCGAGACCATCTCCATCAGCTGTGACACCTGCGTCATGTCGGGCACGACAACGTGCGGCGACTGCCTGGTGACGTTTCTCGTCGAAGGTGACCGGTCCTCGACGGGTGGCGCCGTGGTCATCGGCGTGGACGAAGCCAGGGCGATGCGGACGCTGGCGCGATCGGGTCTTGTCTCACACCTCCGCTTCGTGCAGCGTGCCGCCGGCTGACTGGCTGACTGGCTGACTGGCTGTCCGGCTGACTGGCTGTCCGGCTGACTGGCTGTCCGGCTGTCCGGCTGACTGGCTGTCCGGCTGTCCGGCTGTCCGGCTGTCCGGCTGTCCGGCTGTCCGGCTGTCCGGCTGTCCGGCTGTCCGGCTGTCCGGCTGTCCGGCTGTCCGGCTGTCCGGCTGTCCGGCTGTCCGGGTCGCAGCATCGGCGGTATCGGGGAGGGGCACGCTGCGTACCGGCTGGTGCGGCAGGCGAGCTGGCACGTGCC
>JAJZLP010000118.1 GCA_021803325.1 Actinomycetes bacterium
TCGAACCCTCACTGCGGACGTTTTAAGCGTCCTGCCTCTGCCTGTTGGGCTACACCCCCGGGATCGGATCTGCCTGCAGGCAGGTGGCACCTCTTTCACTCCAGCGCCCGCGTCCCGTGCCGGAGAGCGCCGAGCCGGCCCGACCCGGGGCGACCACGGCCGCTCCATCTTGCCCCGGGGAACCGTCCCGCGTCGTATCGTGTGCCGGCACCACACACACAGGCCGCCACACCCGGCACCGGCGACAAGCCGTCGGCACCTCGGTGCCGCCACACCCGGCACCAGGAACGAGGCGCGATCTCCCCATGGCCGCCACACCCGGCGCCTGCACCGGTCATGGCGGTACCATGACGCGGTGACCACCGGTCGGCCCGCCGCACAGCGGCAGCACGGAGCACTCATCCCGCTCCCCCGGCTTCAGGCGGAGGAGCCCAGCCAGCGCGAGGAGCGGCTGACCGACGTCGACGAGTGGGGTCGGTCGGAACGCATGCGGCATCTGGCCCGGCTGCTGTACACGCCGCTGTACCGGTACTGGTTCCGGGCCGACTGGGACGGCCTCGAGAAGATCCCGACCGAGGGGGGCGCTCTGCTGGTGGCGAACCACGCTGCCGCCATCCCATCCGACGCCCCGGTGATCATGCACGGGATCGAGGAAGAGCTGGGCCGCCCGGTCTACGGCATGGCCGACTTCTTCTTCCGGACCGTGCCGTGGGTCGGCACGATGTGGGCGCGCGCCGGCGGTGTCACCGCCCACCCCGACAACGCCCTCCGGCTGCTGCGCGACCAGCAGCAGCTCGCGCTGGTGTTCCCCGAGGGGGTCAAAGGACCGTCCAAGCAGTTCGGGGACCGCTACCGGCTGCGCCGCTTCGGTCGGGGCGGCTTCGTGGAGATCGCCATGCGGGCTGGCGTGCCGATCGTGCCGATCGCCGTGGTCGGTGCAGAGGAGTCCATGCCGATCATGCTGCGGCTTCCGACGCTGGCGCGGGCCCTGGGCGTGCCGTACCTGCCGGTGACGGCCAACATGCTGCTCCTCGGACCGCTCGGCATCGTCACCTACTTCCCCGCCAAGTTCCGCCTGCGGGTTCTCGACCCCGTGTACTTCGACGTTCCCCCGGGACAGGAGCGCTACTCGAAGAGCCGCGTGATGGACGAAGCCGAGCGGATCCGGCTCCTCTTGCAGGAGACCCTGTACGACATGCTCCGGGACCGCCGGAGCGTGTGGTTCGGTTGAGCACGATGGGCCGGAGAGTCCTCGTCACCGGTCTCGACAGCTTCTGGGGTGGTCGCATGGCCCAGGCGCTCGAGACCGACCCCGACGTCGAGATGATCATCGGCATGGGGCGCAAGGAGCCCACCGTTGCGCTCGAGCGCACCGAGTTCGTCCGGGCGGACCAGACCTACTCGATCCTGTCCCGGATCGTCCGCGCCACCCAGGTCGACACGGTCGTGCACACCTTCCTGCTGGTCGACTCCACCCAGGTGCCGGGCCGCACCCTCCACGAGATCAACGTCATCGGGACCATGAACCTCCTGGCCGCCGCTGGTCAGGCCGGCTCACCGGTCCGGCACCTGGTCGTCAAGTCATCCACCCTCGTCTACGGCGCGTCCTCGCGCGACCCGTACTGGTTCCGCGAGGAGCACCGGCGGGTGGGCACGCCGAAGACTCGCCTGGAGCACTCGCTCGTGGAGGTGGAGTCCCTGGTGCGTGACTTCGCCGACGACAATCCCTCAACCCTCGTCACCGTGCTGCGGTTCGCCAACGTCCTCGGCCCCAACATCGTCACGCCGATCAGCGCCAACCTGGCGAGGCGGGTGGCCCCAGTGGTGTCCGGGTTCGACCCACTGCTGCAATTCGTGGAGGAGTCCGACGTCGTCCGATGCCTGGAGCACATGACCCGGCACCGCGTCCCCGGGCTGTACAACGTGGCTGGCGACGGCAAGCTCCCATGGCACGAGGTGATCGCCACCTGCCGCGCCGTCCCACTCCCCCTGCCGGCGATCGGCACCGGGCTGGTCGCATCGCCACTGGCCCAGCTCGGCGTCATCGACTTCCCGCCCGAGCTCGAGAGCCTGCTCCGGTTCGGACGGGGTGTGGACACCAGCCGCCTGAAGCAGACCGGCTTCCGTCTGCACAACTCGACGGCCGGCGCGCTGAACCGTTTCATCCGAGCCGTCCGCCTCCGGCGCAGCATCGGCGACGCCTCACCCGCCTACACCTTCGACCAGGACGTCGAGCAGTTCTTCCGCCACTCGTCGGCTGTGGTCGACACCAGCCTCGCTCCCTGAGCGCACCTGTCCGTCCTGGCCCGTCCGTCCCCAGGCGGTCCCACGCCATCCCACGCGGTCCCACGCCGTCCCAAGGGCCGCAGCTGCCCCGACCGAGCCCCGCCTGCAGCAGGGACGGCCCTGTGCCACGACAACCGGCGCAGCGGCCAGCGCGACGGCCGCCCCCCATGCCGGGTGCGAGCCTCAGACCGTGTGGCGACCCCCGGCCGACACCCAGGTGCGCAGGAGCGAGTCGCCACGTTCCTCCCATTCCTCCGCCGTCATGGCATAGCGGACATGGTCCTCCCACACGCCGTCGATCTCCAGGAACCGCAGGGCCACACCCTCCTCCCGGAGCTGCAGCTTCTCCACCACCCTGCGGCTCGGGCGGTTTCGCGGCACGATGGCGATCTCCACCCGGTGCAGCCGGAGCACCTCGAAGGCGAAGTGGAGCACCACCACGACAGACTCGGGGGCGAGCCCCTGGCCCGCGGCTCGAGCGTCGACCCAATAGCCGATGAACCCGTTCTGGAACGGTCCACGCTGGATCGACGACAGGGTGATCTCGCCCACGAGCTCCCCGGCCAGGAAGATCCCGAACCCGAACCCGCCGCCGAGCTGACGCTCGCGTTCTCGTGCCGCGCACCGCGCCGCGAAGCTGCCCCGGTCCTCGGGTGCCGCCGGGGCTCCGGCCGGGCGGGGCTCCCACGGGATCAACCAGTCGCGGCAACGCAGGCGGATCTCGTGCCATTCGGGATAGTCCCGCTCATGCAAGGTCCGCAGGCGCACGCGCCGGCCGACGAGCTCGGGGGCCGCCAGACGATCGGAGCGGCCGATCATCGGCCCAGCACCTCGCCCAGCGCCGCCAGCAGGGCTGCGACGTTGCGGGGCCGCGCCGTGTTGCCCATGCAGCCGATCCGCCACACCCGACCGGCCAGCTGTCCTGCTCCGGAGCCGATCTCGATCCCCCACTCGGCGAGAAGCTTGCGCCGGATGTCGGCTTCGGAGCAGCCCGCCGGCAGGTCGTCGGGGACGACCACGGTGACGAGCTGCGGCAGCCGGCATGTCACGGGAGCGAACAGCGTCAGGCCCAGCTGCTCCAGGCCGTCCTGCAGCGCCTGCCCGCATCGCCGGTGCCGCTCGTGGGCTGCGTCGATGCCTTCGTCCAGCAGCGCGCCGGTCGCAGCATGCAGCGCCGACACCATGGTCACCGGCGCCGTGTGGTGGTACGTGCGCCCGCCGCCGGCCTGGACGTAGCCGGCGATCAGCCCCAGGTCGAGGTACCACGACCGTGGGCTGGCCACCAGCCGGGCCCGCGCTCGCTCCGACACCGTGATGGGTGCCAGCCCGGGCGGCGCGCCGAGACACTTCTGCGAGCAGCTGTACGCCACGTCGACACCCCAGTCGTCGACCCGGACGTCGATCCCACCGAGCGAGGTGACGGTGTCGACGACGAGCAACGCGTCGGCCTTGCCGGCACCCACCGCCGCGACGTCGTTGCAGACGCCGGTGGACGTCTCGGCGTGCACCATCGCGATCAGCGTCGGCGACGGGTGGGCTGCCAGCAGGGCGTTCGGGTCGAGCGGCTCGCCCCACGGCGCGTCGACGCGCACGACGGCGGCGCCGGCCCGGCGTGCGACCTCGGCCATCCGCTCGCCGAACAGGCCGTTCACCCCGACGACGACGGTGGCGCCCGGATCGATCAGGTTGACGAGCGACGCTTCCATCCCGGCAGACCCGGTGCCCGACAGCGGAAGGGTCAGCGCATTGGTGGTGGCGAAGATCTGGCGGAGCCGCTCACACGTCTCATCGAGCAGCTCCAGGAAGGCTGGATCGAGATGACCGGTCACCGGCCGGACGAGCGCGGCGGCCACCTCCGGGTACGGATTGGACGGGCCTGGGCCCATGAGCAATCGCTCCACGATCGGCGGCATCCTCCGATGCTAGGCACGCGCCCCCCATGTCCCGCCAAGCCGACGTCGGCTGCAGCCCGCGGCACGCCCGCCGACGCCCGCCTCGGCCCTCCTCCCACCGGCCCCGGATCCAGCCGGGCTGGGAGGGGAGCCATCACACCGCTGGGCGCCGTCCGGCATGCCCGTGGACCGCCAGGACCGCCCTCAGCCGCCAGCCATCAGGCTGGCGGCCAGGCCGTCCAGGATGTCGTCCTCGGACACCAGGCAGCGAGACCGCTCGAACACCGCCATGACCTCGGCGAGCACCACGACGCCACCCACGATCACATCCTCTCGGCCTTCGACCATCCCCGGCCGCCGGGCCCGAGCGCCCGCCGGCTCTCCGGCGAGCCGGCCGAGCCACTCCTCCACCTCGGCGAGCGAAACAACGCTGTGGTGGACGAGGCGGCGCTCGTACACGGCGGTCCGGTGCACCAGCATCGACAGCGTCGACACCGTCCCCGCCAGCCCGACGAGCCACCCGCCGGGCCCGGGCCGAGGCAGCGCACGACGCGCCCGCTCCACCTCGACGCGAACCGCCCGTCGGGCTTCGTCGAGCTGCGCCGAGGTCGGAGGATCGTCGGTCAGGACCCGCTCGGTCACGCGAACGCACCCGACGTCGACGGAGATCGCCGCCGGGCTCTCGCCCGCGGGCGTGCCGACGGCCAGCTCGGTGGAGCCGCCGCCGATGTCGACGACCAGGACCGGTGATGCCACATCGAACGCCGCCGGCAGGCGGGCCGTGGCACCGGCAAACGACAGGCGACCCTCGTCGCTGCCTGACAACAGCTCCGGCCGCACGCCGGTCACCGCCTCCACCTGCTCGAAGAACAGCTCGGCATTGACGGCATCGCGCGCCGCCGAGGTGGCCACCAGCCGCACCCGCCCCACGCCGAACCGGTCCATCACCTGGCGGTAGTCGCGCAGGACCGCCACCGTCCGATCGATGGCACGGGGATCGAGCCGGTGGGTGGCGTCGACGCCCTGGCCGAGGCGCGTCACCTGCATCCTGCGGTCGAGCACGGCACCGTCGGGGCCGGCGACGAGCAGCCGGGTCGAATTGGTGCCGCAGTCGACAGCGGCAACCGGGACCCCCGGGAGACTGGCGGTGCCCGGAGCCCCCCGGGAGCTGGCGGTGCCCGGAGCGATGGGCTCTTCCACGTTGGAGGCGGCGCCCGGCTCCCCGTCACCGGTCACCGCGCTGCCCTGCCACCGGTGAACGCCGAGCGATCGAGGTCGATCTCGCTGGCAGCCCACGCCCCCACAGGATCGTCACCCCCGGCGAGGTACCAGGCGACGTGCGCGTGCAGGCACTTGACGCCCTGGCGGGTGCCGCCCACCCCACCAGCAGGCACAGGACCGGGAGCTCGGCCTGCACGCCGCACCACGGCATCGGCGAGGTCCCCGCGCCCCGACGCGTAGCGAGCGTGCGCATCGGCGACGGCATCGGCCGGAACCGCCGCCGCGGCACGGCGGACGCCGCCGCTGGACTCGAGCCGGCTGACAGCGGCCCGTACCGCGCGGTCAACCAGCCAGTACCGGGTCGGCATGGGCGTCCCGTCGTCGAGCCACGGTTCGTTCTCGATCACGGCGGGAGTGCCGTCAACCCGCCGCACGACCACCGCGAACGAGCCGGCCGGGGGGCGACCCAGCAGTCGAGCCACTGCGCCGACATCGTCAGGTGGCGACACAGCGGGATCACCGACCCGAGGCACGCCGACATCGTCAGGTGGCGACACACCGGCATCGTCGGCCGGCGCCGAGTTGGGCCGGCGGGTGACAGCGGCCATCTCAGCTCCAGAATTCGAGCGTGTGCACCAGCCGGGCCAAGAAGCTGCGCGCAGACCCGCTCGATCCGCCAGGAGCGGGTGCGCCGGAGGAGCCGCCCGTGCCGCTGCCGGCTCCGGGAGACGGTCCGCCCAGCGCCCCGATGGCCAACGCTGATGCTGCGGAGCCCGGGGCGACGACCGGCTGGCCCAGCTGGACGTGGCCGATGCCCGCCACCGAGCCCGAACCGCCTGCGGGGGGCACCACGTCATACGCTTTCTGGCCCGGCTGGATGTAGTCGAACTCGCTGTGCGCCAGGGACCGCACCGTCGACGGGTTGGACAATGCCGCCGCCTGACTGGCCAAAAACCGGTTCTGCCGGACCAGACGGTTCACGGTGGCCGTGGTTGACGCCTCGTCGGCCCGCTGCTGCAGCAGCGCGTGCACCGGCAGGCCGGTCACGAGCACGACAGCGGTGAACGCCGACGCGACCACCAGGGCGGCTCTCGCCCGCCGCCTGGCGACGAGCCGACGGCGCTCAACCCGGCTGAGAGGACCGCCGGTGGCGATCGCTCGACGAGGCGGCCGGGGGGCGCTGGCCGGTCGAGCAGCCCGCCCGGCGCCACGGACCTTCGGGATGCGACGGGCATCCTTGGGGCGCCCGTTCGCCGCCCGCCGTCCTCGCGCTGTGCTGTCTTCCCGGGCTGCGCTGCCTGCCCTCGCTGCACTGCCCGCCCTCGCTGCCCGGGCTGCACTGGCTGCCCGCTCCTGCAAGGTCGATCTCGCTGCTCGCGCCGCCGTCCCTGCCCGCCCGGCCCGCGCCTGCGAGGTCGGCCGCGCCCGCTCGCCAGCCGGTCCGCGACCTGCGCGCGGCCCAGGACGCGAGCGGGTGCGGCCGTTCACGGGCGGCGCACCGCGCTCAAGGCAGCGTGGCCCAGGTAGGCGGCGGCATCACCCAGCTGCTCCTCGATACGCAGCAGCTGGTTGTACTTCGCCACTCGATCTGAGCGAGCCGGTGCACCGGTCTTGATCTGGCCGCAGTTGGTCGCCACGGCCAGGTCGGCGATGGTGGTGTCCTCGGTCTCGCCCGACCGGTGCGACATCACGCACCGGTAGGCGGCACGCCGGGCCGTCGCCATGGTGGTCAGCGTCTCCGTGAGCGTGCCGATCTGGTTGACCTTCACCAGCACGGCGTTGGCCACTTTGGCATCGATCCCTCGCTCCAGGCGGTCGACGTTGGTGACGAACACGTCGTCCCCGACGATCTGGACGCGGTCGCCGAGCGCTGCGGTGAGCGCGGCCCAGCCGTCCCAGTCGTCCTCGGCCATGCCGTCCTCGAGCGACACGATCGGATAGCGGCCGCACAGATCCGTCCAGTACTCCACCAGGTCGGCGCCCGACAGCGACCGCCCCTCGCCGACGAGCTCGTACACGCCGTCGCGCCACAGCTCGCTCGTCGCCGGGTCGAGCGCGATGGCCACCTCCTCCCCGGGCACCCGGCCCGCGGCCTCGATGGCTTCGACCAGGACGGCGACGGCTTCCTCGTTGTGCGCCAGGTTCGGGGCGAACCCACCCTCGTCGCCGACGGTGGTGGCCAAGCCTCGCGCGTGCAGCACGCGTGCGAGCGCGTGGTAGGTCTCCGAGCCCCAGCGGAGTGCTTCGCCGAACGACGAGGCCCCCACCGGCACGATCATGAACTCCTGGAAGTCGACGGAGTTGTCGGCGTGCACGCCACCGTTCAGGACGTTCATCATCGGCACGGGGAGCACGTGCGCGTCGACGCCGCCGAGGTACCGGTACAGCGGCAGGTCGGCGTCGACAGCGGCGGCGCGCGCGACGGCGAGTGACACGCCGAGGACGGCGTTGGCACCGAGTCGCGCCTTGTTCGGCGTGCCGTCGAGGTCGAGCATGGCCAGGTCGATCGCCCGCTGGTCGGTCGCGTCGAGCCCGACGACCAGGTCGGCCAGCTCACCATTGGCGTGTCCCACCGCTGCCAGCACGCCCTTGCCGCCGTAGCGGTCGCCGCCGTCGCGCAGCTCGACCGCCTCGAAGGTGCCGGTCGACGCGCCCGAGGGGACCATCGCCCGGCCCGCCGCTCCGGACTCCAGGAGCACCTCGACCTCGACGGTCGGGTTGCCCCGCGAATCGAGGACTTCCCGTCCTCGTACCTGCTCGATCATGCTCATGGCGTTGTCCCCGTGGTCGGTGTGTAGACGTTAGCGGGCCTGATCGGCCCGGAGGCGGAACTCGGCGGTGGCGCCCCGCAGCGCGGTCTCGGGATCCACGCCGCGGCGCCGGGCCAGGTCGACGAGGGCGAAGAGGGCACGACCCACGATCTCGTCGGCGGAACCGGCTGGAGACCCGCTCGCCAGCAGGCCCGCCACCAGCCCGGCGGCGTCGTCGCCCGAAGGCTGAGGCTCCACGCCGATCGATGCCGCCCGGCGCTGGACCTTGGCTGCAGCAGCCAGCGCTGGCAAGGCGGCAGGGATGCCGTCGAAGACGCTTTCCCGGCCCTTCTCGCGCTGCTTGAGCACCTCCCACCGATCAGCGACGTCCTCGGCGGTCTCCGCCACCGCGTCGCCGAACACGTGCGGATGGCGGTGCACCAGCTTGTCGTGGACGGCGCGCAGCACGTCCCCGACCGTGAACCACCCGGACTCGGCGGCCAGCTGCGCGTGGAAGTACACCTGGAAGGCGACGTCACCGAGCTCCTCCAACAGGTGCTCGGCCCCCGCGGGCCGGACCTCGGACCCCCAGCTCGCCGTCGCCGGCATGGGCGTCTCCCGCGTCGCTGCCTGCCCGTCGTGCGCCGCCTGCCCGTCCCGCGTCGCTGCCTGCCCGTCGTGCGCCGCCTGCCCGTCGTGCGCCGCCTGCTCTGGCTCCTGCGCCCCGCCAGCGGCCAACGCGTCGATAGCGTCGACGGCCTCGTACGCCTCCTCGATCAGGTGCGGCGCGAGCGACACATGGGTCTGGCGCCGGTCCCAGGGGCACCGTTCGCGCAGGACGCGGACGAGCTCCTGAAGCCGGGCTGACTCGGACGACACCGAACGACCCCACTGCGGGACCCACAGCGTCGTCAGGTGGTCGGGTGCGATCGTCCGGTCCAGGTCCGCCCACGGGACCCTGAGCACCTGCTCGTCGGCCAGGCCCAGGTGGTGCAGCAGCACGGCTGGCGGCGGCGTGCTCCCGACCTGGTCGGCCCACTCCCCCACCGCCAGCTTCACCTCCGACAGGAGATCCCGGTGGTGGCACTGGGCGACCAGGAACGGACCGGGCTGCCCGGCGCCGTCCACCGCGAACGATGCCGCGTCGATCAGGCGGACCCCGCTGTCCACGGGATCGACGCCGAGCCGGGACCACGCCAGGTCCAGGAACGACACAGCGGGGACGATCTCGACCTGCAGGTCGGTCCTGCGGCGCACCATGTCGACCGTTCGCTCGGCCACGAGCGGTGAGCCGGGGACCGCATAGCAGGCGTAGGCGCCGCCACCCCGATCGTGCGCCACCAACGCGTCGGCCACCACCCGGTCGACGATGGCCTCGTAGACGCCGTCGAAGTCGTCCGCCGCCTCGTACAGGGCGTCGAGTGGTTCCACCACCCCGCCACCGGCGGTGACGGCAGCCATGGCTGCCAGCGCAGCAGGATGGCGTTCGGTGCGCACCAGGCAGCAGGCGGCGCCGATCATCGCCGCCACGGCGCCGGGCGGCAGGAGATCGGTCCCCGACGGCCCGAGACCGACCACGACCACCCGCGGCCGGTCATCGGCGGTCACGTGACCGGAGCGGGCATCGAGCCGTGGTCCGTCCCCGGCAGCCGGCGCACGACGGCGGCCTGGTTGGCCGAGGGGTTCAGCACGATCGCCGCCGGCGGTGGCGGCGGCGGCTGCAGGCCGAGGCTGGCACCCCAGGTGCCGTAGCGCGGGTCGATCGTGACGTTCGCCCGGCTGACGAGCGAGCGGAATGCCGACTGCGCGACGGTGTTGGTGCCCGACAGCAGCTGCTCGCGGATGGTCGACGTGACCTGGGAAAGCGGCAACGCCGACAGCGAGTCGACCTGCAGCACGAGCCAGTACGCCCCTCGGGTCGTCGGATCCGTCCACGCTGCCGGCGCCAGCAGTTGGCCCGGAGCCGCCGCCAGGATGGTGCCGGCGATCGAGGCGCCGAACGTCGAGGTGATGGTGGGCGGCAGTTCGCACGGGATCTGCCCGCCCGGCGGCGTGATCTGCGTGTCGACGCCCGGCCCGGTGGCAGCGGTGGCGAACGACTGGCCTCCGGCCAGCGCGGCGTGCACCTGCTGGGCTGCCGCCTGGCTGTCGGAGGCGATCACGTGCAGGCAGACCTGGCGGAACTCGCTCTGGTGCTGGTGGTAGTACCGCTGGATCGCCGCCGATGAGATGTTGACGTCGCCGACCATCGCGCGGAACTGCTCCTGCGCGGCGAGGAACTGGACCACGGTGTTGGCAAACGCCGACGGCATCCCTGCCACCGGGTTCGCTGACAGCGAGCGGCAGGCCGCCGGCAGCGTGCCGCTCTGCGACGCGCTCGACACCGCACCGGCGACCTGAGTGGCGAGGTCCGCCCTGGCCGCCTGCATGTCGGCGGCGGTGATCTGCCGGTGGTGCGCTGCCAGATCGCGGGTCAAGAGCGCGCCGAGGACCAGGTCGTCGAGCTCGGTCGTGGCTGTCTGCGTCGTGACCGTGTCCTGGCCAGCACCGACGACGGGCGCTCCGGCCGGAGCGAACACCGTGGCGAACACGCAGGCCGCGTCGGCATTGTCGACGATGGTGGCGAGCTGCCCGTCGAGCGTGGACCTGGTGATCACGGTCCCCCCGACGGTGGCAGCAGCGGGCGAACCGGTGCAGGCGGTGGAGGCGAGGGCAACCCCCACCAGCGCGGTCAGGACAGCAAGGCGTCTCACGAGTCCGGCATGCTACCGGGGCGCGCCGGCAACCGACGACTCGGCCCGCCGTCCGGCGGCCGCCGACGTCCCCGCGCGCTCCTCCGCTGCATCGCTCGATGCCGCCGGGGGAGGAAGCAGCTGGCGCAGGATGGCGCTGAGCATCACGACGGGATCCTCACCGGCGGGAAGCGGCACCACCAGCTGGCTCGTCTCCTCTTTGTACACGGCTCGGGGGTGCAGACGCCGCAGGCGGACCTGCGCACTGGCCGGCAGGACCAGCGGCGACAGGCGGCCGACGAGGGCACGCCGGCTGCCCCCGCCCAGCGGCCCCTGGCCCGCAGCAGTGGCCGAGACCTCGGTGACCCCGGTCCGGACGCACTCGACGCGAAGCATGGCCACGTTGAGCAGGCCTTCTGCCGCTGCAGGCGGAGGTCCGAACCGATCGGCCCACTCGGCCCGGATGTCGTCGACCTCGGTCTCGACCGTCACGGCCGCCAGGCGCCGGTACGCCTCCAAGCGCAGGTCTTCGCGCTGCACGTAGTCCGAAGGGAGGTGGGCGATCGACGGCACGTCGATGCTGATGTCCGCCCCGGCCCGCACCGGCTCGCCCTTCAATTCCGCCACCGCCTCGGCCACGAGCTGCACGTACAGGTCGTAGCCGACGGCGGCGATGTGCCCGGACTGGTCCTCTCCCAGCAGGCTGCCGGCGCCCCGGATCTCGAGGTCCCGCATGGCGATCTTGAAGCCGCTGCCGAGCTCGGTGTGCTCGCCGATGGTACGGAGCCGTTCGTAGGCCGTCTCGCTCAGCACACGGTCGGCCGGGTGCAGCAGGTAGGCGTAGGCCCGCTGGCCCGACCGGCCGACCCTGCCGCGCAGCTGGTGGAGCTGGCCGAGGCCGAGCCGATCGGCCCGGTCGACGACGAGGGTGTTGGCCGTGGGCATGTCGATCCCGGACTCGATGATGGTCGTGCACACCAGGACGTCGAAGCGCTTCTCCCAGAAGTCGAGCACCACCTGCTCGAGCGTGCCCTCGTCCATCTGGCCGTGGGCGACGGCCACCCGGGCCTCGGGCACGAGCGCCCGGACCCGGGCTGCGACCTGATCGATGTCGCGGACCCAGTTGTGCACGAAGAAGACCTGACCCTCGCGCAGCAGTTCGCGGCGGATCGCCTCGACCACGGCCGCCTCGTCGTACTCGCCGACATAGGTCAGGATCGGCTGGCGCGCCGCTGGTGGGGTGGCGATGAGCGACAGGTCCCGGATCCCGGTGAGCGCCATCTCCAAGGTTCGCGGGATGGGACTGGCGGTCAAGGTGAGGACGTCGACACCAGCCGTCAACAGCTTGATCGCCTCTTTGTGGCTGACACCGAAGCGCTGCTCCTCGTCGACGACGAGCAGGCCGAGATCCTTGAACGCGATCCCCGCCGCCAGCAGCCGGTGCGTCCCGATGACCACGTCCACGCTCCCGTCGGCGAGGCCGGCAACCACGTTCTTCGCCTGCGCCGGGGTCAGGAACCGCGACAGCATCTCCACCCGGACCGGGAAGGGGGCGAACCGCGAGGCGAAGGTCTGCGCGTGCTGCTGTGCGAGCAGCGTGGTCGGCACGAGCACGGCCGCCTGCTTGCCCTCCTGGACCGCCTTGAACACCGCCCGGACGGCCACCTCGGTCTTGCCGAACCCGACGTCGCCGCAGACCAGGCGGTCCATGGGGGTCGCCGCCTCCATGTCCGTCTTGACCTCCACTGCGGCGCGCGCCTGGTCTACCGTCTCGACGAAGGCGAACCCGTCCTCGAGCTCGCGCTGCCACGGGGTATCAGGACCGAACGCGTGCCCCGCCACCTGCAGCCGCCGACGGTACAGCGCGACGAGCTCCTCGGCCACGGCTCGCACCGCCGCCCTGGCCTTCGCCCGGGTGCGCTGCCAGTCGGTTCCCCCCAGGCGGTTCAGCGCAGGCGACTCGCCGCCGCTGTACGGCGTCAGCGCAGCGATCTGGTCCGACGGCAGGTAGAGCTTGTCGTCACCCCGGTACTCCAGGAGCAGGTAGTCGCGTGACGCCCCGGCAGCCGTCCGGGTGACCATGCCCGCGTAGCGGGCCACCCCGTGCTGGCGGTGGACCACGAAGTCGCCAGGCGACAGATCGTCGAAGAAGCCGTCGACCGGACGGGAGCGGGCCCGTGCCACCCGGTGCGGGCGACGCCTGCCGCTCACGTCCGCCTCGGCCAGAACGGCGATCCTGGCGGCGGGGGCGACGAAGCCGACGTCGAGCGAGGCGACCACCACCGACACCCCCCCGGGCGCCGCGTCGGCGGCACCGGGCGTGCGCCCATCTCCGGGCGTGCGCCCATCTCCGGTCGTGCGCGCATCTCCGGTCGTGCGCGCATCTCCGGGCGTGCGCCCATCTCCAGTCGTGCGCGCAGCCCTGACCGGTCCCAGGGCCAGACCCTCCTCGGTCAGGTTGGCTGCCATCCGCTCTGCCGAACGGGTCCCGTCTGCGCACACGACCACGGTGAACCCGTCCCGGGCGAGCGCCGCCAGCCGGGTGACGAGCTCGCCGCGGTCGGAGGGCAGCGCCCCCCAGCCCCGCACGTCGACGCTGTCGGTGCCCGGACCTTCGGCAACGGGCACCATCGTCGTCACTCCGGCGGTGCTGCGCGCCAACATCCGGTCGAACTGCAGGTGCATGCGCGGGAAGCCGGCCGAGGCACCCCCGGTGACCTTGCGGACCCGGGCGGACGCCACGTCCGGCCTGCCCCTCGCTCCCCCGCCGTCCGACGCCGCACCTCCACGTCCACCAGCACCCGGCTCGGCCTCAGCACCCGGCTCGCCACCACCATCCGGCTCGCCACCACCATCCGGCTCGCCACCACCATCCGGCTCGCCACCACCACCCGGCTCGCCGCCGCCATCCGGCTCGACACCGTTCGGCTCCACCGCTCCCCAGGTGACCGCCAGCGCATCGGCCAGTGCGGTCTCGTCGGCGAGCAGCTCCGCGGCACGGTCACGGGACCGCCGGGGATCGACCAGCACCACACGAGCCGTCGCGTCCAGGAGGTCCGGGAGGAGGCGCTCGTCGGTGTCGAGCCACGGCAACCACGATTCGATGCCGTCGAACAGCTCGCCGTCGGCGATGCGCTGCCACTGGGCCCGACCCCAGGGCGCCTCGCCGACCAGCTCTGCTGCTCGCGCCCGCACGCGTGCACCGGGCACGAGCTCCCGGCACCCGAACAGGACCACCTGCTCGACGGCATCGACAGAGCGCTGGTCGGACGGGTCGAACGTGGCCAGGCGGTCGACCTCGTCGCCCCACAGGTCGATCCGCACCGGCGCCTCCGCCGAGGCGGGGAACACGTCCACGATGCCGCCGCGGACCGCTATCTCACCACGGTGCTCCACCTGGTACTCGCGGCGGTAGCCCATCCGCACGAGGCTGCCGACCAGCTCCTGCTGGTCGAGTCGCGCCCCCCTGGCGACCAGGAGCGGCGCCGTGGTCTCGTCCAGCGGGCCCAGGCGCTGGAGCACGGCCCTGACGGGCGCGACCACGACCGCGGGGGGCCCGAGCGGAGCAGTTGCCTCGTGCCCGCTCAGGCGCCACAGCACCCGCAGGCGCCGTCCCATGGTCGCGACCTCGGGGCTGACGCGTTCGAACGGCAGGGTGTCCCACGCGGGGAACAGCTCCACCAGATCGTCGGCGACGAACGCCCGGAGGTCGTAGGAGACCCGTTCGGCGTCCGCCGCGGTCGGCGTGACGACGAGCATGGGACGCTGCGGACCGAGCTCGAGCATGGCGGCGATGACGGCCGGCGCTCCCGCCTCGCCGACGGCGACGCTGCCGTCATGGGCGGCTGCGGCCCGCCGCACCACCGCGTCGCGGCGGAACAGCGCGGTCAGGTCGGCAAGAGGGGCATCGGGGCGGGGAGCCACCACGACAGGGTACCGGCGGCGCCCGGCCCGGCCCGCGGCGGCGGCTCCGGCTCGGCTCGCTCCGCCGGCTCGCCACCCGGCTGCCAGGCGGGCGTGCTGCGTCAGCCCGCAGCGTTGAAGCGGGTCATCGCCGCGTCGATCCCCTCGGCCACGATGCATTCCACGGCGTCCGCCGCCTGCTCGACAGCGACGTCGAGCAACGCGCGCTCGGCGGCACCGGGCCGCCGCAGGACGAAGTCGGCGCCCGATTGGCGGCCGGGAGGCTTGCCGATGCCGATACGGACCCGGGCATAACCCACCTCGTGGAGGTGGGCGTGGACCGAGCGCAGGCCGTTGTGGCCGGCGGTCCCACCGCCGACCTTGAGCTTCACTCGGCCGGCGGGCAGGTCGAGCTCGTCGTGGACGACCACCAAGCCGCCGACTGCGGCGATGCCAAACCGCCGGGCGAGTGCCACCACCGCCAAGCCGGAGTCGTTCATGTAGGTCGTCGGCACGGCCAGCGCGACCAGCCCGGCAGCAGACCGCCACTGGGCGACCTCGGCCCGGAGCCCCTTCTCCACGCGGAGCCGCTCGCCGTGGCGCTCGCCGACGAGGCGCACCGCCTCGGCCCCCACGTTGTGACGCGTCTGCTCGAACTCGCTGCCCGGGTTCCCGAGGCCGACGACGAGGACGTCGGCAGGGGTGCCCGTGCGTGGTGCCCGAGCCGTGATCCTGACCAGTGGTTAGCCCTCGGCGCTGCCAGCCGGTGCCGCGCCCGCCTCAGCACCGCCTTCGCCCTCGTCACGGACCTGGACACGGGGTGGCGCACCGTGGACGACGGCGGCCTCCGGGTCGAGGTCGGTCACGACCCCCCTCGGCAGGACCACGTCGGCGACGCGGATCGACCCGCCGATCGTGAGCTCGCTGACGTCGACCTCGACGGAAGTCGGGATCTGTGACGGTGTGGCGTGCACGGTGAGCGTAAAGAGCTGCTGGTCGACGACCCCGTCACCGTGGGCGACCGCCAGCGCCTCCCCGACGAGGACGACGGGCACCTCGGCTGCGACGGCCTCGTCCGGGTCGACCACCTGGAAGTCCACGTGCACCACCGTGCCCCGCACCGGGTGACGCTGGATCTCACGGGTGAGGGCGAGGTACTGGTTGCCTTCGACCTGAAGGGACAGCACAGCGTTGAGCCCGGCGTCGGTGCTCAATGCGGCGCGCAGCTCACGACCGGAGACGGCAACGGCGACCGCCTCCATGCCGTGCCCGTAGACCACCGCGGGGATCTGCCCCTCGCGGCGCAGTCGACGGGACTCGGACGAGCCGATGCCCCGCCCTGCAGTGGCTCGCAACGTGATCTCGGCCATGGAAGCTCCTGAAAGTGTGCTGCGGGGACGGGCGAGCAGGCAGGCGACCAGAGGAACGGGGCCCGCCGAAGCACGCAGCATAGTCCGGGAGCACGACCCCGCCGGCTCGACCGGGCACCAAGCGCAGGGTCCCGGCGCACCGACCCCACCTGGGGGCCCGTTGCACACGCCACGCCCACCGCCACTGCCGACCGGCTCCGGCCCACACCACCGTGCCGGCCGCCACCGCCGACCGGCCAGCTTCAGCCCCGTCGTGTTCGTGCCGACATTTGGACCATGGCAGGACACGACCTGCTCCCAGGCGAAGCACCTAACGGGCCGTCCAGCGACCGTCCAGGATCGGACGTCGTGCTCGACCTGCTCCTGCACCGCCACCCGCACGCGCAGGTCGCAGCCATCAGCGAGCTCGCCATGGTCGTGCCGATGCCGCCGTCGGTCCCCGTGCCGCCGGACCAGGTGTTGCACCTGGCATCAACCCTCGACATCATCCTTCCCGCCGACCGCATCGTCACCGTCGGGCTCTTCGCCCGCGCCCGGATCGCCGGGACTGCATCCGCTCCGGTCCGCCGCGTCGACGACCCGGAACATCCCGTCAGCCTGTACCTCATCGACGCCCGCCGGACGCACGGCGTGATGCTGGCGCTGTTCGGGGACCGGCTCGACAGCGACGACGCCGGGCTCACCGACATGGCCGGCACCGACCTCCCACCTCGCGTGGCACGGGTGCACAAGGACAGCTCGTCCGTGTTCACCTGGGTCGACGACGCGTTCCCCCGGATCCTGGGGCGCACCGCCGAGGAGATCGTCGGCCGGCGGTCGCTGGAGCTCGTCCACCCCGACGACCACGACGTGGCCATCGCCAATTGGATCGACATGCTCGGCACCGCTGGAACCGGCCGTCGCGTTCGCCTCCGACACCTCCGTGGCGACGGGGGTGTCGTCTGGCTGGAGATCACGAACCACAACCACTTGGAGGACAACGGCTCGGGCCATGTCGTCGCCGACGTCGTCGACATCACCGACGAGATGGCCGCGCACGCCGCTCTCGAGGACCGCGAGCGCCTGTTGCACCAGCTCGCCGAGACCGTCCCCTTGGGACTGGCCCACCTCGACCCGAACGGAACGATCCTGTTCGCCAACGAGCGGCTCCACGAGATCCTGGCCTCCGCACCGGCATCCCAGCTGGTCGACCTGTTCACCAACGTCCTCGAGGAGGACCGGCCGCCGCTGCTGGCCGCCGTGGCCGCCACGACCACCGGCGCCGACGCCGAGGACATCGAGGTGCGGATCAACCTGGACGCGACCGGCTGCGACGGCATCCCGCTCACGGGAACGGGCCTGCGGTACTGCGCGGCCCGGTTCCGGGCGCTGCGTGACGGCGACGGCGCCACCACCGGCGTCATCGGATGCTTCGAGGACATCACCGCCAGCGTCATGCTCCGGCGCGAGCTCGAGATCCAGGCTGCCTACGACCCGCTCACCGAGTGCCGCAACCGCGCATCCACCCTGCAGGCGTTGCAAACCGCCCTCCGCCGCGGCCACCGGCGTCGAGGAACGGGGACGGCCGTGGTCTTCATCGACCTGGACCGGTTCAAGCCGGTGAACGACCGGCTTGGGCACGCCGCAGGCGACCAGCTCCTCACCGTCGTGGCTCGACGCCTCCAGGACTCGGTTCGAGCCGACGACATCGTCGGCCGGATCGGCGGCGACGAGTTCCTCGTCGTCTGCACCAACGTCCGGCGGCCCCTGGACGCCACCAAGATCGCGGAGACGATCGGTGGGCGGCTCTGCGAGGACGCTCCTGTCGCCGGCGGCACCGTGACGGTGGCGGCCAGCATCGGCGTGGCGTGGACCGACGACCCGGGCGCCGACGCCGAGGCCATGGTCGCTGCCGCCGACGCCGCCATGTACCGCTCCAAGAGCGCCGGCCGGTGCAAGCCCGAGCTGGCCGACGATCCCTTCGGCAGCCCCTCGCCACGAGCGCTCGCCTGATCGACCGGCGCCGCTGCCGGGCACACCGAGCTGCCGGGCACACCGAGCCGCTGGGCACACCGAGCCGCTGGGCCCGTCGGCCCCGGCCTAGGCCAGGTTGTCCCCACCGAAGATCTCGGACACGGACGTGTCCTCGAAGACAGCGTCGATCGAATCGGCGATCAGGCCGGCCACCGACACGACCTGCAGCTTGTCGATCCTCCGGTCCTTGGGGATCGGAAGGGTGTTGGTGACCACCACCTTCGAGATCGGCGACTTCTCGAGCCGTTCCAGCGCAGGATCGGACAGCAGACCGTGGGTGGCCATGGCCCAGACGTCGGCCGCCCCCTGCTCGACCAGCAGCTCCGCTCCGGCGCAGATGGTCCCAGCGGTGTCGATCATGTCGTCGATGAGGACACACCGGCGCCCCACCACGTCGCCGACGACGTGCAGCGCCTCGACCGTGTTGGCCGTTCCCCGGGGCCGGCGCTTGTGCACCAGCGCGATGTCGGAGTTGAGCTGCTGGCCGTAGCGTTCGGCCACCTTCACCCGGCCGGCATCGGGAGCCACGACGACCAGGTCGTCGGTTCCCCCGCGACGCAGCTCCTCGAGCAGGACCGGCATGGCGGTGAAGTGGTCGAACGGGATGTCGAAGAACCCCTGGATCTGCCCGGAGTGGAGGTCGACGCTCACGACGCGGTCGGCACCCGCCGTCTGGAGCATGTCAGCCACCAGTTTGGCGGTGATCGGCTCACGGCCGGTCGCCTTGCGGTCCTGGCGGGAGTACCCGTAGTAGGGGCAGACCGCCGTGATGCGCTTTGCCGACGCCCGCTTGGCCGCGTCGATCATGATGAGCTGCTCCATCAGCGTGTCGTTGACGGGCCCGCAGTGCGTCTGGATGATGAACACGTCGCTGCCGCGCACCGACTTGCCGTAGCGGCAGTGGATCTCACCGTTGGCGAACTCCCTGAGGTTCGCCTCGCCCAGGCTGACACCGAGATGCCGGGCGATCTCCTCGGCCAGCTCCGGATGTGACCGGCCGGAGAACAGCTCAAGGCGACGGCGGGGAACCAGCTCCATGCCCCAGACGCTACCAATCCTGCCGGCCCTCCCATCGCCGCCAGGCCGGTCGAGCCCCGGCGCCGGGATTGCCGCCCCGAGCTCAGACGCCGGTCATCGGGCAGTCATGCGGGCCCACCCAGGCTCTGGAACGCACCCACGATCCCGCCGTCAGGGACCACCGCTCCCTCCCGGAGGTAGGCGAACGGGCCCACCGTGCAGCCTGCGCCGATCCTGGCCGCGACCGCCGTGGTGCGAGCCACGATCGAGCCCGGTCCGACCACCGTGTCGACCAGGTGGCAGTCGGGGCCGACCTCGGCCCCCGACGCCAGCTCACACGCACCTTGCAGGATCGTCCCCGGCAGCAGCACCACGTCCGACCCCAGGTCCACGGTGGCATCGACATAGGTTCGCTCGGGATCCCACATGGTCACGCCACGCCGCATCCACCGCTCGTTGATCCGATCCCGCAACTCCGCCTCGGCCACCGCCAGCTGGGCGCGGTCGTTGACACCGGCCGCTTCCATCGGGTCCGCCGCCACCACCGACTCCACGCGGTAGCCCGCACCGGCGAGGACCGCGTAGACGTCGTTCAGGCGATGCTCGGGGGGGTCCCCCGCCAGCGGAGTCCGACGGAGGGCGGGCGCCAGCATGCCGAGACGGAAGCAGTGGATCGTCGTCGCGACCTCGGTCCCCACCACGCCGCCACCCTCAACGAGCTCGCCGTCGACACCGGTGGCAGTGGTGCCGCCGTCGTCGATCCGCACGACGGACCCGTCCTTGCCGCGGACGACCAGGTCACACCCCGCCGGCTCCTCCACCACGGCCGTCAGGAGCGTGGCGGAGGCCTCCGTGGCACGGTGATGGCGAACAAGTGCAGCGAGCGTCGGGGGTCGTACCAGCGGCGTGTCCCCGGGGAGCACGACCACGTCGCCGTCGACGTCGGCCAGCTCCTCCGAGAACGCCGTGAGGCCGACACCGAGCGCGTCGGCCGTGCCGAGGCGCTCGGACTGCTCGACAAACGAGATGGCCAGAGACGTCGGGGCGTGCTCGGACAGCGCCTTGGTCACCCAGTCCGCCCGGTGGCCGACCACCACGACGACGTCCCGGATGGGCAGCTCCGCCAGCGCGTCGAGAACGTGCAGGATCATCGGCCGCCCGCAGAGCCGGTGCAACGGCTTCGGCCGGGCAGAACGCATCCGGGTGCCCTCCCCGGCTGCCAGCACCACAGCGGACAACGGTCGGTACGCCATACGCGTAGTCTGGCAGGGCCAGCGCACGCCGTCCGCACACGGCACCCGGCCACGTCGCTTGCGAACGGCAGCCCGTCGGGCCCTCGCCGGTCGGCTCAGGCGGAGCGGCGGCCGTCGCGGGCTGCGTAGGTGGCCACCGCGCCATCGATCTCAGACGTGCGCTCCAGCGCTTCGACGACCTCGGCGAGCCGGGCGGCGGGGATCGCGCAGGTCATCTCCTCGGGCCGCATGCCGGTTCGCGCCCGGCTCAGCGCGCACCCGACGCTGGCCGCAACCTTGCCGTGCTCTTTCGCCAGCGCAACGATATGGCACTGTGGCTTGCCCTCGATCGCCATGCCCGGAACAGCGTCGTGCAGCACCATCATCTGGCGACCGTTGACCCGGAGCAGCACGACATCGGGATCCACGTCGCTGGAGCCGATCGGGCCGTAGACGACCGCCGCCGATCGCAACGACACCCGCGGGACCGACATCATGTCGGCCTCGTCCACCCACCCAGACCCCAACAGCGTGGCGACGTCGGCGTTCCCGGCCACCTCGCCCAGCTCGGCCAGGCCGTGGGTGACCCGGCCAACCGAGCAGTTCCCATGGTCCTCGGGGACCGTCGAGAAGGGTCGCTCCGCGCCGTGGATCCAGAACACGCACCCAGCAGCGACCCGGCCCTGCCTGCCGTCGTCCGCTGGCTCCGACATCGGCGCGTCGAAGGCCGGGACGCTGTCGGGCACCGATCCGCGGAAGGAGATGCCCACTGGAGCGACGGCCAGGTGCAGAGCCGCCGTCAAGCGGTCCCCCAGCACCTTCCAGTCGGGAAAGCCCTCACCGATACCGCCCCCGCCGACCGTCTCGTTCGTCGTCACCGCGCCATCCTGGTCGGGCATGGCTCCCGGCGCAACGTCGCGGCCGGGATCAACCCGGCCACCGCGGCTGCGAACCGGCCGGAACCTCGTCGTCGGTGCGCGTCGGCCACCGACGGTGAGATGCCGACCGGCCGTGCACCGTCGGTGCTGCCCGCCCGCTCCCAGATCGCGGCCCGTCCGGGCACCGTCGCACCGCTGGAGCCTGCGGGTACCGGAACGGTGGTGGCACCTACAATGAACGCGAAGGGTGTGCACCGCGTCTGCGTCCGGGTTTCTGCGCAGCAGCGCCGTGACGGTGCCGGCACGTGCGGCTGACGACACACCCAGGGCAGACGGACCGGACCCACGAGGCCGCAATGCGCAGTCCCGACGACAACCCAGGCCGAGGGCGTCACCGTCGACGTGGTGTGTGGTCGTCGCGGGTGCTGATCGGCACCGGCCTGGCGCTCCTGCTGCTCGCCGGCGGGTGGCAGGGGTATGCCTGGCTCTGGCTGCACCATTCCGCCCAGGTGGGCAGTGCCCTCATCACCCGGCAGCAGGGGCGCGACCGCGCCGCTGCGGCGTCGGCGCTGCCGGGCTGTGGTCACGCGTCCTCGTCCTCGCCGACAACGCCAGCGGCTGCCACGGGAGGACCCGCCAGCTCCGGCGATGGCTCCGTGGCCTCGACTGCGCAGCTTCCTGCGGGCAGTCAGGGAGCGCCGGGCACCTCGGGTGGCGCGACACCCAACCCGGTGCACGGCCTGCTCGCCATCCCGAACATCGGCCTCGTCGCACCGGTCGAGCAAGGGGTCGGCGACCCGCAGCTGGCCGTGGCCGTCGGCCACATCCCGGCCTCGGTCTGGCCCGGAGCAGCGGGCACCTCGATCCTCGCCGCCCACGACGTCAGCTACTTCGTGCACATCGACCGCCTGCAGACAGGGGACCAGGTCTCGTTCGCCACCCCGTGCACCACCTACCAATTCGCCGTCTCGGGCCACCAGGTGGTCAAGCAGGGATCTCCCGTCTACAACTCACCGGGCCCGACCTTGATGCTCGAGACCTGCTGGCCCACCAACGCACTGTGGTACACCCCCGACCGGCTCCTCGTGACGGCCACCTTGACCGCGACGGTGCCGACGACAACCCAGTCGTGGGCCCGGACGGGTGGGATCGCCTCCGGTCTCGCTCAGACCAGCTCGGGCACCAGCGCTGCCGGCACCTCCCCACCCCGGGTTCCCGCGCCTGGGGCACTCATCGCCCAGGGGTTGACCCTGGCCACGAATTCGATCCCGATGGGCACGCTCGCCATCAAGGGGACGCCGACGACGACGTGGACGCAGTCACCCGGACCGCTCGCCGTGGAATCGTCAGCCCTCCAGGCCTTCATCGGCGGGCTCAAAGCCGCCGAGCAGCAGGTCTCGTCGTGGTGGGCCGCCCTGGCACCCGGAGTCACCATGCCCACCGTGCTCGGGGGCGCGCGGGTGTCGGACTGGCACCAGGGTCTCGACGTGGCCATCCTCGCCAAAGGCAATTCCGCTGCCGGGGTGATCCTGCTCAGCGTCGTCACCCTCGTCGGTGGCCCCAGCCCCGGCACCTACACCCAGACGGTGGGCACCGTCATCACCAACGGCGAGCTGACCGTCAAAGGCTGGGCGCTGACCCCATATACCGGCTGATCCGAGCCAGGTCCTCGCCGGGACTCGGCGTACTCGCCGTCGGAGCCTTTGGCCGCCGGGGACATCACCGGCATCCGCGCCCCGCCCTCACCCCCGATGGTCGCCGAGGCCGCTCACCGACGGTGCTGCTCGCCGACGGCGAAGGAACGCCTCCTCTGCCCGGCTCAACGCACCATCCAGCTCCACCAGCGATCCCAGGACCACATCGGCTCGATCTGCCGGCCCCGACGTGCCCGCCGGCTCGACCCGCTCCTCGGGCACGAGCACGCACGCCATGCCGGCAGCCCGGGCTGCCTCCACACCTGCTCCTGAGTCCTCGAGCACCACGCACCGCTCCGCCGGCACCTCGAGAGCCAGCGCCGCCACCAGGAAGACCGCCGGATCGGGCTTGCCGGCGCCGACATCCTCGGCCGAGCAGATGGCTTCGAACCGACCGGTCAACCCGTGACGGCCGAGCGCTGCCTCGATCAGCCGGCGGGACGACGAGGATGCCAGTGCCACCCGAAGCCCCCGACGAGCACAGGCATCGAGTGCCTCGATCGCTCCGGGCTTGAGGACCACCTGGGCGCGAAGCAGCGCGGCCATGCGATCGACGATCTCCTTCGCCACGTCGGCCGGGCTCGGTCCCGCCCACCCGAAGTGATCGAACCAGTGCTGGGCCACCTCGCCGACGAACCGTCCCTTGGTCGTCCTGCACAGCTCGACCGTGAGCGGCACCCCGTAGCGGCCGAAGATCTCGATCTCCGCCTGGTGCCACAGCGGCTCCGAATCGACGAGCAACCCGTCGAGATCGAACACCGCTGCTCGGAACCACCCGCCTGCTGCAGTGTGCACCGCCGTCACCGTACCTGCCGGCCCCGGACTGCCGACCTCAGACTGCCGACCCCGGACTGCTGACCTCAGACTGCCGACCCCGGACTGCCGGCCCCGGACTGCCGGCCTCGGACTGCCGACCTCAGACTGCCGGCAGGGACGCCTCCCCCAGGACCGACATCATGGCCTGCAGGCCGCCCAGCAGCACGTCGGCACCGGCAGCGTCGAGCGCGCCGTAGGCAGGCCGCACGAGCCGGTCCGTCATGGCTTCGGCCGCGTCCAGCCGCTCCCGGTCGGAAGCGGTCACGACCGGAACGTCGCCGGCCGGCCAGCCGAACAAGCCCATGT
>JAJZLP010000091.1 GCA_021803325.1 Actinomycetes bacterium
GCCAGTGAGGTTGATGTCGATCATGTCCTGCCAGGACTGCTCGGACAGCTCCCACGTAGGGCCGAATGAAGCGATGCCGGCGTTGGCGCAGACGACATCGAGGTGCCCGAAGGTCTGCAGTCCCTCGTCCACGACGGCCTGCAGCCCGGCGAAGTCGCGCACGTCGGCCTGCCGAGCGACGATCCGCCGTCCAGCCTTCTCCACCAGAGCGACGGTCTCAGCCAAGTCGCCTGCAGTGGCCATGGGGTAGAGCACGGTGGCAACGTCAGTGAGCGAGTCGACGGCCACCACGTCGGCTCCTTCGGCGGCCATGCGAGCGCACATCGCCCGTCCCTGGCCCCGTGCTGCTCCGGTCACGAACACGATCTTGTTGTCGAGTCGACCCATGAGGTGCTCCTGTCTGTCGGGAAATGCGGATCAATGCGCTGTGGTGGGACCGTCGTGCCGGGGTGCTGTCGTGCCGTCGTGCCGTCGTGCCGTCATGCCGGGGTGCCGTCGTGCCGGGGTGCCCGGGTCCCAAGATGGAAGGATCGACTTCGTCGCGCTCGTTGCGACGGGTGCAACGATCGATGGGGCTGTGAGGCTCGGCGGATGGGTTCGGTGAGGCCAGTAAGCACTCCAGGTTGGTGAGCAGCTCACGGCGACAGGTGGGCCTCAAAACGACAGGTGGGCCGAACCGGAGTGTCCAGCCGGCGACGCCGCCGTGGTGCGAGGCCTGGGGAGCGGCGCGCCTGGCCTGCCCATTCGTCGAGCAGCTGCGGCGGGCGTTCCAAACCTCTACCATACATTTGACGTTGGACGTCAGCAGCCACACTGGCTTAGGATAGGGCCCTGTGAGCATCGAGGCAACGTGGCGGCCGGTATCTGGGACAGGTAGTGCCGGGCGAGTGGTCGCCGGCCGCAGGTGTTGTGCCGATACGGGCGCTACCCCCGGCGGCGCTGCGCGTGCCGCCGGGACGGTCGTCGGGCGCTCACCGAAGCGGGTGTCACCGACCACGTCATGGCGCAGGTGATGGGCCATGACGTGGCCGAGTTGAAGGGCGAGGTGAAGGGCGAGGTGAAGGGGCGCTGATGCCCACGCTCGACGTCGGCGACTGCGCCATTGCCTTCGATCAGCGCGGTGCCGGTGCGCCGGTGCTCCTGATCCATGGTGCAAGCGGCGACGCGGCCAGCTACTGGTCGAGCCTGCGGGTCTCACTTGCCACCGACTGGCGGGTGGTCACCTACGACCAACGAGGATTCGGGCGCTCTCACTCCAAGGTCGAGCGCATCGACGTGGCGCAACTAGCCGGGGACGCGGCGGCGCTGCTCGATCATCTCGATGCCGCGCCGGCTGCGGTCGTCGGTCTGAGCCTCGGCGGCATGGTTGCCCAGCAGCTGGCCGCAACCCGTCCGGACCTTGTCCGCTGCCTGGTGCTCGCTGGCACCGGGCCGAAAGTCGGTCCCCGTCTGTCCTTGCTCGGAAGCGTGCTCGGCCGGATCGCCGCCGCCGGAGACGCTGACTTGCTGTTCGACGCCAACCTGCTGCTCACGCACGGGGAGGCATTCATCGAGCGCCACGCCGACCAACTGTCGGTGCTCCGGCAGAGGTTTGCGACGAGCGCCGCCACGGCCATGCGCAATGGGCTGCAGACAGCGGTGGTGTGGCCGGGCGTCGATCCCGGAGCCATCCGCTGCCCGACCCTGGTGGTGCACGGGGAGGAAGACGCAGAGATGCCGGTCCGTTATGGGCGCGAGCTCGCCGAGATGATCGTCGGCGCTCACCTCGAGGTGCTGCCCGACGCCGGGCACAAGTGCAGCGACGACCAGCCCGACCGGTTTGCCGACCTGGTACGGGGCTTCTTGCTGCGTCAGACGCCCTGACCAGGGAGATCACGCTGTGGTTGTCGTGCACCGGGAAGGAGCAGTGCACAGTGAGAGAACGGTCGTGGGGAACAGGTGGGGGGACAGAACGTCCCCTTTGGACAACCGGACCGATGGGTCGGGACGACGAGAGGAGAAACGATGCGTTTTGACGGGATGGTGGCGGTGGTGACTGGTGCCGGTTCCGGCATCGGTGAGGCAACGGCACGTGTGCTCGCCGGCGATGGGGCGTCGGTGGCGGTGCTCGACATCAATACCGAGCAGGCGCGACTGGTTGCCGAGAGCCTGCCTGGTTCGGCGCGCCCCGTGGTCGCGAATGTTGCGGACAGCGCCGCTGTCGACCGGGCCTTTGCCGAGGTGGAGGCGGAGCTTGGCCCGGTTGACATCCTGGTGAACAACGCCGGGATCCCGGGCCGAAGCCTGACCGAGCGGATCACGCCCCGTGTCGAGGCGCAGATGGCCGAGGCGGCGACGGGCCACATCACGACCCCGCTCGAGTCAACGGTCAGCATCACCGACGCCGAATGGGCGGAGATGTTGCACGTGCACCTGTTCGGGACCTTCTACTGCACAAGGGCAGCCCTGCGCTCCATGACGCCTCGTCAGCGTGGAGCCATCGTCAACATCGCCTCCATCTGCGGGGTCGAGGGGTGCACCGGGTTTCCGCATTACTCCGCCGCGAAGGGCGGGATCCTGAGCTTCACCAGGGCGGTGGCCAAAGAGGTGATCCTGCAAGGAGTCCGTGTCAATGCCGTGGCTGCCGGCTACGTCGACACCCCCATGGCGGAGACCATGACGCCGGCCATGCGTGCCGCGCTGGCAGTCCAGACGCCGCTTGGGCGCATGGCACGCGCCGGGGAGATCGCCGCCACCGCTGCGTTCCTGGCCAGTGAGGACGCCAGTTTCTTCGTAGGTGCGACCTTGACGCCCAGCGGCGGCCTGGTCACCGTCTAGCGATCGTCGGCGGGCCGTCGAACTGACGAGCAGCGAGCCGTCGAGCCGTCGTCCTTGCCGCTCGAGGGGATCAAGACGCCCCGAGCCTCGGCGAGATCAACGATCCTGGGTGCCTGGGTGCCTGGGTGCCTGGGTGCCTGGGTGCCTGGGTGCCTGGGTGCCTGGGTGCCTGGGTGCCTGGGTGGTGGTCTTGGCCTCGTCCTGCGGCCGCAGCCGCAGCCGCAGCCGCAGGTGCGGGCGGGATCGTCATGTGGGGGGGCTGTCGTGGTATTGGCGGTGTGCTCGGGACTGGAGCACCTCGTTGGCTCCGTCGGCCACCAGGACGCTTCCGTTGATGTACCAGGCTTCGTCGGAGATGAGGAAGGTGGCGGCTCCGGCGAGATCGTCGGGCAGCGGGGGACGACCGGTTGGGGAGCGCCGAGCCATGCTGGCTGCCACCTGGTCCACCGCTGCCGGGTCCCCCGTGACGGCCAGCGCCGTGAGGGGAGTGGCGACTGCACCAGGGGCAAGGCAGTTGGCTCGTACGCCGACGAAGCGCAGCTCCGTTGCCACTGATTGGGTCAGGCCTACGACGCCGTGCTTGGCTGCGGTGTAGGCGTGGGGGCCGAGACCGCCCTGCACGCCGGCGGTGCTGGCGACGTTCAGGATCGCGCCGGCACGTCTGGGTGCCATCACTCGGGCGGCGTGCTTCGTGCCGAAGAAGACGCCGGTGAGCAGGACGGCAAGGGTGCGGTGCCAGTCCTCGGCAGGAGTCGTGGCAATCGGCCCGGTTGCACCGAGGAGGCCGGCGTTGTTGACCATGGCGTCGAGGGTGCCGAACCGCCGGCAAGCGGTGTCGACGACGTCGGCCACGTGGTCCTCGCGGGTGACGTCTACGTGGTGGAACACGGCATTGTCGCCGAGCGATCGAGCCAAGGCCTCGCCCATCTCGTCCTGGACGTCGGCGAGCAGGCAGGTTGCGCCCTCGGCCACGAACCGCTGGGCGAAGGCAGCTCCGATGCCGCTGGCGGCTCCGGTGACCACCACCGTCTTGCCGGCCAGTCGTCCGGTGCCTGTCGCGCCCATTGCTGCTCCCTTCGAAGGCCGGGGGTTCGTCCCCGTTTGCGATAACTGACGTTAGACGTAAACTGCGCATCAGTGTATGGTGCGCGGCTGGTGCCTCGACGGGGTTGTCGGTTGGGTCGGAGGTGCCGGGGCGGCC
>JAJZLP010000259.1 GCA_021803325.1 Actinomycetes bacterium
GATGTTCCAGAACATCCTCTTCTCGAAGATCGTCCCCAACTGCAAGAAGTTGGGCCTCCTCGACGCGGCGGACGGGTGGCTGCGCACCAAGTTCACCGAGCTTGGCGTGATCGGGTTCGAAGACTGGACCGACACGGGCGAGGAGTACGAGTCGATGCAGGAGGTCCCCGCCCACGAGGGGTGACCAGGCCGGACCTGCCTCCGTCGCCGGCCCGGACGACCGAGACGCCTGGCTCCGGCTCCAGGCGATCAGCCCGGCTCCGACCCGCTGCTGTGGGCTCTGGCGGGCCGGACCCGGGGCACTGGCCAGCGGCGGCTACCCTTGGGGCCATGCCGACCTTCGCGCCCCCCGGGCGGTTCGGAACCGTGGTGACGGCCATGATCACGCCGTTCGGCGAGGACGGGTCGCTCGACGTCGACGGGGCGGTGACCCTGGCCCGGTGGCTCGCCGCCCACGGCAGCGACGGGCTCGTCCTCGCCGGCACGACCGGCGAGTCGTCGGTGCTCGACGACGAGGAGAAGGTGGCGCTCTGGGAGGCGGTCGCCGGGGCCGTGACCGTCCCAGTCGTTGCCGGGACCGGATCCAACGACACCGCCCACTCGGTCCGCCTGACCCGCCTGGCGCAAGGGATCGGCGTGTCCGGGGTGCTCGTGGTCGCGCCCTACTACAACCGGCCGTCGCAGCACGGCCTCCGCCAGCATTTCACGGCCGTGGCCGAGGCCACGGACCTGCCGGTGATCCTGTACGACGTGCCGGTGCGCACGGGGCGGCGGATCGCTCCCGACACGCTGCTCGGTCTGGCCCGTGACGTGCCGAACATCGTGGCGGTCAAAGACGCCGCTGCGGATGTGGTCAGCGCCAGCCGAGTGGTGGCGGCCGCTCCTGCCGGGTTCGAGCTCTACAGCGGGGACGACGGGTACACCCTGCCGCTCCTGGCCGTGGGGGCTGTCGGTGCGATCAGCGTGGCGTCGCACTGGGTGGGCCGTGCCATGGGCGACATGATCGCCCGGTTCCGCGCCGGCGACGTCGCCGGGGCGGCAGCGGCGAACGCCGCGCTCCTGGACGCGGTGGCGTTCCAGTCGTGCGATGCCACACCCAACCCGCTGCCGGCCAAGGCCGTCTGCAGGGCGCTCGGCTTGCCGGCCGGGCAGTGCCGGCTTCCCATGGGCACGGCACCCGCCGAGCTCGACGATCGGGCCCGCCGCCTGGCAGCCGCCCTCGACCTTGAGCCCGCCACCTCGACTGGTGCGCCGCCGGCGGCCGCCAGCAGGGCACCGGGAGCTGTGGACGTGCCGTCGGCGACAGCAGACGGTCCGTCGGGGGCGACAGCGGTGGCGCCGCCACCGGCGGTGCGGCCTGAGGCGCAGCGCACCTCGGGGAGCTCGGTTGTCTGAGCCCGTCCGGGTCACCTTCCTCGGTGGCCTGGGCGAGATCGGCCGGAACTGTGCCTGCATCGAGCAAGGCGGCAGGATCGTGGTGCTCGACTGCGGCATCATGTTCCCCGACCCGAACATGCCGGGCATCGACCTGGTGCTGCCGGACTTCAGCTACCTCCGCGAGCACGCGGATCAGGTCGAGGCGGTCGTGCTGACCCACGGGCACGAGGACCACACCGGGGGGCTCGCCTACCTGTTGCGCGAGCTCGAGGCACCGGTCTACGGGTCGGCGCTCACCTTGGGCCTCGCCCGGAACCGGGTGGACGAAGCAGGCATGAGCGACCGGGTGCGGTGGATGGAGGTGGCCGACGGGGACCGCAGGACGGTGGGTCCGTTCGAGGTGGAGTTCATCCCGGTGACGCACTCGGTCCCCCACGGGTTCGCCACGGCCTTCCACACCGCCCAGGGCATCATCATGCACTCAGGTGACTTCAAGATCGACCTGCAGCCGGTGGACGGCAGGCTGACCGACCTGGCCCGGATCGGCGCCCTGGCCACTGGCCCGGGCATCCGGCTGCTGCTGGCGGACTCGACCAATGCGGAGGAGCCGGGGTTCACCCTGTCGGAGTCGACGGTGGGAACCGCCTTGCGCCGGGTGTTCGGCGCGCACGCCGGCCACCGGCTGATCGTGACCTGTTTCGCCAGCCACCTGCACCGGGTGCAGCAGATCGTCGACGCCGCTGTGGGGGCCGGGCGCAAGGTCGCGACCCTCGGCCGATCCATGGCGAAGAACGTCGACCTGGGCCGCCGGCTCGGCGTGCTGGAGATCCCCGAGAGCGCGCTGGTCGACGTGGAGCGGGTGGACGACCTGCCCGACGGCGAGGTCTGCATCGTCTCGACCGGGTCCCAGGGTGAGCCGCTGTCCGCCCTGTCGCTCATGGCTGCAGGCGAGAACAAGCTGGTGCGTCTCCGGCGGGGCGATGTCGTGGTGATCAGTGCCCACCCGATCCCGGGCAACGAGTGGGCGGTCGGCCGGGTGATCGACGGCCTGCACCGGCGTGGCGCCGAGGTGGTCCACACCGGGATCGAGCCCGTCCACGTGAGCGGTCACGCCCGCCAAGGCGAGCTGCGGACACTGCTGTCGGTGGCCCGGCCGCAGTGGTTCGTGCCCGTGCACGGCGAGTACCGCCACCTCGTGAACCACGGTCGCCTGGCGCAGTCCATGGGTCTGTCGGACGAGCACGTCCTGGTCTGCGAGGACGGCGACAGCGTGGTCCTCGACGAGCGAGGGTTGCGACGTGGGGAGGGCGTGCCGGCTGGGTTCTTGTTCGTGGACGGGACGGTCGGTGACGTCGGGCACGGCGTCCTCCGGGACCGCCGGCTCTTGGCCGAGGAGGGAGTGGTGATGGTCGTGGCCACCATCGACCCTCACCGAGGCGAGCTGGTGGGGCCTCCGCAGGTCATCACCCGGGGTTGGGTGTACGCCCCCGAAGCGGAGGACCTCCTCGGCGAGGCGTCTGCCACGGTGGCCAAGGCGCTCGAGCAGGCGATGGCCGACGGCGCCCGCGACCAGGAGAGCCTGCAGCGCACCGCCCGCCGGGCCCTCGGTCGCTTCGTCGGCGACCGCACCCGGCGCCGGCCGATGATCGTGCCTGTCGTGGTCACGGTCTGACGCCACGCGACGGAGCGGCGCGTCCGGCGTGCGTCGGCGCAGGACTACCGTGGGCACGGCCCAGCGCTCCGGTCCCCGGGTGCTCGACCGCGCGGTGTTAGCGTTGGCGACACTGTGGTGACGACCAGCCGCCGCCCGGGGCGCACCGGCCCGGCGCCGCGCCGGGCGAGCGACGCCAAGCGAGCACGCCCCTCGGGAGCGCGAGCCGCGGGTGGTGCACGCCGGAGCCCGGCGACCCGCACCGCTGCGCGCACCGGGCGGGCAGCACCCCCCGATCGGGTCGAATCCGCGTGGAACATCCTGGCCGGCCACGCCGAAGACGTATGGGGCATCGCCCTCGCCACCGCCGCGGTCCTGGCGCTGCTGGCGCTGTACGCCGACGCGCTCGGACCGGCCGGGCACCAGGTGCGTCACGTGGCCGGTGTCGTCCTCGGCGTCGGCCGGTTCCTGCTGCCGCCGCTCCTTGCCGCCGCCGGGGTCCGGCTCGTCGTCGGCAGCGCAGGGCGTCGCCCGGCACGGGCGACGCTCGGTGCCGTGCTCGCCGTCGTCGCCGTTGCCGGCCTGGCCGACCTGGCTGGTGGGGCGCCCCCGCTCGGAGCTGACGCCCACCGCCTGTCGAGTGCCGGGGGGTGGGCTGGCGCGCTCGTCGGGGATCCGCTGCGCACCGCCCTGGCCGGATGGGGTGCGGCGGTTGTCTTGGTGGCGGTGCTGGCCGTCGCCCTGGTGATCCTCACCGGCATTACCGTCCGCAGCGCGGCATCCGCGGTCGCGTCGGCGGCGCGGGCCGTGGGGCGAGCCGCCGTCGCCGCTCGTGACCGCCGACAGCCGCGCAGCGACAGCCAGACCGCGGCAGTTCGTGCTGCCGGTGAGCACGCCGATCGTGACCTGACCGGCGAGCGATGGGCGGCGGGCGTCGACGTGCCGGACCT
>JAJZLP010000352.1 GCA_021803325.1 Actinomycetes bacterium
CCCCTGCCGGGTAGGGCCATTGGTCGGGTTTCGGACGGCGCCGCGCACCGACAGGGTCCTGTCCCCGACCCCGGGTGCAAGAGGGCAAGGGCGGGAGGGCAAGGGCGGGAGGGCATGGCGGCAGGGCATGGCGGCATCTTCACCGCCTCGGGCAAGCGCCGAGGCACGGCAATGCCGCCGGCCGCTGACGCTGCACCACTGCCCGGTCGGCCTCCAGCTCCCACCACGCGGTCACCCAGGTCTGGGCGCCGACTCGATGAGGTGGCAGATCAGCCTGGGGTCGCACGCGCGCGGATCGAGGCGCTCGGCGCGGCGGGCAAGGTCCCGGAGCTCGCGACGGAGGGCCAGGAGTTCAGCGATGCGCGCATCGAGCTCCGCCGCTCGGGCGGCGATGAGCTGCGCGACGAATTGGCATGGCGTCTCGCCCCGGTCTCGGAGGGCGAGGATCTCGCGGATCTCTCCCAAGCGGAGTCCCAGCGCCTGGGCAGCACGGACGAACCGGTAGCGCTCCAGCGCGTCTTCAGCGTAGAGCCGATACCCGGAGGCGCTCCGCTCCTGCGGGCGCAGCACGCCGACCCGGTCGTAGTAGCGGATGGTCTTCACTGACGCGCCGACCCGCTCGGCGATCTCACCGATCTTCATCGTCATCTCCGTGAAGATAGGCCCTTGACCCTCCCCTCTAGAGGAGGCTTTAGAGTCGATCTATGGACCGAACGATCACCATCTTGCACACCCCCGGGTGCCCGAACGTCAGCCTCGTTCGCCAGCGGCTCGCCGACGCCGTCACCCGGCTCGGGGAGCCCGCTCCCCACGTGATCGTCGAGGAGATCACCGATCCCGACGAGGCGTCGCGCCGCGGCTTTTGCGGTTCGCCAACGCTGCTCATCGACGGCCTCGACCCCTTCACGCGCCCCGAGAGCCCACCGGCGTTTGCCTGTCGCACCTACCGCACCGAGGCCGGGATCGAAGGCGCCCCGTCGATCGACCAGATCGCGGCGGCCCTCGTCGCCGGGTAACAACGAACCATGGCCGTCGCTGTGCATCGAGAGGAGATCCCTCGCTTGTTGGCACGGGGTGCCCAGCTCGTCGAGGTCCTGCCCGTCGCGGAGTACGAAGAGGAGCACCTCCCCGACGCCATCAACGTCCCGCTCGCGACACTCGGACCCGAGACCATCCCCGAGCTCGACCGGTCCCGTCCAGTGATCGTCTACTGCTGGGACGCCCTCTGAGACATGAGTCCCCGAGCCGCGTGCCGGCTCGAAGCGCTCGGTTTCAGCGCCGTCTACGACTACACGGCGGGCAAGATCGACTGGCTGGCCGCCGGACTTCCCACGGAAGGCCCTGCGGCTTCCACGCTTCGCCCCGGAGCATTGGCGCGCACCGAGATCCCGACGTGCACGCTCGACGACACGGTCGCCACGGCCCGCCAACGGGTGGCGGCGTCCGGCGAGGACCGCTGCGTCGTCGTCTCCGGCGAGCACATCGTCCTGGGCGTCCTCGACCGCGACGCGCTCGCGGGCGACGGCCACGCGATCGCTGCCGAGGCGATGCGAGCGGGGCCCGCGACCGTACGTGCGAACGAGGATCTCAGTGCTCTCCTCGAGCGGATGCACCGTCGCAACGTCATGGAGATCCTCGTCACCGATCCAGACGGACGGCTACTCGGCCTTCTCCACCGAGACGACGCCGACGTGGTGATGACGCGACCGCACGGCGCACCGGCCACGGCTCCCGACTGAGAAATCAATGCGGTCGCTGGCGGGCCGTGCGGCAGCCGCACGCGTCGCCGGGGAAGGTCGTGTGTCCCCTCCGGTGAGTGCTCCCGGACGGACTCCCGACCCGGGAGCATGGCCGATCGCTCGCTTTGGAACGAACAGATCCACGTGCCGCCTCGCCACCACCGATGCGGCAAGGAGGTCATGACCGGGCGGTCTCGGGATCGCTGGCGGTCACCGATTCGCTGGTGATCTGCCCGGCGGTGGCCACCCCGTGCCAGCGTTCGATCTCGCCGGCAAGGTCGAGATGGTCGATGGGAGCGGCGTGCTCGTAGATACCCCAGTGGTCGCGCGGCAGCATCCACATCAGCTCGAACTCGTTGCCGTCGGGGTCGGCGCCATAGATGCTCTTGGTGGCCCCGTGGCTGGACTCGCCGGTAGAGGCGCCGGCGTCGAGGAGGCTCTGGCGGGCGGCAGCCAGCTCGTCGATGGTGTCGAGCTGCCAGGCCAGGTGGTACAGGCCGATGGCGCCGCGCCGCTTCGGGCCGCCCGCGGCCCCGACACCGAACAGCCCGAGGTCGTGGTGGTTCCCCGATCGGGGGAGCCGCAGGAACGCGGCGTTGGCGCGCGGCTCGCGGGCGATGACTTCCATCCCGAACACCTCGGTGTAGAAGCGGACCGAGCGCTCGAGGTCGGAGACGAAGAGCACCGCATGGTTGAGACGCACAGGCGATACAGGCATTGGGGTTTCCTTCGGACAGGCCCGGAGGGCGACGGCGCCCGCTCCGGGCAGAGATGGACGGTCGGACGTCGCGAGCGGGACCCGCTCGGAGCTCGCTCAGGCGGCCTCGGCGTTGCGGATGGCGGACACCTCAAACTCCAAGGTGACGTTCTCGCTCACGAGCACGCCCCCGGCTTCGAGCGCCGCGTTCCAGTTGACTCCCCAGTCCTTGCGGTTCACGACAGTCGTGCCTTCAAAGCCGATCCGCTGGTTGCCGTAGGGGTCGGTCGCGCTGCCGGTGTCCTCGAAGTCGACGGTGACGGGGCGGGTGACCCCCTTGATCGTGAGGTCACCGGTGACCCGAAAGCGGACATCGCCGGTCTGCTCGACGCTCGTCGAGGAGAAGGTGATCTGCGGATAGGTGTCCATGTCAAAGAAGTCGTTCGAGCGCAGATGGGCGTCGCGATCGGCGTTGCGGGTGTCGATGCTGGCCGCCTTGATCGAAAGAGCCAACTTCGAGTTGCCCGGGTTGGCGGCGTCGAACGAGCCAGAGCCCTCGAACTCGTTGAACGAGCCGCGGACCTTGGTGACCATGGCGTGGCGGGCGACGAACCCGATCCGGCTGTGGGCAGGATCGATGGTGTAGCTGCCGGTGAGTGTGGCGGGGACGGTCGGCGTGCTCATGGGGCTGCTCCTTGATGTCGTGGACACCTCCTACAACATAGATGACAGGTCAACTATTCCGTCGAGATCGCGCGGATGCATGGACGGGGTCCGGCGAGGGGGGCGGGGGGAGCGCCGCGGCGACGATCGTCAGCATGCAAGGTCGCCGTCGTGGTCACCACGCCTGGTCACTGGGCGATCGAGGCGGCCGCGGCCTGCCGTGACCGAGGTCGAGAGCTTCGTCCGCGGTCATGATGGTGGCACTCGTAGAGAGGAGCGTCCCAGTGGCACATGTCCCGGATCGGTCCTGACAGCGGCGGTGCCCGGCTCAGGAATGGCAGCGCCGGATTGCGGGATGCAGCGTGCGCGGACATCGCCCTTCCCGTCACACACTCGATCGAAGGAGACCCGACATGGACTCCTCGGAGCCATGAACAACCCCGGGGCGCTCGGCAACGGGGCGCACTTCCCCACCGGCGGCACCCCCGCCGTGCGCGACATCACCCGTTCCGCCAACGGCGACCGGGCCGCGGTCTGCCTGGTCCTTCCCTCCCCGACCGAGTTGCGATGAGCGGCCCGGTGACCAGCGCGGACGCGCCGGCTGAGCCGCAGCCCGCCGCTCCCGAGGCCTGGGCGCTCGAGATCACCCAAAGCCGGGAGAGCCGGGTCGGTGCCATCGGGGTACGCCGCGCGCTGCCCCGACGGGGACGGCGCACCGTCGGCCCGTGGTGCTTCGTCGACCACATGGGCCCGGCGCTCGTCAGCCCGAGGCGCGGCATGAACGTCGCACCACACCCCCACATCGGCTTGCAGACCGTCACCTGGCTCATCGAAGGCGAGGCGCTCCACCGCGACTCGCTCGGCAGCGAACAGGTCATCAGGCCCGGCCAGCTCAACTTGATGACCGCCGGGTGGGGCGTCGCCCACTCCGAGGAGGGCACCGGCACCTACGGCGGCAACCTGCACGGCGTGCAGCTGTGGATCGCCCAGCCCTCAGCCACCAGAGACGGGCCGGCGGCCTTCGAGCACCACGGTGAGCTTCCCCGCCGCGACCTCGACGCCGCGGTGGCGACCGTGCTCGTCGGCGACCTCGAGGGCACCACCTCGCCGGCACGACGCGACACCGACCACCTCGGGGTCGAGCTCTCCCTTCGCCCAGGAACGGCGACGATGCCGCTGCGAGCCGACTTCGAGCACGCCCTCGTCACCCTCGTTGGCGCAGCCCACCTCGAAGGCCAGATCATCGAGCCGGGACATCTTGCCTACCTCGGCACCGGCCGGGCCGAGATCTTCCTCTCGGCCAAAGAACCCACCCGGGCCCTGCTGCTCGGTGGCGTGCCCTTCGACGACGAGGTGCTGATGTGGTGGAACTTCGTCGCCCGGACCCGCGCCGAGATCGTCGAGGCGCACCGCGCCTGGATGGCTGGCGACGAGCGGTTCGGACGAGTCGACTCGCCGCTCCCCCGCATCGAGGTGGGGCCACCGCCGTGGAGCCCCTGACACCACCGGCTGCGGGTCTGTGGCCCCGAGGCGGCCACCGCTGGCGCGACGTCGCCGCCTGCCCGGTGCCGGAGAGGCCATGACACCGAGGCGGCCCGAGGCACCAGCCGCCCGAATGCCAGGCCCGACAGGCGCTCCAAGGGTCTGGCGGACCCGGTGAGCGCGCGGTCGGGCACCTGGACGCGCCCGGTCCACGACGCGATCCGCGTGGACCGCTCCAAGCTCGCCCTGGTACCCGCAGCCCGGTGTGCGCTCGGCATTGCCATCCCGCTGGTCGCCGGCGACCTCTCCGGCCACCTCTTGGTCGGCGTGGGAGGGGCGATCGGCGCGCTGACGACCGGGATGGCGTCGCTGCAGGGCACCTATCGCAGCCGGGTGAGGATCATGGCGTTCGCGGCCACCGCCTTCGCGGTGTCGGCATTCGTCGGAGCGACCGTCGGGCACCTGCAGGGCCCCGACATCGCAGTCACCGCCGTGTGGGGGATCGCGGCCGGGCTGCTGGTGATGTTCGGAGAGGCACCGGGCGTGGTCGGCCTCCAAGCTGTCATCGGCCTGGTCGTCTTCTCCCAGTTCTCCTTCAGCGCCGAGCAGGCCGCGCTGAATGCGCTCTGGGCCCTGTGCGGCGGCGCGCTCCAGATCCTCCTCGTGGCGGTGACCTGGCCGCTCCAGCGCTTCCCGGTGGAACGTGCTGCGTCGAGCAACGCTTACCGGCTGCTGGCCACCCACCTCCGCTCGCTTGCCAGCGACCCGTCGGCCCTCCTCGATCCCGGCGTCCTCGACACGCTGCGGGCGGCCCTCGTCGAGACCCAGCCCTGGGGCGACCGGGCCGCCGCCGCCGCCTACCAGGCACTGGCCGACGAGGCGGAGCGCATTCGCCTGGAGGTGGCCGGCATCGCCCGGGCCCGGGCCCAGCTCTCGCGCGCCTCGACGATCGCCATGCGGACAGAAGAGGCCGGCGCGCTCGACGCCGCCAGGTACCTCGAGGACGCCATCGCCGCCTCAGCCGACGTGCTGGCCGGCGTCGCCGCCGCGCTCCACGACGGACGCAGCGTCGTCGCCGACCCCGAGGACCGCGACCGGTACCGAGCCGCGATCGAGCACCTCCGCTCGCGAGCCGAGTCCGACGACCCCTCGGTGCGCGCGACCCTCACCCATGCCATCGGGGGCCTGACGGCGCTGGCGGGCCAGCTTCGATCGGTGACCCAGCTGACGGCGGTGGCCGCCGGCGACCAGCCGGCTGCGCCAGACACCAGCGACCCGTCCGCCGGCCGCCCTGTGCGGGGCAGGTGGCGGCCGTCTCCGCTCGCCGGCACGACAGGCGGTCGTCTCGAGTCGGTGCGCGCCAACCTCACCCTCACCTCGGAGGTCTTCCGGCACGCCCTCCGGGTCGGTGCCACCCTGGCGGTGGCCGTCGCCATCTCCCACCTGTTCCCCCTGGGTCACGGCTACTGGCTCCCGATGACCGTCATGATCGTCCTCAAACCCGACTTCGCCGCCACCTTGAGCCGAGGGCTGGCTCGCAGCGTCGGCACCCTCCTCGGCGCCGGGCTCGTCACGCTGCTGCTGGCCGCGCTCGCGCCGTCGCCGGCCGGCCTGATCGTGCTCACCGTGGCGCTGTATGCCGCAAGCATTGCCGTGCTTCGCGCCAACTACGCGATCTACAGCGTCGGCATCGCGTCGCTCGTCGTCGTCCTGCTCGCCTTCACCGGTTCCCCGGCCCCCTCCCTCGCCGCCGACCGGGCCTTCTACACCCTGCTCGGTGCCGCCCTTGCCTTGGCGGCCTATGCCGTCTGGCCGACCTGGGAGCGCACCCGCGTCGTCGATCGCCTGGCCGACCTGGTCGAGATCGACGGGCGCTACGGCGCCGCGCTCCTCCACGCCTGGGCCGACCCCTCCAGTGCCGATCGGACGGCACTGCAGCGGCTGCGGCTGACGGCGCGCCTCGCACGCTCCAACGCCGAAGCCTCTGTCGACCGCTGGCTGAGCGAGCCCGTCGGCCACCACGCGGGCTCGCCGCATGCGCTCGACGCCAAGACGGCGCAAGGCATCCTCGCCGGCGTGCGCCGCTACATCTGGGGCGCGCTCGTCCTGCACGGACAGCTCCCGAGCACCGGCCCGACCCGACCCGACCTCGACCGTCTCGGCGACGAGACCGAAGAAGCCATGACCGCAGTGGTCGTCGCGCTGCGAACCGGGTCTGCTCCCGCTGGCTACCCCCCGTTGCGAGCCACCCAAGTGGCACTCGCCGCCACTCTGATGCGCGCCTCCGCACACGCCGCCGCTGACACGGGGCCGACGCCCCTGGACATCGTGGTCGTCAGCGAGACCGACCTCATGGTCAACGCGGTCGACACCCTCGCGCACCTCGTCGGTGTCGAACCCCACACGCGCGAAGACTCCTGACGCACAGATGATCGGCGCACAGATGATCCCGGCCACGCTGGCTCGCCTGGGAGGTGCGAATCCCCGAGATGACGAGCATCCGAACGGGGCCCGCGCAACCTGGCTCGCGCGGCACCTCGACGCCGATCTGTCCGACACCACCTCGAGGCGGACCTCGCCGCGTGCAGCGAGCTAGTGCCGCGTGTGCGTGCCGTTCGGCTCGACCACGAGGAGGTAGTCCCCCGGCTGCACCTCGGGGTCATCCGAAACCCCGAGCGAGACGGACGCTCCGCGGATGACGCCCAGCACGAGGTCGGAGCGCTCCATACGAACAGCGCTGAGTCGCCGAGGTCGTGCAGCGGCATCGATCCTGTGTTCCGCCAGCCGGTGCTCCTCACCGCGCACGAGGTGCATGAGCAACTCGCCTGCATGGGGCGCCTCGAGCCCCTTGGCAACCGTGTGGCCCGTGAGGTCGTCGGGCGAGAGCACCTGCGTGATACCGAGGTCCTTCAGAGCCGGCATGAGCCGACGCGAACCGACGAGGGCGGTCACCGAGACGTCTGGTGCTTCTTGTCGCACCAGCACCGCGGTCACGAGAACGTCGCCGTCGTCGCTTCCCGCAATGAGAATGTGCGCTGCCGCTCCGGGCCTGCCCCGAGCCAACGCCTCCTCGGACGTGGGATCTCCGCGCAGGAAGTGGACGTGGGGCTGGACACTCGAGGGATCGACATCGGCGACAAGGACCACAGGATCTCCGGCATGCCCGAGCTCTTCGAGGACGACGGGGACGGCAGGGTGCATGCCGAGCACGAGCGTGTACCTTCCCTGCGGAAATGCGGTCGCCATCTCCATGAGCCTCCTCATGCCGTTCGCCAACGCAGAGCTCGTCACCAGGGCGAAGGCGCCTGCCAGCAGCGGGATCGTCGTCAGCATCACCACCGACGCAACCACCCGCCCCGTCGGGTTCCTCGGCGTCACGTCGCCATAGCCGACGGTCGTGGCCGTCTCGATCGCCCAGTACCAACCGGTCGTCAACGGAAGGTGCTGCGTGAGCGCGAATACAGCGCCGCCTACACCGACAAGGACGACGGCCATGCCGATCATCAGCACTGCATGGCGCCGTGGCGGGAGCTTGAGCAGCCTCACGATGAGAGAGGGCACGCGGCGATCTCTCCCGTTACGCGGCGTCTGCGCCAGCTGCCACGCCTGAGAGTATGGCTGCTCCGCGACGAACAGACCCGGCACGTCCTTGGGCACGTCAGGACCCTCGGGTGGGTTGCTCCAGCGTCGAGCCGGAGCCCGGCTGGCACCTCTCGTATTCCGGTGAGTGGTACCGAAGAGAACGCCTGAGGATCGCGTCGTACACGGCGTCCACGAGTTGTTGCACTCTGGGTGGATCATCCACGAAGACGAGGTTGCTTCTCGGCGGGCGGTCCCAATGGTCTGTGCCCTGGCTCGAGGAAACCCATCGTGGAGCGACATGAGAATCGCCGGCGAGCTGACACAGCGCGGTGCCGCCGTGTCCAAGGCCAACGTCACCAACGCGGTGCGCAGTCACGCACTCCCCGCGGCGACGCACCTCGACGCGAGGACGCGCGTCCTCGTGTCGGTGGTCGCCCGAGGCGTCGATCGTGTGGTGCGGCCGGCGCCGCAGTGCCCAGACGGTGCGGTCCAGTCAGAACCCCAGACGGAGCTCGATCGTGACGCGTACGGCACCTACGGGCTACGGGCCTCCGTCGGTCACGAGAAGGTCACGCAGCACCGCGGCCCCGGAGTGCTCGACGTCGCGGGTGGCGGTCAAGAGCACGAGGCGTCCATCGGCTCGGGTGAGCTCTCGGAGCCGCTCGACGATCGCCGCACCCGGCTCGCGCTCGAGCTCCGCCCGGTAGCGGCCGGCGAACTCGGAGAACCGCTCGGGGGCATGTCCATACCAGCGGCGCAGCTCGGTACTCGGCGCCGCGTCCTTCACCCACTCGTCGAAGTCCAAGGATGCCTTCTGCACGCCCCGGGGCCACAGCCGGTCGACGAGCACCCGGTGCTCACCGGGGCGTCGGCCAGGGTCCTCATAGGCCCGGACCACCTCGACGTGGGCCATCAACGCCCCCTGGGTCACCGCGCCCGGAACCCACGAGCGCGCGCCGCGTCCTCGTCGATCATGGCCGGGCTCCACGGCGGGTCCCACACGACGCGCACCTCGACCTCGACGGCGCCGTCGACCGCGCCGACGATGGCTGCGCGGGCCATCTCGGGGAGCACCTCGGAGGCCGGGCAGCCCGGCGTCGTCATCGTCATCTCCACGACCACGGTGCCGTCTTCGGCCCGCACGTCGTAGACCAGCCCGAGCGACACGACGTCGAGGTACAGCTCGGGATCGAAGACGCCTCGGAGGGCGTCCCACGCCGCGTCGAGGACGTCGGGTGCCGAACGCCGCAACCATCCCCCGTCAGCCGGGACGCCAGAGCCGCTCGTGTCGTCTGGCGCGCCGGTGGTCACGGCTCGCGCCGGAAGGTGACCCGCCAGTCGCCCGTGCCGAGGTCTTCAACTTCATAGGAGAAACCCTGCGAAGACAGCACCCCTTCGAGGGGCACCGGCTCGAAGGGAGCCAGCACCACCAGCTCCTCGCCATCTTCGAGGGCCGTGGCCGCGGCCATGATCGTCTCGAACGGCTCGTCGCCCGACGCGATGATCGGGCGGGCGTCGACGGTAGCCATCGCCTTCTCCCTCCTGGGCTCCGGCCACATCGGACTGGCCCTGTTGTTCTGTTAGTGACTAGAACTTATCAGGATGCGACGCTCCCCGGAAGACCGACCTGTGCCATGGGGTGATGAGCCCGGCTGCTTTCCGAAAAGACGCATGCCGCTCGGGTGCAGCACGAGCTCCCGCCTGGCGCCATGAACCACCCAGTCGCAGCCGACGCACCCGACGCACCCGACCTCAGCCCGACGGTCGCTCGCCGGAGGGGGTTGCGGACCGGATGGACCACCGGGACCTGTGCGTCGGCGGCCGCCAAAGCCGCCTACGTTGCGCTCGTCTCCGGCCGGCGTCTCGAACGGGTGGAGGTGGCGCTGCCCTCGGGACAGCGGGTGGGGTTCCCCGTCGAATGGGACGGCGACGGCCGGGCGGTGGTCGTGAAAGACGCCGGTGACGACCCGGACTGTACCGACGGCGCCCGCATGACCGACGAGGTGCGGGTCGGCGGAACCGGCGGCGCGCATGTCCTTCATGCCGGCGAGGGAATCGGGACCGTCACCAAGCCCGGTCTCGGCCTCGCGGTCGGCGAACCGGCGATCAACCCGGTGCCGAGGCGCATGATCCTGGCCGCCCTCGCCGATGCCGGCACCGAGCCGGTCGACGTCACCGTCTCGGTCCCCGGCGGGGAGGCGATGGCCGAGCAGACCACCAACGGCCGCCTGGGGATCCTGGAAGGCATCTCCATCCTCGGAACCTCTGGCATCGTCCGCCCCTTTTCCACCGCCTCCTACCGGGCATCGGTGGTCCAGCAGATCGGCGTGGCCGCAGCCCAGGGCGCCCGCACCGTGGTGCTGGCGACCGGCGCCCGCTCGGAGGCGGCAGCCGCCGCGCTCTACCCGACGCTCGACCCGGTGTGCTTCATCGAGGTAGGCGACTTCACCGGGATCGCCCTGCGGCGCGCCGCGTACGCCGGGATGCGCAAGGTCGTCTTCGCCGGGATGCCCGGCAAGCTGGCCAAGCTCGCCGCGGGAGAGATGATGACCCACTTCCAGCGCTCGGACGTCGACACGGGGCTGCTCGGCGCGCTGGCGGTCGAGGCAGGGACGCCCGGCGCGGTGGTGGAAGCGGCGACCGAGACGGCAACGGCCCGGCACTTCTTCGACGTCTGCATGCTCCATGGGTGCATGGAACCGCTGGCGCTCCTGTGCGAGCGTGCCCGCGCCGCCTGTCTCGCGCATGCCGGGTCGATCTTCGAGCTCGAGGTGGTCCTCGTCGACTACGAAGGATCGTCCGTTCTCTGGCGTGCCGGGCCGGAGGGCACCGCCAGCGACGTGTGCGAGATGGCGGACTTTGAAACTCCGCTGCATGGTAGAGATACACTGGCGGCGTGGAGCAGTCAGCGTGGCGACGATCGACGGGTCGGGAGGCGTCCCGCGCACCCGAGACAGGGCCTCACCGGCGCAGCAGGAGGTGACGGTGGCCGCGGTGATCGACCCGGGCATCCGTGAGGTGTCCGGAGGCCCGCGCTCCCCTCAGTTGGCCGGCACCGGGAGTTCCACCAGCACGGGAGGACCGCAGCGACCGAGACCGTCACCATGCTGCTGCGCGCGCTCGTGAGCGACAGCGCGGACATCGCCGGGGAGAGTTTCCTGTCGGACCTCGGTGACCGCGCCAGCGACCTGGGCGATCTCGACCCGCAGATGACGCTGTGCGAAGCAGCGCGGGTCATGGCGCTGTCGCTGCTCGCCAGGGAAGACAGAGGACTGCAGCCATGACGTTGCATGCCAGCAGCGCTCCGAGGGAGGCGCCGGCCTCCGGCTCTTGGGCGGCTCGGCCGCCGGGGGTGCCTGGGGCGGTACCTCCCCCGTCGGTGCCCCTGTCCTTCCTGGCGGCGGCTTCATGTGGCCTCATCGCCTGTGGCGTCGCCTGGGTCTGGGTGCGTTCCGCGGCCGCAGCTGATCCGAACAGTGATCCGGCGATCGCCGCGGTGCACTTCGGTGTGCTCGCCGCGTTGACGATGGGCATCCTCGGCGCCACCCACCAGTTCACCCCCGTCATCACGGGCCGACCGCTGCGGTCGGTCCTCTTGGCTCGCGCCACGTTCGTGACCTGGCTGGCGGCATCGTGGATGCTGCCGCTCGGGATTGGCTTCGAGAACGTCGGGGTGACCGCCGCCAGCGGGGGTCTTGCGCTGGTGGGGCTCGTCCTGCTCGCCTGGAACCTCGCCGCGCCGCTGTCGGTACGAGGCAAGGGCGCCCCGGTCGCCGCCCTTCGCCTCGCTCTCCTCGGTGCGGCGGCGACCTCGCTCCTCGGCGCCACCTTCGTCGGCGACCGCCAGGGACACTGGTTCGCCCTCTCCGCCCATGTCGACCTGGCGATGGGCGTGCTCGGTCTCTTCGCCTGGCTCGGGGTCACCTACATCGGCGTGGCACAGAAGCTCTGGCCCATGTTCATGCTCGCCCATCTTCCCGGCCAGCACCGCTCGGGGACGGTGTCGGTATGGGCGACGTGGCTCGGCGCCGTCGTGCTCGCAGGCGGGCTGGCCCATGGTGCCCCCATCGCCGAGTGGGCCGGCGCCGGCGTGCTCGGCATCGGTCTCGGCGCGCACCTGGCGTCACTGTGGGCACACCTGCGTCACCGCCGCAGGAAGGCCGACCTGCACCTCCTCTTCGTAGCGACGGCAGCAGCGTGGCTCGTCACCGCCGCCGGCCTGGCGCTCGCCGGGGCGCTCTTGCTCCCGCACCACGAGCGACTGGGTGTCACCCTCGTCACCGCTTCCATGGTGGCTTCCGGCGGCTGGCTGCTCGAGGCGCTCGTCGGCCATGCCCACAAGGTCGTGCCGTTCATCGTGTGGTCGCTCTTGCGCTCGGAGGGGACGCGCAACGGACCGTCAGGCAAGCCGCTCATGTTCGCCGACCTGTACCACCACGGCTGGGCTGCGACCACCTATGGGACCGTCACCACCGGGATCGCCGCGCTGTGCGCCGGTCTCGGCGCATCGTGGACGCCGGCGATCGCGGCGGGCGGGGTGCTCTTGGCGGCGACGGGCGTCCTCGCCGTGATGAACCTCTCGGCGCGCCCGTTGCGCCTGCGCATCGCCGCGCGCGTGAGCACCGACGTTGCGGTCATCGCGACGCCTGGGCGGCCGGCACCAGGCGAGCCGACCACCTGAGCTGCCGGGCGCTCGTTCCCGGCACTGCGATCGAGGAGGGAGGCGCCTTCGGCGCCCGCGCGTTCATCGTCCACGTGTTCGCTGCACGAGCGAGTCGGGCAGGCCACGCCACAGATCGGGAAGTTGGGAAGCCAAGCGCCGCAGCTCCTCGACGTGCAACGCGGAGAGCGTGGCCAACCGCTCTTCGCCGGTCGGAGTCAACTGCAAACGGACGACCCGATGGTCCTCGTCGTCCCGGACCCGGCGCAACAGGCCGGCCGCCTCCGCCCTGTCCACCAGGCCCACGACGCTGTGATGGCGCAGCAACAGGTGATCGGCGACGTCTCCGACCCTGGGCCCCCGAGGATCCACATGGCCTCGGACGGCCAGCAGCAGCTGGTGTTGAGTAGGGGTGAGTCCAGCAGACTTGGCCTGGGCCGCGCTCCAATGCTCGAAGCGCCGCAATCCGGTGCGAAGCGTCAACAGCCGGCGGTAAACGTCGTCAGGTAGTTCCCGGCCCGACGCCGGGGTCCGGCTCACCCTCGCCATCGACTGCACGCTGCCCGACGTGGCCACCGATTCCTTCTCACGTCTCGGAACGTTAGTATCGTCTCACGATGGATATATGGCGTGAGCAACGCCGCGTGAGCCTGGGCACGTCTCGGCGCCGGATGGCCGCGTTGACCGGGGCCGGTCTCGTGCTGGGCGGCGTCGGCGGGGTGGCCGCTGATGTCGTCGTCCACCTCGTCGGTCTCGTCAGCAATCTGGCCCTCCTCCACCGCTTCGGATGGCAACTGCCGGATCTGCGTCACTACCACCCCTCACCAGTCCTCATCTTGGTGGCGGTCGGCGGTGCACTGGTCGTGGTGAGCCTGGCGCGGTGGAGCCCGATCATCAGAGGGCACGGCATTCCCGAGTCACTGGAGGCGATTCTGTTCCGGGACAGCCGGGTCATGCCCAGGGCGGCGCTGGCCAAGCCGGTGTCGGCGGCGGTCGCCATGGGCACCGGTGGTCCCTTCGGCGCGGAAGGACCCATCATCGTCACCGGAGCATCCGTCGGCTCCTTGCTCGGCCAGCTGATCCCGGTCAGCCCGGCGGAGCGGCGCATCCTGCTGGCCACCGGTGCAGCTGCGGGCATGGCCGGCGTGTTCGCCACCCCAGTGGCGGCGGTGGTGCTGGCGTTCGAGCTGCTCCTGTTCGAGCGGTCCCTGCGAACCCTGGTGCCGCTGGCAGCGGCCACGGCGGTGGCGACCGCGCTGCATGACGTGCTGCTCGAACCCCGTCCCCTGTTCGCGCTGGCCCATCCCCTCGTCTTTCACGTCGGCCAGCTGCCGCTGTTCGCCGTCCTCGGCCTGGCCGCCGGCACGCTCGCCATCGTCCTCAACCGGGGATTGTTCGCTACCGAAGCCGGCTTTCGCAGGCTCCCGATCCCCGAATGGGCCCATCCGGTCGTCGGCGCCGTCGGGTTCGGGGCCATCGGCCTGGCGGTGCCGGGCTCGCTGTCGGTGGGCTACTGGGCCATCACCGATGCGGTGAACGGCCGCTTCCTGTTCGGCGCAGCCGCCATCCTGTGCGTGGGCAAGATGGTGTCGTGGTGGATCGGGCTGGGCTCGAACACCTCGGGAGGCACCCTCGCTCCGATGTTCCTGGTCGGAGCCACCATGGGGGAGGTGGTCGGTCTCGTCTTTGCCCACGCGTTCCCCGCGGCGCACATCCAGCCCGGTGCCTTCGCGCTGGTCGGGATGGGTGCCACCTTCGGCGTGGGCGCGCGTGCCCTGCTCACCGGTGTGGTCTTCGCCGCCGAGGTCACGGGTGGCTACACCATGGTGGTGCCGCTCCTTTTGGCCACTGCAGTCGCCGAGCTGGTGGTAGAGCTGGGGCTCGACGACCGGGTCATGACCGACAAGCTGCGACGTCGCGGTTACCGCGTCGACTTCGACACCCAGGCTGATCCACTGCGGATGCGCGTCGCCGCCCTCGTCATGAGATCCCCAGGCGACATGGTCGACGCCGGCACGCTGCCGCGTCTGGACCGTTGGGCGTTCGTGTCGGAAGCCCTGCCCCTGCTGCTCGAGCCGGGCGACCCGGCGGTGGCGGTAACCGACGGGGAGCAGATCGCGGGTGTCATCACCCGCTCCGAGGTCGAGGCAGAGCTGCGCCGCCGCATCGCGGACGAGCACGTCCAGCCGCCGACGCTCGGGCCGTGGGCGCAACGCTTGGCCAGGCGCAACGCGCGGCTGGTCGCCGAGGGAGCGGACCTGCCCGATCCAGCGAACGCAGAGGTGGCCGAGCTGCACCGCGCCGAGCTGCACCGCGCCGAGCTGCACGCCGCCGAGCTGCTCGGCGGCGCAGCCGACGTAGAGGCGATGTGGGTCGGCGATGTCCTCACAGAGGATCTCGCCACGGGGTGCATCCCGGCGAGTGGGCAGACCCATGTCGGACCTCAGTCTCCCACGTCGTCACCTGCAGGACAGCCGTCCGAGCGCATACCGGATCCGCCCCGGCGCGACAGCTGAGCCCAGCAGCCACTGCCGCTCCGGCATGCCCTCGGTCACTCCTCGATGAAGATGCACTCGCCGGGGCACGCTTCGGCGGCTTCGCGGACCGCATCTTCGTCGCCATCGGGGACCGCGGCGAGACCTTCGGAGCCACCCGGGTCACTCAGCACCCGGCCGACAGGCGCTCGTGGGCGGTCGCGGACATGCCGCGCTGGCGAACACGGTCTGCAGCTCGGGGTCCGCCTGGTCTGCGCTGCGGATGTGAGACGTTGGACCGGGCTGGCTGGGCGAGCGTGAACCAGGACCGCAAGGCGCCCAGTCGCCAGTCGAGGAGCCACTCCCGCTCTTGCACTTGACCGAGATCAACCCGACCTGCTCCTCAGAGGGGTCTCGCGGCGTCAAGCCGGTGCCGAGGGCGGTCCAAAAGCCATCGGCGTCTGTGCGACCGTCGGGCCGGTCGGGACCGCCTGGACCGCACTCATGCCGGCTGCCCGGCGGGCCGTCCGATCCGCACCCGCCACAGCTCAGGTCCGGTCTCGAGGTAGTCCCAGCTGTACCGACCGACGTGCTGCGCCTCGAACTGGTAGCGAAGCGGCTTGGGGTCGTGGTCGTTCACTAGAACGAACCCGGCGCCGTCGGCCAGGGCCTCGAAGGTCGTGAAGATCACGTCGTGGCGCTGGCCGTGAGGGAAGCGCCGCACGTCGAGCACGGGTTCGGCGCGTGCCGGCGTGTCGGCGTCGTCTTGGTCGCCGGCCCGCGACGCTGCACCGGCCGGTCGGCCGATCCGCACCCGCCACACGGTCGGTCCCGCTTCGAGCACCTCCCAGGTGAACCGGCCGTCGTACTCCGCTTCGAACTGGTAACGAAGCGGCTTGGGGTCGTGGTCGTTCACCAAGACGAAGGCCGTCGCCGGCCCGAGGGCGTGATAGGTGGCGAAGATCTTCTCGTGGCGCTGCGCGGGGGCCAGCGCCCGCACGTCGAGCGCCGCATCGCCGCCCACTGCAGCCGACCGTCCAGCCGACGGTCCAGCCGACGGTCCAGCCGACAGCGTCAGAGGCTCTGCGGTCACCGAGCGCACCAAACGGTGCAGAGCGGCGGTCACCCGCACAGCAAGCTCGGGTCGGGCAACCCGCACCGTCGCCCAGGTCTCGGCCGCCAGCCTGCACGCAACGTCGCCCCGCCCCACGTCAGCGAGCTGTCCGGCCGCTCCGAGGACGAGGCGGACCAGGGTGGCCTCGGCGTCGGGGATCTCCAGATCCTCCGCCACCGGCGTCTCGATCTGGGCCGCCTCGGTGAGGCGGTGCATCTGGACGAGCAGGCCGGCCAGGTCCAACTCGGCATCGGCCGCGAGCGGGGGAAGCACGAGCTCGTTCTCCTTGGCAACGTGCCCGGCGAAAAGGGCGTCGATCGCCTCGGCATCGGCCGCCGCCGCGCCCGCGTCGCCGGTCGTCGCCAATCGCTCCACAAGCGAGGTGAGCTGGCGGTGCTCGTCGACCATCGCGACCACCGTCTCGGCGAGGTCAGGCTTGCTCGAGGCCGCCAGGTAGAGGGTGTGCTCCTCGGCCATGGCATGCGGCAGGACCTCCTGCGCAAGGTACGCCACGAGCTCGGCCGCGGCTGCCCCGTCGTGGTCGTGGCGCTCGACAGCGGCGCGGACGGTGGCGACACGCCGTGCGACCCCGTCCGCGAGTGCGGCGTGATGGGCCAGCATCGCCTCCAAGGCGCCGGCGCCGGTGCCGGTGTGGGTCGTCGTCATGGTGCACTCCTGTTCGCTCGATGGCACTCCCGCGAGTGTATCTCCAGTCTATGCTAGAGGAAAGATGCCTCGAGTGCCCTGCGCCGGTCCCACGCGTCGCCCGCAAGGGGCTGGAAGGCCCCGCCCCCGTCGACTTCTTCGGCGCCGTCGGCTTGGCAGCGATGGCCGCACGCGCGGGCTCGGACATTCGAAGACGTGGCGTTTCCTCGAGATCCGACCGAGCGCTCCCCCGATGCAGCGCGCCTACCCCGCAGGGGCGAGCATCCGGCGTGCCCAGCGGTGCCAAGAAGCGGCGAGCTCCGCGACGCAGAGGAGCTCGCGCGCACGATGATGCTGGTCGTAGAAGATGTGAGCGACCTCGACCGCCCGCAGCCCGTGCGCGGGACGCTCGAGGACCTGGATCTCGTCGCCGGCTTGGAGCGCCCCTTCTGCGAGGATCCGCAGGTAGACGCCGTGGCGACGGGCATCGGCGAAGCGTTCGGGGAACTGGTCGTCTCCCACGCGGATCCCGAGCTTGTAGCAGGGGATGCGCGGCTGGGTGACTTGCAGGACGACGGTCCCCACCTGCCAGCGCTCGCCGACGACCGCGTCGGACAGGTCGATGCCGCCGGTGGTCAGGTTCTCACCCATACTCCCCGAGCCGAGCTCGACACCAAGCTGGCTGCTCCACCACTCGAGGTCCTCTCCGGCGTAGGCGTAGAGGGCCTTGTCGGAGCCGCCATGGGCCTTGCGGTCAGCTTGTGCGTCGCCGACGAGATTCTTGCCACGGACCCTGACCGAGCCGGTGACGGGCGTCTTCCAGATCGCCGAGCGCACCCTCCGGCCGTGCCAGAGCGTCTCGATCGGGCGACCCACGTTCACCGAGAGCACCCGGGCAGGGCGAGCGTCGTCGGCATCCCTGTCGCCGCCAGACGTCTCGCCACACCCGCACGCACTCCGTGATTCGCCTTTTCGCGATGTATCGAGGGGCACGTCCGTTCCCGCGGCGTCACGGGCGGCGGAGTTGTCCGTCACGTGTGCCCAACTGGAGGCTGGTAGCTGCCAACCGGGGACCGCAATCCCACCGCGAAACGGTTCCAGCCGTTGATGGCGACCACCGCCAGGGTGAGCGCCACCACCTCTGCTGCGTCGAAGCGGTCCCGCACCTCGTCGTAGAGGTCGTCGGGTACGTCGGAGCCCGGCAGAAGGGTGAGCGCCTCGCACCAGGCGAGCGCCGCCCGTTCTCGATCCGAGTAACAGGGCGCTTCTCGCCAGGCGACGGCGAGATGCAACCGCTGGAGGTCGACGCCGAGCGCAGTGGCGTCCTTGGTGTGCATGTCGACGCAGTACCCGCACCCGTTGAGCTGCGACGCCCGGAGCTTCACCAGTTCGAGCAGCTCTGGCTCGAGGGTGCTGGCCCGCACCGCCTTCTCCAGGCCAGCCATCGCCTCGGTCGCCGCGGGGAACACGCTCCGGTAGTCGATGCGCATCTTGCCTCCTTGCTGCTTGGCTGCGTGCTGTTTGCTGCGCGCTGCGCGCTGTTTGCTGCGTACTGCCGACCCGCCACGAAGCGCGTCGCCGAGCGAGTCACCCGTCACGCGGATGCACCGAGCTCCCAACGCGTGCAGGTGCCAGCTCAGCTCGATCGCTTCGGGTTCTTTCTTCTTAGGATCACTAGAATATCGCGTGGTGGGAAACTGCGGAGTTGGCGCCGGGCAGCCGACGCCACTCCCTCGCTGGCCGGGAGCAGTTGGAGGGTGGCTGCCTGCAGCGGGGATGGGCTCCCGCTGGGAAAAGGACCTTGGCGGGCACCGGTGACCCGTGTCGGATCGGCGCACCCCCGCGCGGCGTCTCCCGGCATTCCCCGGCGACGCCGACCCCTTGGCAACCTGTTCGTTTGCCGCCCGGCTGGACCGCCCGCTCGCCGACGCCGCGGAGCGGCCGACGTCGGTGTGGCAGGGTGCCACCTCGGCCACCACGGTGGGCCGTCTGCGCACCATCTGACCGAAAAGCCCGGGTGCCGGCGCGCGAAGGGACGGCGAGGTTGCGCCATGACGCCCTGACAGCGCACAACGGTGTGGCGTGCGGCTGAACCAAAGAGGAATGAGCAGGAGAGGAATGGGCCGGAGAGGAAGAGGCATGGAGGAAGCAGGGTTCTTTGGTATCGGTCACCTCGACCTGTCGGTTTCCGACGTCGAGGTGAGCGCCGTGTGGTACGAGAAGGTGCTCGGGTTGCGACGCCTGCGGCGGGTCGACTTCCCCGAGCGCACCATGATCGTGCTGCGTCACGACGCCTCGGGTCTTGTGATCGGGCTCAACCAGCACGAGGGGTCCCCCGGAGAGCCCTTCGACGAGCGGCGCGCCGGGCTTGACCACGTCGGCTTCTCCGTCGGCGAGCGCCGGGACCTCGACGTCTGGCAGGAACGGTTGGCGGCGCTCGATGTCGAGCACTCGCCGGTGTCGGACACCGAGGCAGGCGCTGCGCTCGTCTTCAGGGACCCTGACCACATCCAACTCGAGCTGTGGTGGGCCAAGCCCTCTTGAGCTGAACCGACGCTCGCCGCTCGCTGTCCAGGCTGCACGGCGCGATCGAGACCGTGACGTGACGTGACGTGACGTGACGTGACGTGGCGTGACGGTGCGCATGCGCGACGCCCCCACCTTGGCCTGGAACCTGCGAGAGACGGTGACGAGACTCGCGTGGCGATCTGATGGCCGCGTCCCGGCTCACCAGGTATTTCCACCCGGCGGTAGACGCCGCGTAGGGTGGTGCTCTCAGCAAACCGCCGGCAATGCCGTACAGCTGAACGGAGAGCGATGGCACGTGACGTCGAGAGCCCGACGGCATCCCGCGACCGACTCCTCGCCGAGACGGGACTGGTGCGTGCGGCGCGCTACATCCAGCCGGGAGAGCCTTCTCCCGACGCCCGGGAGATCCACCGCCGGGGGGGACGCCAGGCCGAGGAGTTCTACCGGGAACGGTGGCGCCACGACAAGATCGTGCGCTCGACCCACGGAGTGAACTGCACCGGGTCGTGCTCGTGGCAGGTCTACGTGAAAGACGGCATCATCACCTGGGAGACCCAAGCCGTCGACTACCCCTCGGTTGGGCCCGGTTCCCCCGAGTACGAGCCGCGGGGCTGCCCGAGAGGCGCCTCGTTCTCCTGGTACACCTACTCTCCGGCGCGGGTGCGCTATCCCTACGTCCGGGGCGTGCTCCTGGAGGCGTTCCGGGCGGCCAAGGCGGCCAGCGGCGGGGACCCGGTCGCCGCGTGGGCCGAGGTCACCGGCAATCCCGAGACGGCCGCCGCCTACAAGCAGGCGAGGGGCCGGGGCGGCTTCGTCCGGGCGACGTGGCCGGAGGTGCTGGAGCTGGTCGCGGCCGCTCACGTCCACACGGTCGCCGCCTACGGCCCAGACCGCACGGCCGGGTTCACCGTGATCCCGGCCATGTCGATGGCCTCCTACGCGGCGGGCACCCGCTTCTACTCGCTTCTGGGTGGGACGATCCTCTCCTTCTACGACTGGTACGCCGACCTCCCGCCGGCCTCCCCCCAGGTGTTCGGCGACCAGACCGACGTGCCAGAGTCGGCCGACTGGTGGAATGCCTCCTATCTGATCGTCTGGGGCACCAACCTCCCGATCACCCGCACCCCCGATGCCCATTTCATGACCGAGGCCCGCTATCGCGGCCAGAAAGTGGTGGTCGTCTCCCCGGACTACTCGGACCACACGAAGTTCGCCGACGACTGGCTCGCGGCGAATCCGGGCACCGACGGGGCACTGGCGATGGCGATGGGCCACGTCATGCTCTCTGAGTTCTACCGGGACCGCCAGGTCCCGCGCTTCGAGTCCTACGCCCGCACGTACACCGACCTGCCGTTCCTCGTCACTTTGCGCGCACACGGCGACGCGTTCGTTCCCGACCATTTCTTGACCGCCTCGGGACTCGGACATGACGGCGAGGCGGCGGGCAACGGTGAGCAGGTCCATGGCAAGCAGGCCGATGATGAGCAGGCGCAGTGGAAGCCCGTCGTGCTCGACGAGGCGAGCGGCCGCCCCGCAGTGCCCAACGGGTCGATCGGTTTTCGCTGGGGCGAGGAGGGGAAGGGCCGCTGGAACCTCGATCTCGGGGAGATCCGGCCGGCGCTCTCCTGCGACGGCCGTCCCGGCGCCGAGGCGGTGGCGGTCGACCTGCCCCGCTTCGATGTCGGGGACCAAGGTGGCGGGGTGCTCCGCCGTGGGGTGCCGGCAATCCGGGTCGGCGACCGGCTCGTGACGACGGTGTTCGACCTCGTGATGGCGCAGTATGGGGTCGCCCGGCCTGGACTTCCTGGCGACTGGCCGTCGGGCTACGGCGACGCCGAGGCTCCCTACACGCCGGCGTGGCAGGAGAAGATCACCTCGGTGCCTGCTTCGGCGTGCGTGCGGGTGGCACGAGAGTTCTCACGCAACGCCGAGGTCTCAGGGGGCCGGTCCATGATCGCCATGGGGGCAGGCACCAACCACTGGTTCCACTCGGACCAGATCTACCGGACGTTCCTGTCGCTGCTCATGCTGGGCGGCTGTGAGGGGGTGAACGGCGGCGGCTGGGCCCACTACGTCGGCCAGGAGAAGGTCCGCCCCCTGACCGGTTGGTTCACTTTGGCCTTCGCCTATGACTGGGTCCGCCCTACCCGGCATATGCCCTCGACGCCGTACTGGTACCTCGTGACCGACCAGTGGCGCTACGAGGGCGCCCGTGCCGACGCGCTGTCCTCCCCGCTCGGAGCGGGACGCTTCACGGGCAAATCGATGGCCGACCTCTATGCGTACGCGGCGCGCCAGGGCTGGATCGGCTCTCACCCGGCGTTCGACCGCAACCCGCTCGACCTCCCCGACGAAGCCCAAGCCTCGGGGAAGAGCGTGGAGGACTACGTGGTGGGCGAGCTCCGAGCGGGCCGGCTGCATTTCGCCGCAACCGATCCCGACGATCCGGCCAACTTTCCCCGCGTCCTCACGGTGTGGCGCTCGAACCTGCTCGGCTCGTCGGGAAAGGGGCACGAGTACTTCTTGCGCCACCTGCTCGGCGCCGACAACGCCGTGGCGGCCGCCGAGTGCCCGCCCGACGCCCGCCCGGACGAGGTCGTCTGGCGGGAGGAGGCGCCGGAGGGCAAGCTCGACCTGCTGGTCGACATCGACTTTCGGATGGTCTCGACCGGCATCTACGCGGACGTGGTGCTGCCGACCGCCACCTGGTACGAGAAACACGACCTGTCCTCGACCGACATGCACCCCTTCGTGCACTCCTTCAACCCAGCGATCGCCCCACCCTGGGAGGCACGGAGCGACTTCGACATCTTCTCCGACCTCGCGACCGAGTTCTCCCGCCTGTCCGAGGGGCGGATCGGGATCCGCCGCGATCTGCTGGCCGTGCCGCTCGGCCACGACAGCCCCGACGAGTGCGCGCAGCCGGGCGGCCGGGCGCTCGACTGGGCGGCAGGCGAGTGCGAGGCGGTCCCGGGCAAGACGATGCCGCGTCTGGTCGTCGTGGAGCGCGACTACCCGCACCTGGCCGAGCGTTGGCGGGCGCTCGGCCCGCTCATCGACGAGCCCGGCGCCACCACCAAAGGGGTCACCCTCCCCGTCGGCACCGAGGTGCCCTGGCTGGCATCGAGAAACGGCGCCACGCGCGGCGGGGTCGCCGACGGCCGGCCCAGGATCGATCGCGACGACCTGTTCTGCGAAGCGATCCTGGCGCTGTCGGGGACGACCAACGGCCGCCTGGCCGTCGCCGGGTTCGAGGCGCTCGAGGAGCGCACCGGCGTCGCACTCGCGGACCTGGCCCACGAGCGGGCCGGGGACCGGATCACCTTCGCCGACACCGTCACCCAGCCCCGCGCGGTCATCTGCTCCCCGGAGTGGTCCGGGGCGGAGTCCGAGCGTCGCCGCTATTCCCCCTTCACCGTCAACGTCGACCGCCTGAAGCCCTGGCACACCCTGACCGGGCGCCAGCACTTCTTCTTGGACCACGACTGGATGGCCGAGCTCGGCGAGTGCCTCCCCACCTACCGGCCCCCCCTGGGGATCGCCGAAACCTTCGGCGACCAGCGCCGCGGCGACACGGACCGGCCCCAGCTGGTGGCCCGCTACCTGACCCCGCATTCCAAGTGGTCGATCCACTCGGAGTACCAGGACAACCTCCACATGCTCAACCTGTTCCGAGGAGGGCCGGTGATCTGGGTGAACGACCTCGACGCGGCTCGCATCGGAGTGGCCGACAACGACTGGATCGAGGCCTACAACCGCAACGGGGTGACCGTCGCCCGCGCCGCGGTCACCCACCGCGTCCCTCCTGGGACGGTCCTCATGTACCACGCCATCGACAGACACCTGCAGATGCCGGTATCGGAGACCTCGGGGCTGCACGGCGGGACCGACAACTCCCTCACCCGGGTGGTCATGAAGCCTTCGCACATGATCGGCGGCTATGCCCAGCTCTCCGCCGGGTTCAACTACTACGGACCGACCGGCTCCCAGCGCGACGAGCTCGCAGTGATCCGCCGCCGTTCCCAGGAGGTCGAGTTCTGATGGGTACCGCCCGATGAGGATCATGGCCCAGGTGTGCATGGTGATGAACCTCGACAAGTGCATCGGCTGCCACACCTGCTCGGTCACCTGCAAGCAGACCTGGACCAACCGGCCGGGCACCGAGTACGTCTACTTCAACAACGTCGAGACCAAGCCCGG
>JAJZLP010000175.1 GCA_021803325.1 Actinomycetes bacterium
CCAGGCCAGCACGAAGCCAGGCCCGACGCCATCAGGCCAGTCCCCGATCTCGACACCGACCCACCCGCCAACCCCACCTGCCCACCACCGGACCCGGACCCTGCACCCGATGCACCCGACCCAACCCCACCTGCCCACCACCGGACCCGGACCCTGCACCCGATGCACCCGACCCCACCTGCCCACCACCGGACCCGGACCCTGCACCCGATGCACCCGACCCAACCCCACCTGCCCACCACCGGACCCGGACCCGGGCCTGGGTTCGGCCCCGATAGCGTCAGGCCGTCGTGGCAGCGGACCGCTCTCCCTCGAAGCACTCGGCCCCGCCCGCTGGAACGCCCGGCGCTGGCGGCACGCTCAGCGACGCCCTCAAGGCAGTAGCCGATCTGCTGCCCGGCGGCGGCGAGCACCGGCCGGGCCAACTGGCGATGGCAGAGGCCGTCGAGCGGGCGATCTCGCAGCGCCGCCATCTGGTTGCCCAGGCCGGCACCGGGACCGGCAAGACCCTCGCCTACCTGCTGCCCGCCATCCGGTCCGGCGCCACGGTGGTCGTCTCGACTGCTACCAGGGCGCTCCAAGACCAGCTGGCAGGAAGCGACCTTCCCCAGATCAGCCGGGCGCTCGCCGACGTGCTCCCCGTGCGCTTCGCCGTCCTGAAGGGCCGGGCCAACTACCTGTGCCGCCAACGCGCGGCAGAGGTTGCCGGCCGGGCCTCCTGGCGCTCGGTGGCAGGGGACGCCAGGCTCGATCGCCTCGCCCAGCCCAGTAGGGCTCACGATGGACCACTGGGCGGGACTGCAGGCGACGACGCAGCGGCAGCGAGCGAGCGACCGTGGGCGACTGTGCCCGTGGCCGCTGCGCTCCCCGGGCTGGGCGAGCATCCGGCAGCCTCACGTGCCGGACCGGGGCCCTGGCCACCCGACCCCGTGCGACGGCTGGGTCCGCCGCCCGACATCGCGGCACCCGGCCACGACACCGGCATCGGCATCGACACCACCACCGGCCAGGCCACCACCACCGGCACCGACACCACCACCGGCACCGGCACCGGCCACAGAGCGTCCGGGCGCCCGGGAACGGCGATGGCCGGCGACGGCACCCGATCCGCACCCGATCGCATGGTCGACGAGCTTCGGCAGATCCTGGACTGGGCCGAGACCTCACCCTCGGGGGACCGGGCCGAGCTTTCCTTCGAGCCGCAGCCGCGCACCTGGGCGCTCGTATCGGTGGGGCCGCGGGAGTGCCCCGGTGCATTCCGGTGCCCGTCCGGTGACGACTGCTTCGCCGAGCTCGCGCGCGCCCGGGCGGCCGCCGCCCAGGTGGTGGTGGTGAACACTGCGCTGACCACCGCCCACCTGGCATCGGGCGGGGCGGTGCTGCCCGAGCACGACATCATCGTCATCGACGAGGCGCACGAGGCCGAAGACATCGTCAGCCATGGGCTCGGCGTGGAGCTGACCCCGGGCCGGCTGCGGGCGGCCGCCGCCGCGGCACGAGGGCTGCTGGGACCTGGAGCGGACCCGTTGGCGCCGGTTTCGACCAGCGCCGACCAGCTCGAGGCGACCCTGGCCGCATCGGCCGAGAGGCGCGTCGACCTGGCCGGTGAGAGCGCGCTCGCCGACCTGCTCGTGGTCGCCCGCGGCCGCGTCGACGACCTGGCTCGGGCGCTGCGGTCCGCCGGCGACGACGGCACCGGACCCGAGGCGGCCCGGCGGGCTCGCGCGCTGCTGGCCACTGGCAATCTCGCCGGCGACCTCGCCACCGCGCTCGAACGCGACCCCGATCGGGTCCTGTGGATCGGCGGCACCGGCCGCGGTCGTGCGTTGCGGTCCACCCCGATCGACGTGGGCCCGATCCTCGCTGCCCGGCTCTGGCCCGAGGTCACCGCGATCCTGGCTTCGGCCACCATGCCGCCCGGTGTCGCCGACAGGCTGGGCCTTCCGTCAGGCCGAACCGACCACATCGATGTGGGCAGCCCCTTTCCCTACCGGGAGAACGCGCTCCTCTACGTGCCGACCGGCATCCCCGACCGCCGGACCCACGGAGCCGACGACAAGGCCTACGACGAGTTGGTCGGCCTGATGCTCGCCGCAGGTGGGCGGACCCTGGCGCTGTTCACGAGCTGGCGGGCCATGAGCGACGCGCTCGACGCGGTGGCACCGCGTGTGCCCTTCCCCGTGCTCGCCCAGGGGGAGCGGCCCAAGGCACAGCTGCTCGCCGCTTTCGCCGGGGACGAGGCCACCTGCCTGTTCGCCACGCTGTCGTTCTGGCAGGGCGTGGACGTCCCGGGCCGGACCGCCAGCCTGGTGGTCATCGACCGTCTGCCCTTCCCCCGCCCCGACGACCCCCTCCTACAGGCACGCCGGGAGCGGGCGGGTCCAGGGGCGTTCCACACCATCGACATCCCCCGGGCAGCGACGCTCCTTGCCCAGGGAGCCGGTCGGCTCGTCCGCAGGAGCAGCGACCAGGGTGTGGTCGCCGTGCTCGACCCTCGGCTCGCCACCGCCAGGTACCGTCGGGCGCTGCTGTCCGCGGTACCACCCATGCGGCGGACGGTGACACGCGACGAGGCCCACGCGTTCCTGCGGTCCCTGGCATCAACCGGCGACGAACCGGGCGACCCACCGGCAACCTCGGCAGCCGAGCGCTCCTGACAATCCGGCGACGCATCGCTGCTGAGACCCCGCCTGGCGGGGCCCCCGACCCGAACCCGATCCATCCCGACCCGGACCCGAACCAGTCCCAATCCATCCCGGCCCAGTCCCGCTCCATCCCGAGCCAGTCCCGCTCCATCCCGGCCCAGTCCCAATCCATCCCGAGCCGATCCATGGCCGGGGCCCGCGGCGGCGGTGCTGCCTGGCGTCAGTACCCGAGCCGCTCGATGGCATCGGGCCGCTGCTGCCAATGCTTGTCCACCACCACGTGCAGCTCCAGGTGCGCGCCAGCGGGGAGCTGCTGGCGGGCCGCCGTGCCCACCTGTTTCAACACCAGGCCGCCCCGTCCGATCACGATCGCCTTCTGCGACTCCCGCTCGACGACGATCTCGACCCGGATCCGCGGCCACTCCCACTCGACCACCCGGCAGGCGATGGCATGAGGCAGCTCCTGGTGGGTGGCGTGCAGCAGCTGCTCGCGGACGAGCTCTGCCACCCAGAACGCCTCGGGGACGTCGCTCACCATCTCCTCGGGGAAGTACGCCGGTCCTGGCGGCAGCCGGTCCACGGTCGCAGCCACCAGGGCGTCGATCCCGGCGCCCGATACCGCTGACACGGGGAAGAGCTCCACCTCGTGGTCGGGACCGAGGGTGGAACGGACCTCGGCCTCTGCCTCCGCCAGACGTTCGAGGACCTGATCGGGACGGGCTGCATCGATCTTGTTGACCACCACCAGCACGCTGCGCCCGGCACCGCCGCCCACCGGAGCACCACCGATCTCGTCCACGTCGCCGTCGCCTGCCGTGCCGGAGACCGAAGCAGCCAGGGCTCGGGCCAGGACCATCCGGTCACCGGGCCCGACCGGTGCGGTGGCGTCGACCACCGCGATCACCACGTCCAGATCGTCGAGCGCCTCGGCAACATGGTCGTTCAATCGCCGGCCCAGGGCGGTGCGCGGCCGGTGGAGGCCGGGGGTGTCGACGAACACGGCTTGGGCACCCCCGGCGTGCAGGACGCCGCGCACGGAACGGCGGGTGGTGTTCGGCCGGGGCGACGTGATCGACACCTTGGTGCCGACCAGACGATTGACGAGCGTCGACTTGCCGACGTTGGGACGCCCGACCACGCTCACAAATCCCGAGCGGGTCACGCCTGTTCTGGTGCCGACCCCAAGGCTGGAGCCCACGTCGCCACCGTCGACGTCGCCCGCAGCACCGGCACCCACGACGAGACCCCCCACGTCGCCACCGTCGACGTCGCCCGCAGCACCGGCACCCACGACGAGACCCCCCACGTCGCCACCGTCGACGTCGCCCGCAGCGCCGGCACCCGCGACGAGACCCCCCACGTCGCCACCGTCGACGTCGCCCGCAGCACCGGCACCCACGACGAGACCCCCCACGTCGCCACCGTCGACGTCGCCCGCAGCGCCGGCACCCGCGACGAGACCCCCGTCGTCGCCACCGTCGACGTCGCCCGCAGCACCGGCACCCACGACGAGACCCCCGGTGTGCGGCAGGCCTTGGGCCCCACCTGTCGGCTCAACCACGGTCGCGACCTGTGCTGGGACCGCCGCCACCACCGGACGAGGGCCGGGCAGGTTCGCGACGCCGGGCCGGTGACGGGTCGGGGATCGACGGGACATCTCCGGGAACGCCGTCGGCTGCCGCCGCCGTGGCACCGTCCGAGCCGGCAGCCGCCCCGGGACCAACCAGCGGAACGACCGCGACTCGGCCGACCCTGTTGCCCTGCACCCGCTCGGCGGTCAGCCGGTACCCGGCCACCTCCACGCTGTCACCCAGGGCCGGCACCCGGCCCAGTTCGTCGAACAGCAGACCGCTCACCGTGTCCCACGTGCCGGTCGGGAGGTCTGCGTCGAGCGCCTCGTTGAGCGCGTCGACCGTGAGCCGACCGGACACCGAGACGCCACCGTCGCCGGTCCGCACCAGCGGTGGCTCCTCCACGTCGTACTCGTCGACGATCTCCCCGACGAGCTCCTCGATCAGGTCTTCGAGGGTGACGAGACCGGCGGTGCCGCCATACTCGTCGACCACGACGGCCAGGTGGAACGTCCGTTCCTGCATCTCGCGCATCAGGGCAGCCACTCGCTTTGTCTCGGGGACGAAATGGGCGGGTCGGACGACGTCGCGGACCTGGGCGGCACCCCGCCCGGCCCGCTCGGCGCGTGCCAGGTCCTTCACGTAGGCGACTCCGGCGACGTCGTCGACATTGCCCTCGAACGCAGGGAGCCGGCTGAAACCGGCGTCGAGCGCCACGCCGAGCGCGGCGGTGACGGTCAGGCCGGCCTCGACGGTCCGCATGTCGGGCCGCGGCACCATCACCTCGCGCACGATGGTGTCACCGAACTCGATGATGGAATGGATGAGGGCCCGTTCCTCGCGCTCGATGACCTGCTCCTCGACAGCGACGTCGGCCATGGCCAGCAGCTCGGACTCGCTGACCGCGGCCTGGCGGCGTCGGGGCCCGCTGAGCAGGGCAGCGAGCGTCACCAGACCTGACGACGCCATGCGCACCGGCCACAGACCGACCATCGCCGACACGAGCGGCGCTGCGAACAGCGCCGAGCGGTCCGGGTTCTGCACCGCCCAGTTCTTCGGAAGGGCCTCGGCCACCACGAACAGCACCACGACCTCGAACACCGTCGCCACGGCCACACCCCAGCCGCCGAACCACTTTTCGGCCAGGATCCCCACCAGGGTGGCCACCACCAGCTGGCTGACCAGCACCAGCAGGAGCACGGCGCTCAGGAACCGCTCGGGCCGTTCGACCAGGTCGACCAGCTGGCGGGCACCACGGCGGCCGTCTTCCAGCAGGCTCAGCGCCCGGGCCCGGCTGGTGCGAACCAGGCTGGTCTCGGCCAGTGCAAGCAGGACCGAGACTCCGACGAGCACGACCACCGCAGCCACCATCCCCCACTGCGCGGGGGTGACGGAAACGGCGTGGGCCGTCGCCACCGTCACCCGCTCCGGCGGTGGAAGCGGTCGAGGAGCTCCTGCTCGCGCCGCTCCATGCGCTGCGCGTCGGCGTCGACCTCGTGGTCCATGCCGAGCAGGTGCAGCACGCCGTGCACCACGAGCAGGGCGAGCTCGTCGTCGACGGTCGCCTCGTGCTCGACCGCGTTGCGGGCGGCGACAGCCGGGCAGATGACCACGTCGCCCATCAAGTTGGGCACGTCGTCCTCGGCCGAGACTCCACCGGGCCCGGTCCCCCCCTGGTCAGGGGAGCGGCCGGCGGGCACCGGGTCGTCGTCGATGGGGAAGGCGAGGACGTCGGTCGGCCCTTGGCGCCCGAGGAACCGCTCGTTTAAGTCCGCGATGGTCTGCTCGTCGACGAAGAGCAACGACACCTCGGTGTCCACACGGACACCTTCGGCCTGCAGGACGGAGCGGACGAGCACCGCCCAGCGCCCCACGTCGACGGCGAGATCGGACTGCTCGTCGGCGGCGAAGACGTCAACGGGCACGAGCCGGCCCTGCCCCGCCGGACCCGCCTGCCGCCGGTTCGTCCCCGTCCCGACCGGCTCGGTCCGCCGCCTCGTAGGCCGCCACGATGTCGGCCACGATGCGGTGGCGGACGACGTCGCGGTTGTCGAGATCGACGAACGCGACACCATCGACCTCGCCCAGCACGGCGCGCAGGCCGCCCAGACCCGACCGCCCGCCGGGCACGTCCACCTGGGTGACGTCGCCGGTGATCACGGCCTTGGAACCGAAGCCGATGCGGGTGAGGAACATCTTCATCTGCTCCGGTGTGGTGTTCTGCGCCTCGTCCAGGATGATGAAGCTCCGGTTGAGCGTCCGCCCCCGCATGAACGCGAGGGGGGCGACCTCGACGGTTCCCCGTTCGAGCAGTCGCTGGGCGCCATCCGCACCGACCAGGTCGTACAGGGCGTCGTAGAGCGGTCGCAGGTAGGGATCGACCTTCGCCATGATGTCCCCGGGAAGAAACCCCAGGCGCTCCCCCGCTTCGACCGCCGGCCTCGTCAGGATGATCCGTTCGACCTGGTGGGCCTGGAGCGCTTGCACGGCGAGGGCCACGGCCAGGTAGGACTTCCCCGTGCCGGCGGGCCCGATGCCGAAGGTCACGACGTGGCTGGCGATGGCGTCGGTGTACCGCTTCTGCCCTGCGGTCTTGGGCCGGACGGTCCGCCCGCGCGCTGACCGCAGGAGCTCGGTGGTGAGGACCTCGGCCGGGCTGACGTCGTCCTTGACCATGGCGATGGTGCGGCCGACATCGGCGACGTCGAGGCGGTGGCCCTGGCCCACCAGCGTGACCATTTCGTCGAACAGTCGCCCGACCCGCTCTGCGTCGGCACCGTCCACAGCGATCTCGTTGCCCCGCACCACGATCCGGGCGTCAGGGAACGCCTGCTCGATGAGGCGCAGCTGCTCGTCCCGCTCGCCGAGCAACCCGATCATCAGGTGGTTGCCGGGGACGAGGATCTTGACCTGAGTTGGGGACACGGGCGCTCGCACTCAGGCTACCAGCCGCCCGGCACCGGCGATGCCACCACGTGCCACGCGACGCTCAACCCGGAGGCCAGCCGAGCCGCCGGCCGCCGATCACGTGCAGGTGGAGGTGGGGCACCGAATTGGCCGCGTCCTCACCCACGTTCGCCACGAGCCGGAACCCACTGTCCGCCACACCCTCGGCCTCCGCGACCCGCCGAGCCAGCACGAAGAGGTCGGCCAGTACGGCGCCGTCAGCGGCCGTGACGGCGGCCGCGTGGTCGATGTGCCTGATGGGCACCACCAGCACGTGGACCGGCGCTTGGGGGTTGACGTCACGAAACGCCACGCCGTGGTCGCTGCGGGCCACCACGTCCGCCGGGGTCGTACCGGCCACGATGGCGCAGAACAGGCAGTCGGTCACGTCGGTCACAGGACCGACCCTACCGCCGCCGGTGCCGGCCCGGAGCCAGGCAGGCGACCCAGGCTGGCGACGGTGCCGTGCCCCCGGCCTGATCCGGCTGGGCACTGGCGTGGAGCACACGCGCGAGGCCGACGTGGAACCTCAGTCTCCGAGCGCCACGTCACGTGCCGGCGCGCCCTTGAGCTCAGGGTACAGATGCTCCAGGCTGCCGGGCTCGATGCGACACGTCTCGATGAACCGGTCCACGTCGTCGTGCTTCAGTCGGATGACCCGCCCGAACCGGTACGCCGGGAGGGATCCCTCGTCGATGAAGCGATAGAGGGACCGGAGGGTGATGCCGAGATGCTCGGCTGCCTCTTTGGTGCTCATCCAGTCGATCCGCTCGTTCATCGTCCCCGGCCGCTCCCCGGCGTGGCCAACCTCCGGACCTCGGTCCACCAGCGGTGGTACCACGGGCCATCCTACCGGGTGCCGATCGCCGTCTTGAGCCGCCCCGGCGCGCCGGTGCCTGGCGCCCATGCGCGCCGACACGCCCGGGCGCCAGGCACCGCGGGCGTGTCGCACGAGGAGACCAGGATCGTCTCCGGGGACGTCGCGCCGTCCCGGGGACGCCGATCAGGCGTTGACCCGCAGACCCAGCTCGTCCAGGCGCCGGCTCATGGCGTCCGGCGTCACGCCGAACAGGCAGGCGATCGCTCGCAGGTCCTCCGCCCGGATGGTGATCATCCGACCGTTGAAGTCCTGCCGCTGGACCTGGATCATGCTCAGGAACCGTCGGAGCAGGTCACGCTCGGGGCCGCTGACCGAGTTGAGCTTGGTCAGGTCGATCGTGACCTTCTCCTGGCCGTCCCACGGCCGCAAAGCCCGCCGGGCGCGCGCCTGGGCCGCGCTGCTGCCCTCGTGCTCGGCCTCGCCGGGACCACCCCAGCGGTTGGCGTCCTCGTCCTGCGGGAGCAACTGGTCGACCGGCACGTCGTACAGGCGCGCCAGGCGCTGCAGGCGCGGGACCGAGATGGCACGCTCGCCTCGCTCGTAGGCACCGAGGACAGACGCCTTGAACTCCTGCTCGGACATGGCCTCGACCGCCTGAAGCGACAACCGCATCTGCTTCCGAACGGCTCTGAGCCGGGAGCCGACGGCGCGAGCGTAGGCGGCTCGTGCAGACTCCTCTTGCTCCTCGTCCTCCGGCAGCACCGTCTGGTTCACCATGACCATGGGTTCCTCATGCTCTCTCTCAACGCGCGCGAGCGCTCTCGCCGTGAGGTGCTGTCCCCGAGGTCCGACAACGTGTCGATCCCGCGCAGGTTCCACACCCTTGCCTGTAGTCTCGCTCACTCAGCGTGGTGACCGCAAGCATTTGTCCTGTTCGCCGCCCAACAGCCTCGATCTCGGGCTCACAAGAGGTTACGGCATGGCGGACCCTGAGTCACCCCACGCGTCGGAACGGATCCTTGCAGCGGCAACAACCGGTCAGGTCAGGTCAGGTCAGGTCAGGTCAGGGCTCGCGTGCACCAGGCCGCTGCGCAAGGCGCACAGGACGGTTCCCATGGCGACCGCTGCGGTCTCCGCCCGCAACACGGTGGGCCCCAGCCCCGCCAGCACCGTGTCTGGCTGGGACCGCTCGTCATCGGTCCATCCGCCTTCGGGACCGATGGCGACCGCCGGCCGGTCGAGGCTCGGGTGCTCGCCGCCGCGCTCGGCCAGCGCCAGCTGCCCCGGAGCGACCGCAGCAGCCAGTTCGGACAGGTTCATGATCCCCTCGACCGAAGGCAACCATGCCCGGCGGCTCTGCGCCGCTGCTGCGGTGGCGACCCGGCGGAGCCGCTCGAGGGCGCGCGCAGCCTGGCCCGGATCGCGGTCCCACCGGACGACCGAGCGCTGCGAGCGCAGGACGACGATCCGGTCCACGCCCAGCTCCGTCAATTTCTGCACCACCCACTCGGGCCGGTCGCCTTTGACCGGCACGAAGGCGACGGTCACCGGCGGGTCGACACGCCGGCAGTGGACGACATCGCCATCGGGCACGAGCGCCGGCAGGGAGCCGACTGCGAACCGGCACCGCCGCCATGCCCCCCGCCCATCGGCTGCCACCACGGTCTCGCCCGGTGCTGTGCGCAGCACCCGGGACAGATGGTGGGCGTCGTCGGGGTCGAGGACCGGATCCTCGAGGTTGGTGACGAACACCTGGGCCACGGCTGCTGCTGCCGCCGGCCACGGTCCGTTCCCGGTGGTAGGCCCCGACCGCCCGTCGCCGCCCACCTCAGCCGAACGCTGAGCGGAGACGGGCCACGATGCCCTCGGTCGCGGCGCCGACGGCTTCGCCTCGGGCTCCGGCGAACTGGCGCAGCAGGTCCTGCTGCGCCCGGTCGAGGCCGGTGGGCGTGTCGACGACCAGGTTCACCAGCAGGTCGCCGCGCCCGCGGCCACGCACGTGGGCCACACCCCGGCCCCGCAGCCGGACCACCGTCCCCGTCTGGGTGCCGGGTGCCACCGTGATCTGCTCCTCGCCGTCGAGCGTCTCGAAGCTGACGACCGCACCGAGCGCAGCCTGCGCCATGGTCACGTGGAGCTCGGCATGCAGGTCGTCACCCCGACGGGCGAACCGGTCGTCGCCTGCGACGGCCAGGTGGACGTACAGGTCGCCGGCGGGCCCGCCGCGAGGACCTGCGGGCCCCCGCCCGCTCAACCGCAGGGTGGCCCCGTGGTCAACACCGGCCGGCACGTCAACTGGCAGCTCCACCGACTCCGTTCGCCGACCCTCGCCGGAGCAGTCCGTGCACGGGCTCGGCACTGCCTCACCCAGGCCCTGGCAGCGCTGGCAGGGCACGGCTGTCACCACCTGGCCCAGGATCGACTGGCGCAGCCGGCGCAGCTCGCCGCTGCCGCCGCAGTCCGGGCAGCGGATGGGGGACGTGCCGGGTCGGGCGCCTGAGCCCGAGCACGTGGTGCAGAGAACGTGCTCCTGCACGGTCAGGTCGCGATGCGTGCCGAACACCGCCTCGCGGAACGTCAGCTCCACGACCACCTCGGCGTCCGCGCCGCGAACCGGGCCGCCTCGCCCGCGACCGGCTCCCCGGCCCGAGCCACCGGCCATGCCGAAGAAGGCGTCGAACAGGTCACCGAGCCCACCGCCGCCGAAGGGATCGGCGCCGGGCCCCTGACCGCCCGCCCCGTCGGGCCCGAAACGGTCGTAGCGGGCGCGGCGCTCCGGGTCGCGCAGCACTTCGTAGGCCACGACGACCTGCTTGAACCTCGCCTCCGCCTCCGCGTCGCCACCGGTGGAGTCCGGGTGCAGCTGCCTGGCCAGCCGGCGGTAGGCCCGCTTGATCTCGTCGTCGGTCGCGTCCGGCCGGACACCCAGCAGGTCGTAGTACTCGCTGGAGACCGCCATCGTCACCGCTCCCCTTCCCGGCGGAGCCCGCCGTCACCCGCTCGGACACCGCCGCCCGCCGTGCGCGACAGGCGGTCGCTCAGCTGCTCGCCCACCACCTGCACGGCGGCGAGCGCACGCGAGTAGTTCATGCGGGTGGGCCCGAGCACCCCGATGGTGCCGGCGGGCTCCCCGTCCACGGTGAGCGGGGACACGACCAGCGCGCACGAGGCAAGCGGCTCAAAGCCGTGCTCGACCCCGATGGCCACCGTCAGACCGCTGTCCAGCACCTCCTCGATCAGCTCCACCACGACCAGCTGCTGCTCCAGGATGGCCAGCACCGACCGCACGGTGTCCACGGCGTCGAACGCGGAGGCCACTCTCGACGAGCCCCCGACGAAGACGTGGTCCGCCTCGGGCGTCTGACCGAGCTCCGCCACCACCCCGGCCCCGATCCGCACGAGCGCGTCGACCGACTCGTCGCCCGTCGGCAACAGGCTCGCTCCCTGGCTACCCAGCACGTGGCCGACCAGACCGGCCGTCAGGTGCGCCGACGCCGCCGCCAGTGCCGTCTCGGACACGTCCTCGGCGACCTCCACCGTCCGCTTGTCGACGGCACCGTCGCTCAACACCACCAGGACCAGCACCACCGTCGGAGCCAGCCCGACCAGCTGGACGGAACGGATCGACGAGGATTCGTGCCCCGGCCCGACCACGACGGTCGCGTAGTCGGTCAGATTGGTGAGCAGCCCACTGGTACGGGCCAGGAGCTCCTCGACCTCGCCGTGGACCTGGGCGAAGAACTGGCGGACCTCCTGGCGCTGCGCCTCCCCCAGGGTGCCCGGGCTCGCCATGTGGTCGACGAAGAACCGATAGCCCTTGTCCGTGGGGATGCGGCCGGCACTCGTGTGCGGCTGGACCAAGAACCCCTCGCGCTCGAGGGTCGCCATCTCGCTGCGGACCGTCGCCGAGGACACGTCGATGCCCGGGGCTCCCGTCACGTGGCCAGAGCCGACAGGCTGGGCCGTCTCGATGTACTCGGCGACGACCGCGTTCAAGATGGCCGCCTTGCGGCCGTCGAGGTCGGGCTCCTCGCGGAGCGACTGCGGGTCGGGTCTATTGGAAGGTGGTGGGGTCGGCATCTCGTCGGTGGGCGCTGGTCGCACGGCGCACGGGGGCGTTCCCGGCCGCTGTCGGCGGGTCCTGGCAGTCAAGTCTACCGAGTGCTACCAGCCGGCGGCGGCTGGGACGCCTCGGCCACCACCGCAGCACGATCGTCCCGGGGTGGGTGGCCGGTCCTCCGTCCCGACAGCCCAGAGCCGGCACCGTCTCGCACGCCCGGGCCACCTTGGTCCAAGGCGGTGGTGCCCCCACCGCCGGACGAGGTCGAGCCCCCCAGGTCCCGGAGCACCTCGGCCGCGGCTCGGGCCCCGGCCGACAGGGCCCCGTCCATCGAGCCGTACCACTCCGTGGCCGTCTCGGCCGAAGCCCAGTGGACGCTTCCCACCGGCCGGCGCAACGCGTCCGCGTGGCCGGTGAGGACGCCGGGCGCCATGACCCCCATCGGGCCACCGGCGCTGAACGGGTCGGTCGACCAGTCGCGCACCACCACCTCGAGCGGCTCGGCTGCCCTGGGCCCGAACGCCCGCACCAGGTCGTTGACCACAGCGCGGCGCCGGTCGCCCAGCGACGCGGCGTCGAACTCCCGGCAGGCGGTGGCGGTGACGAAACCGACGAGCACGCCGCACCGCCCGTCGGGTGGTGACGCGTCGTACGCCAGGCGCACAGCCCCGTCGTCGGCCACGAGCTGCCCCGACAAGCCCTCGTCGCGCCAGAAGGCCCGGTGGTAGACGCAGTGCACCGTGCTCACAGCCCCCATGGGCAGCCGCTGGACCGCCTGCTGGCGGCCGGTGGGCAGCGCCGGATCCCACGCGATCCGCCCGGTCAGCACCGGGGGGACGGCGACGATGGCACGGCGCGCCCGGATCCGCCACGGCCGGTCGAGCCCGGCCGTGGACCCCGACGGGTCGTCCGGGGCCGGCTCGGGCGCTTCGTGTGGCCCGGCACGTCGCGACCCGCCGTCGATCGGCCCGAGCACCTGGGCCACGGAATCGGCCACGGACTCGTCGACCGGTCGCATGCACGTGGCCACCACGTGGTCGGCGGCGTTGCGCATGGCCACCACGGGCGCATCGAGCATCACCCGGGCACCGAGCTCGAGCGCCATGGCCGTGGCGAGCTGCTGGGCTCCGCCGACGAACCGGCGGTCGCGCACGCCGCCCGTGGTGCGCACGAGGTTCATGAGCCCACCGCCAGCGTGGAGGGCGAACAGGGCGAACAGGTGCGACAGCTCGGCAGGTTCGGCCCCGAACGCGCCGGTGAGCACCGTGGCGAGCAGCGAGCGGGCAGCCGGCGAGGCGACCGACGCGTCCAGCCACATCCCCAGTGTCTGGCGGTCCAACGCCCGCGCCGGCGAGCGAGCGCTCGCCCGCTCGGCGGCAAAGGTGTGCACGGCCAGGTCGAACTCGAAGATCGCCTCGATCGCACCGGACACCGCCGGCACGTTCGACGTGGGGACCAGGCCGGTGTAGGTGTGGCGCCGCCCTCCCCGCCACTCCACGGTCGTTCCCGACCCGTTCGACGGGTAGGTGGCCACACCCACCTCCGCCGCCAGGGCGGCCAGTCGGTCCTGACCGGCACCGAGCCACTGCCCACCGTGGTCAAGCACCGCGCCGAAGCCGCTGACCTCGGTCCACACCCGGCCGCCCACCCGGCGGCGCCCCTCGACCAGCACCACATCGGCCCCGGCGCGGGCCAGGGTCCGCGCCGCGTACAGGCCCGACAGGCCACCACCAACGACAAGCACGTCACACGATCGGTCGACCACTGCCACCTCCGCCGGCACCTCAGCCGGCCGCCGCCTCCGGAACCGGCCTCAGTCCTCCATCCGCAGTGCCGAGATGAACGCCTCCTGGGGCACCTCGACCCTGCCGATCGACTTCATCCGCTTCTTCCCCTCCTTCTGGCGCTCCAGCAGCTTGCGCTTCCGGGTGATGTCACCGCCATAGCACTTGGCCAGGACATCCTTGCGCTTCGCCTTCACCGTCTCGCGGGCGATCACGCGGCCCCCGACCGCGGCCTGGATCGGGACGTCGAAGAGCTGCCGGGGGATGAGCTCACGGAGCTTCTCGGCCATCCGACGCCCGTACGCGTCGGCCGCATTGCGGTGGACGACCGTCGAAAAGGCGTCGACCGGCACGTGGTTGATCAGGAGGTCGACCTTGACGAGGTTGGCCGTGGCGCTGCCAGCCGGCTCGTAGTCGAGGCTGGCATAGCCCTTGGTCCGGCTCTTCAACTGGTCGAAGAAGTCCACCACCACCTCGGCCAGCGGGATCCGGTACACGAGCTCGAGCCGCTCGGGCGACAGGTACTCCATGCGCTCGAGCTCACCCCGGCGGCTCTGGCACAGGTCCATCGTGGTGCCGGTGTACTCGGAGGGGACGATGACCGTCGCCCGGAGCATCGGCTCGTCCACGTGGTCCAGCCTGGACGGCTCGGGCATCTGGCTCGGGTTGTCGAAACGGACCTCCGTACCGTCGGTGAGGGTCGCGCAGTACGCCACCGACGGGGCCGTGGCGATGAGCGACAGGTCGAACTCGCGCTCGAGCCGCTCGCGGACGATCTCCATGTGGAGCAGGCCCAGGAACCCGCAGCGGAAACCGAAGCCGAGCGCTCCCGACGACTCGGGCTCGAACGTGACGCTCGAGTCGTTCAGCCGCAGCTTCTCCAGGGCCTCGCGCAGCTCGGTCAGCTGGTCGCCGTCGATCGGGTAGAGCCCGCAGAACACCATCGGTTTCGGGTCCCGGTAGCCCGCCAGGGGCGCGGGCGCCGGCCGAACGGCATCGGTGACCGTCTCGCCCGAGCGGGCCTGGCCGACGTCCTTGATACCGGCGATCAGGTAGCCCACCTCACCGGGGCCGAGCTCGGCCACGGGCGTGGGTGCAGGCGCCCGGACGCCGATCTCCTCGAGCTCGTGAGCGGCGCCGACCTGCATGAACCGGACGCGAGCGGAGGAGCGCAGCACACCGCTCACCACCCGGATGGAGCTGACGACACCCCGGTACTGGTCGTAGGACGAGTCGAAGATGAGCGCCCGCAGCGGCTCGGCTGCGTCTCCGGTCGGCGGCGGGACCCGGGCCACCACCGCGTCGAGGAGGCCGGCGACGCCCTCCCCGGTCTTCGCCGAGATGCGCAGCACACCGTCGCCCTCCAGGCCGAGCACCCGCTCGAGCTCGTCGACGCACCGGTCGGGGTCGGCAGCCGGCAGGTCGATCTTGTTGAGCGCGGCGACGATCTCGAGGTCGTGCTCCAGCGCCTGGTAACACGTGGCCAGCGTCTGGGCCTGGATGCCCTGCGACGCGTCGACCAGCAGGACCGCGCCCTCGCACGCGGCGAGCGATCGGCTGACCTCATACGCGAAGTCGACGTGCCCAGGGGTGTCGATCAGGTGCAGGACGTGGTCGGCCCAGTGCACCCGGACGTTCTGTGCCTTGATGGTGATACCCCGCTCCCGCTCGATGTCCATCGAGTCCAGGTACTGCTCGCGCATGAGCCGGGGGTCGACGGCCTTGGTCAGCTCCAGGATGCGATCCGACAGCGTCGACTTGCCATGGTCGACGTGGCTGATGATCGAGAAGTTGCGGATGCGGTCGGTGGGGAGCACAGCAGGCTGAGCGTACCGGCACCGGCCGGGCACCCGTGTGCTCTTGGCGTGCGCTCTTGGCGTGCGCCACCTGCGGGCATCACCACACCGGCCCGGCCGGGCGGCTTGGCGCGGACCGTCGAGACGGCCCGGCACGGCGATGCCGGCACGGTGCTAGCCTGGTCGACCGGCCCGCTGGCGCGTTCCTGCGTCAGCGTGATCCCAGGGATGCGGCCCGCGCATCCGACCCGAGTACCGACGAGGACGTCCGGTGGCCAACATCCGCAGCCAGATCAAGCGCAACCGCCAGAACGAGCGTCGCCGCCTTCGCAACAAGGCGGTCCGGTCGGAGATGCGGACGCGCACCAAGCACGCCATCACCGCGACAGAAGCGAGCACGACGGACGCCGCCGAGCTCCTCCGCCTGGCCGTCAAGCGCATCGACAAGGCAGCGGCGCAGGGCGTCATCCACAAAAAGCAGGCCGCGAACCGCAAATCGCGCCTGATGCGCCGGGCTGCCAAAGTGGCAGCAGCCGACGCCGGCTGACCTGCACACCCGCCGGCTGACCTGCACACCCGCCGGCTGACCTGTACACCCGCCGGCCGACCTGCACACCCGCCGGCCGACCTGCACACCCGCCGGCCGACCTGCACACCCGCCGGCCGACCTGTACACCCGCCGGCTGACCTGCACACCCGCCGGCTGACCTGCACACGAGCAGCCTGCGCGCCTGAGGCTGGGCCAGCGATCCGTCGTCCGGTCAGCGTCTGGCCGACCGGGCACGCCCGCCTGCCGACCGGCGTGCAGGCGCCAGCCGGCTGAGACGGGCGACGAGCACGTCGAGAACGGCATCGTCAGGAAGACCGCTCGCCCCGCGGAGGTCCAGGTCGGCGTCGGCCAGCCAGCAGACGGCTCGGGCAACGCCGGCGGAACCGAGCCGCCGGCCCTGCTCCATCGCCTTCTTCACCGGATACGCGCTGCGCGCCCCGACCAGGGCGGCGGCTTCCTCTGCGGAGGCCACGGACGCCCCGTCCAAGCGCAGCATGGTCTCGTAGTGCCGGTGCAGCACGCTCAGCACGGCCAGCGGGTGCAACGCTCCAGGACCCAGCAGTCGGCGGAGCACGGCGAGCGCCGCGGCGGTGTCGCCGGCGTCGACGGCGTCGGTGAGCTCCCAGGGCGCCACCGCACCGGGCGCCCCGAGGTACGGCGCCAGCTCGTCGGGCCCCACCGTGGCACCAGGCCCGAACGCGTCTGCCAACGTGTCGAGCAGCGAGCGCACCCGCCCCATGTCGTCGCCGATATGGGCCTGCAGGAGGGCACCGGCCGCCGCGTCCAGGCGCACCGGGCCGTGGCGCAGATGGTCCACCAGCCACTGGCGGCGGGTCGCTCCGGTGCCGACCGTGGTGTCGATCACGGTGCCGCCGGCACGGACCGCCTTCACCAGTGGCGCTGGCACCGTGCCACCACCGGCCACCAGCACCAGCTGCACGCCAGGAACCGGGCTCGCCATCCACGAGACCAGCGGCGCCGCGTCCGCCGCGGTCAGGCGACCGGCCTCGCGAACCACCACGACTCGACGGTCGACCAGGAACGGTGGCGTGGCCAGGGCGTCGACCACGGCCCCAACATCGATGTCATCGACGCCGGCACCGTGCTCCTCCACCACGGTCGACGGGTCGAGATCCCCGACGAGCTCGCGCACGGTCGCCCGGGCTGCGTCGGACACCAAGGCGGGATCGTCACCGCGGACGAGGACCGCCGGCGTGCCGGGGTCGACGCCACTGGCGACCGCTCCACTGCTCACGGTCCCCGCCATCCGCCGGTCAAGGCCCCGGCCGTCTCGCTGCTCATGACCTCTGCGACGTCATGGCTCGTGACACCGGCCGCACCGCGGGCCCGCCACACCGGCTGTGTCCACGGCCGTTGCGCCAGCCGTTGTGCCAGCCGTTGTGCCAGCGGTGCCGCGGCTCGTGGCACCGGCTGCTCACCGCTCACGACGCCTCCAACACGCGGGCCAGCGCGTCCCGCACCTGCCGCGTCCCGGCGACGTCGTGGACCCGCAGGACCCGGCACCCTGTGGTGATGCCGAGCGCGGCAGCGGCGAGCGAGGCCTCGCCCCGTCGCTCGATGGGCAGGTCCAGGAGCGCGCCCAGGAACGTCTTGTTCGACGCAGAGAGCAGTAACGGGTATCCAAGCCCGGACAGGCGGGCCGATGCTCGCAGCAGCTCGAGCGACTGCGCCGAGGTCTTCCCCAAGTCGAGACCGGCGTCGATCACGACCTGGGAGGCCGAGAGCCCGGCCGCGAGTGCCCGTCCCGCCCGCTCGACCAGGAAGGCGGCGACGTCCTCCACGACGTCGTCGTAGTGCGGGTCAGGGTCGGCGACACGCGGGGCGAGACGGATGTGGGTGGCGACCACCGATGCCCCCGCCGACGCCGCCGCGGGCAGGTACGCGGGGTCGGCGAACCCGCTGATGTCGTTGCCGAGCACCGCTCCGACCTCGTAGCTGGCCGCGGCGACCGATGCTCGCCACGTGTCCACCGACAGCGGCACGTCGACGCGCGCCGCCAGGGCGGCGATCGACGGCACGACCCGGTCGAGCTCCTCCGCCTCGGTGACCTCGGGCCCTGGTCCGGCCTTGACTCCGCCCACGTCGAGCATGTCAGCGCCCTCGGCCACGAGCTGGTCCGCCCGCCGGAGGAGCGCGTCGAGGTCGAACGTCGCGCCGCGGTCGTAGAACGAGTCGGGCGTCCGGTTCAAGATGCCCATCACCAGAGCCCGGGTCGTCAGGTCGAACAGCCGGTCACCGAGTCGGAGTTGCACTGGAGCGAGGTCGGCGGGCAGCCGGATCGATGGCCGGGGACCCCGGGCGCCGGTCGGGTCCGTGCTGCCGGCGGCCGGCGCCGTCAGAACAGCCGGGCGGCCAGCGCCCGGCGATAGCCGGCGGTCCGCGGGTCGTCGGGCCCGAGCGTCTCGAGCAGGTCGAGAAACTCCTGTCGAGCGCTCTCGTCGGCCTTCACCCGCTCGAGGAGACCATCGAGCGCGGCCTCGATGCCGTCGGGCGACAGCGTCACGTTCTGTCTGACCAGGCGAGCCTCCGCTGCCACCTGGCGCGACTCCGCTGTCTCGGGGATCCGGCCCAGCAGCTCCAGGGCCTCCTCCGGCGACCCCTGCTCCACCAGCAAGCGGGCGAGGGCCACCACAGCCACCGGGTGATCACGCTGGAGCTCGAGGGCCTGGCGGAGCGATGCCTCGTCGCCCTGGGCCGCCAGCAGATCAGCCTCGGTGGGCTCGGGATTGAGGCGGGCAACGAACTCCGTCACCTGGGCCTCAGGCAGGGCGCCGATGAAGCCGTCGACGACCTGGCGGTCCCGCACCGCGTACACAGCCGGGATCGACTGCACCTGAAACCCTTGTGCGACCTGGGGGTTGTCGTCGACGTTGAGCTTGGCCAGCTCGACACGGCCGTCGGTCGCCGCCACGACCCGCTCCAGGATGGGGCCCAGGGTCTTGCAGGGCCCGCACCACGGAGCCCACAGGTCGACGACGACCGGAACCTCGACGGAACGGTCCAGGACGTCGCGCTCAAAGCTGGCATCGGTGACGTCGATCACAGCCTGAACCCTACCGGCACCGGGCTGGGCGTTCGGCGTCTCCACCTCGGTGCCACCCCGCCTGCCCCACCCCGCCTGCCCCACCCCGGCACCGCCACCCCGGCACGGCCACCCCGGCACCACCCCGCCTGCCCCACCCCGGCACCGCCACCCCGGCACGGCCACCCCGGCACCACCCCGCCTGCCCCACCCCGGCGGCCCCACCCCGGCACCACCCACGGGACCGTGCACCAACCGCCCCACGGGACCGTGCGCCAACCGCCCCACCGGACCGTGCGCCAACCGCGCAGTAGCGTGCGTCCATGACCACGTCTGCGAGCCCCAAGGGCACCGACCCCATGGCCGCCGAGCCGGTCGAAGGCATCGACATCGGCCCGGTCACGGCCTGGTTCGAGGCCAACGTGGACGGGGTGGTCCCACCACTCGACTTCACACTCATCGCCGGTGGCCGCTCCAACCTGACCTTTGCGGTGGCCGACGCCGCCGGCCACCGTTACGCCCTGCGCCGCCCGCCGATCAGCCACGTTCTCCCCACCGCACACGACATGGCCCGCGAGCACAGGGTGATGAGCGCTCTGGGCCCCACCGCGGTCCCAGTCCCCGCCACCTTCGGGCTCTGCACCGACGTCGCGGTGACCGGCAGCCCGTTCTACGTGATGGAGCTGGTGGACGGCCACATCCTTCGCGACACCGCCACCGTCGAGCAGGTGCTCGACATGGCCGGCCGGTGGCATGCCGGTCTGTCACTGGCGGACACGCTCGCCGCGCTGCACGACGTCGATGTCGACGCCGTCGGCCTGGGCGACTTCGCCCGTCACGATGGCTACATCGATCGCCAGCTCCGACGGTGGATCGGGCAATTCCGGGGTTCCGTGGTGCCGGGTGAGGAGCTGCCGGACGTGGTGGAGTCGGTCCACGATCGCCTGGCGGCGTCGGTCCCGCCCCAGCAGGGTACGGCGATCGTGCACGGCGACTACCGGCTCGACAACGTCGTGCTGGGTGACGACGGGTCGGTCCGTGCCGTCTTGGACTGGGAGATCTGCACGCTCGGCGATCCGCTGGCAGACCTTGGTCTGCTCCTGGTCTACTGGACGGATCCCGGTGACGAGGCTGCGCTGGCTGGCGTGACGCCGACGGCCGTGCCGGGGTTCCCGTCCCGCCAGGAGATCGCTGACCGCTACGCGGCGGGCTCAGGTCGAGACATAGGCACCCTCGACTTCTACGTGGCCTTCGGGTACTGGAAATTGGCCTGCATCCTGCAGGGGGTCTACGCCCGGTACGCCGGCGGCGCGGCCGCAGGCGACCGGACGAGCGTGGACACCTTCGCCACGAGCGCAACCACCCTGGCCGAGCGGGCCAGCGCCGTACTGGACGGCCGGTGAGCCTGTACGAGCGCCACGGCGGCGACCACGTCGAGCATCCAGTCCTGGTGGTCGCGCTGGACGGATGGGTCGACGCCGGCCTCGGAGCCGACGGTGCCATCAGCGCGCTCCTGGCCGTCCGGCCCACGGAGCTGGTGGCCACCTTCGACAGCGACCCGCTCATCGACCAGCGGGCGCGGCGACCCGTCGTCCACCTGGTGGACGGCATCAACGAAGGGCTCACGTGGCCAGTGATCCAGATGCGGACCGGGACCGACGCTACCGGCGCCGACGTCTGCTACCTGATCGGGCCCGAGCCGGACTTCCACTGGCCGGCCTTCGCCGTCGACACCGTCGAACTGGCCCGCAGCCTCGGCGTGCGCATGGTCGTGGGTCTCGGGGCCTTTCCGGCCCCGGCCCCACACACTCGGCCCGTCCGCCTGGCCGCAACCGCCCCGCCTGCATCAGCTGACCTCGTTCCCATGCTCGGGACGGTGCGAGGATCGCTCGACGTCCCGTCGGGCATCTGGGGCGTACTCGAGCTGGCATTCGGCGACGCTGGCGTCCCCACCGTGGGCCTGTGGGCCCGGGTGCCCCACTACGTGGCCGGCATGGCATTCCCCGCTGCCAGCGCCGCGCTGGTCGACGGACTGGCCCAGGTGGCAGACCTGACGCTCGATACCGCGGGCCTGCACGCCGAGGCCGACACCACGATCCGCCAGGTCGACGACCTGATCGCCCGGAGTGACGAGCACACCGCCATGGTCCGCAAGCTCGAGGAGAGCGTCGACTCGGCCGAAGGCAACCCGCTCGACATCGGCACCATCCCGACCGGGGAGGAGCTGGCCGACGAGCTCGAGCGGTACCTCCGCCAGATCCCGGGACCCGACGATTCGGGACCGGACCAGCCGTTCGAAGGGCACTGACCGTTCGCGTGCCGGGCCTTCACAAGGCCCGCGCCGAGGGCCTACCGTGGCCGAGCCCTGGGGCACCTCACCCGGCCCGAGGCCCTACCGTGGCCGAGCCCTGGGGCACCTCACCCGGCCCGAGGCCCTACCGTGGCCGAGCCCTTGGGCACCTCACCCGGCCCGAGGCCCTACCGTGGCCGAGCCCTTGGGCACCTCACCCGGCCCGAGGCCCTACCGTGGCCGAGCCCTGGGGCACCTCACCCGGCATGCGCCCGCGCCACCCGGGCTCGTCACACGCCAGATGCCACGGCACCGTTCGTCCCTACCGGCGCTCCGGATCGAGCAGGACCGGAGGGCACAGCACCATGGACCGCACCAACAAGCACGATGCCGAGGACGAGCAGCGCGATCAGGACAGCCACCACCAGTGCCAGCGACACGAGCCTGGGGTCCTTCCGACTGGCTCGCTGCCCCTGCACAGCCCTGGCCGCGAGCGCCAGGTCCACCGCGTCCAGCCGCCTCGACCCGGTGATCGCCCGGTCCCGCCGGACTGCGGCGGGTCCTACCACGCCGAGCTCCGGCGGCAGCTGTGGCGCAGGCCACCAGGCATCGAGACCCACGGTGCCCGGTGGCGGACCGTCGAACACCCCCGGAACTATCGCCGCCTGCGGTGGCGCCGCTGGTGTGGGGCGCTCGTCAGGCTCCGGGACGGCGACCGGCGACCTGTCGGCTGGGATCCGCCGGGCACGCGCCAGATCGACCACGTTCGCCGACCTCAACGCCGTGCACTGGGCCAGTCTCCGGACGGCCGAGTCGACCGCGTCGACATCCGGCGCGGCCTGGATCTCGTCGAGCAGCTCGGCACACGACGCCTCGTCGAGCAGGCCCCGCCCGTAGGCGTGCACCACGGCGGCAACCGCACGATCACGGACAGCCAGCAGAGGCGCTCCGCCGGGGATGTGCTCCACGAAAGCACGATAAACCACGCATAGCATTTCTTCAAGCGCTTTAAGCGGTCTTTCTGGCTGGGTGGAACCAAGCCGGTCGAAGGGCTACGACCGGCAGGGGGCATCCCGGGCCGGATAGGGTCGGCCTCGCCCGGACGCCAGCGTGGCTCGCCGGCCAGCCGACCAGGAGTCACTGCATGCTCGTCGACGGAGGCATCGGGTTCGACGCCGCGGACGCTGCCACTCGCGCCCGCCAGGCCGAGGAGGACGGCTACACCGGGGTCTGGTGCCCCGAGACCGGGCACGACGCATTCCTGCCACTGGCGCTCGCCGCGCCGCACACCGAGCACCTGGAGCTTGGCACCGGCATCGCCGTGGCCTTCGCCCGCAACCCGATGTCGATGGCCACGGTCGCCAACGACGTGCAGCTCTACAGCAAGGGCCGCTTCCTTCTCGGGCTCGGCTCCCAGATCAAGCCCCACATCGAAAAGCGGTTCTCCATGCCGTGGTCGCATCCCGCTGCCCGCATGCGCGAGTACATCTCGGCCATGCACGCCATCTGGGCCTGCTGGAACGAGGGAACCGAGCTGAACTTCCGCGGCGACTACTACACGCACCGGCTGATGACCCCGTTCTTCAACCCGGGCCCCAATCCGTACGGGCCGCCCAAGGTGTTCCTGGCCGCGGTGGGCAACCTCATGACCGAGGTTGCCGGCGAGGTGGCCGACGGACTGATCGTGCACGGCTTCACCACCGAGCGGTACGTGCGCGAGGTCACGTTGCCTGCCCTCGACCGGGGCCTGGCCCGCTCGGGCCGCGCCCGGAGTGACGTGCAGATCTCCTACCCGGCCTTCGTCGTGACCGGCGCTGACGAGCAGGGGACCGCTGCCGCCGCGCAGGCCGTTCGCAGCCAGATCGCCTTCTACGGCTCGACGCCGGCCTACCTTCCCGTGCTGGAGCTGCACGGGTGGGGCGACCTGCACCGCGACCTGAACCGCCTGTCCAAGCAGGGCGCCTGGGCCGAGATGGCAAACCTGATCGACGACGACGTCTTGCATGCCTTCGCGGTGGTCGGTGACCTCGAGCAGGTGCCGTCCCTGCTCACCAGCCGGTTCGGGGACGTCGTCGACCGGGTCGGCTTCTACGCGCCGTACCCGATGCCCCGCGAACGCTGGCAACAGGTGCTGGCCGGTTTCGCCACGGCCTGAGGAGCTCCCGCCGGGGGCTGCCCCACCGGCCTGGCCACCCCTCACCCCCCCGGTCACCCC
>JAJZLP010000166.1:0-11743 GCA_021803325.1 Actinomycetes bacterium
CGCGTCGGCCATCCGCATGTTCCGTGATGAGTTCCTGCTGCACGTGAAGGAAGGGGCTTGCCCCCATGGCTGATCCGGTCGTCACCTCGCACCATGCCCTGTCGCCTGCGGCTGGCTCCGGGCAGACGGTGTCGGTCACCATCGACGGCCGCACCGTCGAGGCCGAGGCCGGCGAGTTCCTCATCGCTGTGGCCGAGGAGGCCGGTGTCTTCATCCCGCGCTTCTGCTACCACCCGCGGATGAAGCCGGTGGGCGTGTGCCGCATGTGCCTGGTGGAGGTGAGCGGCCCCCGCGGTGCGTCCCTGCAGCCCGCGTGCTACCTGCCGGTGGCCGACGGCATGGAGGTGGTGACCACCTCCGACAAGGTGACCAAGGCCCAGGACGGGGTGCTCGAATTCCTCCTCGTCAACCATCCGCTCGACTGCCCCGTCTGCGACAAGGGCGGTGAGTGCCCGCTGCAGGACCAGGTCCTCGCCTACGGGCCGGGGGAGAGCCGGTTCGTCGAGGAGAAGCGGCACTGGGCCAAGCCCATCGCCATCTCCGATCTGGTCATGCTGGACCGCGAGCGGTGCATCCAGTGCAGCCGCTGTGTCCGCTTCGCCGCCGAGGTCGCCGGGGAAGCCCAGATCGACTTCCTCGGACGTGGCGACACGATCGAGGTGAACGTCTTCGAGGAGCAGCCGTTCTCCTCCTACTTCAGCGGCAACACGGTGCAGATCTGCCCGGTCGGTGCGCTCACGGCCTCGCCGTACCGGTTCACGGCCCGCCCCTGGGACCTCGACCAGGTCGAGTCGACCTGCACGACGTGTGCGCTGGGGTGTCGAGTGGCGGTGCAGTCGTCGGCCAACCGCCTGACCCGCCAGCTCGGCGTGGACAGCGACCCCGTGAACCACAGCTGGTTGTGTGACAAGGGCAGGTTCGCGTCCGCAGCCGTCAACTCGCCCGACCGCCTGGTCGAGCCGCTGGTCCGGGCCGCCTCGGGCGAGCTCGAGCCGGCCACCTGGGACCGTGCCCTCGGGCTGGTGGCGGAGCGGCTTGCCGCGGCCCGCGACGGGCGTGGACCGGGGTCCGTCGGTGTCATCGGCGGGGCCCGCCTGGCCAACGAGGACGCCTATGCCTGGGCGCGCCTGGCCAAGGGGATCATCGGTACCGACTCCGTCGACGCCCAGCTCGGTGACGGTCTGCCGGCAGAGCTGGTGCTCGGCCTGCCGCGCGCCACGATCGACGAGGCGTGCCGGGCGTCGGCGCTGGTGTTGCTCACCGGCGACGTGCGCGAGGAGCTCCCCGTGTTGTTCCTGCGGCTGCGGGCTGCAGCCGTCGACGGCGGGGTGCCCGTCGTCGAGATCGGCGGCCCGGGAAGCGCGCTGGGTCGGCTCGGCACCCACCTCGCCCACCGCCCCGGCGACGGCCCAGCCGTGGCCCGGGCGCTCGCCACCGGAGCCGACGCCCCAGCTGGCATCGACGCCGAGGCGTGGGAGCACGCCCGTCGCTCCGTCGGCGCCGCCGGCGACGACGGCACCGGCATCGTGGTCGTCCTCGGCCGGCCGTCGCTGGCCGAGCACGCGTCGGTGACCGCAGCAGCCGCCTCCGCCTTGGCCGGAGCGTGGCCTGGTGCCCGGTTCCTGCCGGCGCTGCGCCGGGGGAACGTCATGGGCGCCATCGACATGGGGCTGGCGCCGGGGATGCTCCCGGGCCGGGTGGCGCTCGACGACGGACGCGACTGGTTCACCGCGGCGTGGGGCCAGGTGCCCGACGGGACCGGGCGTGACAGCGCCGCCATCCTGGCCGGGCTGGCCGACGGCGAGCTCGAGGCGCTGGTCCTCCTCGGTGCCGACCCCCTCGGGGACTTCCCCGACCGCACCCTGGCGGACCGGGCTCTCGAGCAGGCGCCGTTCGTGGTGGCCGTGGACGCCTTCCTGTCGCCGTCCGCAGCCCGAGCGGACGTGGTCCTGCCGGTGGCGGTGCACCACGAGCGTGGCGGCACCACCACCAACGTGGAAGGCCGGGTCACGCGGGTGGGGCAGAAGCTCGTCGCCCCCGGGCAGGCGTGGCCGGACTGGATGGTGGCGGTCGAGCTCGCGGCCCGGCTCGGAACGGAGCTGCCCTACGCCAGCCGGGCCGACCTGTGGGACGAGATCGAGCGGACAGCGACCGCCTACGCCGGCGTCTCGCGCCAGGTGCTCGAAGCCCCTGCGGCTCGCAACGGGTTGGTGGTGCCGCTGACCGCCACCCCGGTGACGCTGCGGCGCCGATCCCCCGCACCGATCGACCCCATGGCGACCCCGGGCATTGAGGCGGTCGAGCGCCAGGGGGCCCCGCCCCGGGCCGGGCTGTCGGAGCCGCTGGGTGGCGGTGACGACCATGCCGTGGTGGCGGCGGCAGCCGACGTGGCCCGGCGCTCGTTCGCCGAGCGGCCGCCGCTGGTGCGGGCCCCGTCGGTGCCGGCTCCGGCCGCACCTCCGGTCGACGGCTACGGGCTGCGGCTCGTCGCTCCCCGCCGCCTGTACGACGACGGCGTGGCCCTCGACGTGTCCGACGACCTGGCCAAGCTGGTGACGCCGGCCAGCGCCCGGTGCAACCCGGCCGACCTGCTGCAGGACCTGTCGGGAGCGGCACGGGTGCGGCTGCGCTCGCCCGCCGGCGAGCTCGTCGTCGACGCCGTGGCGGACGCCGGCGTGGCACGCGGCACCGTGGTGCTGCCCTTCAACGTGGCCGACGGCACCGAGTCCGCCGATGGCACCGCCGGGTTCGGCGCCGCGGCGCTCATCGGCGCGTCCGACACGGTGGTCGAGATCCGGATGGAGACGGCTGAGCGATGAGCTTCGACCCGCTGTTCGCGCATGGTGTGCACTGGCCCGAGGTGCTCATCGTCGTCATCCGCGCCGTGGTCGCCTTCGCCGCGCTCATGGTCGCGGTGATGATGATGATCTGGTTCGAGCGCAAGATCATCTCGGACATGCAGGCCCGCGTCGGGCCCAACCGTGCCGGGCCGTTCGGGCTGTTGCAGACCCTGGCCGACGGGATCAAGCTCTTCTTCAAAGAGGACCTGATCCCCGACAAGTCGGACCGCTTCGTCTTCAAGCTGGCGCCCTACCTGTCGATCCTGCCGGCCATCGTCGCCTTCGCCATCGTGCCTGTGGGCGGCGTCATGTCGGTGGCCGGGCACCGCTTCGACCTGCAGGTGGCGGACCCGCCGATCGGCATCCTGCTCCTGCTGGCGATGTCGTCGATCTCGGTCTACGGGGTGATGCTGGCCGGGTGGTCGTCGGGGTCGAAGTACCCGCTGCTCGGGGCGGTGCGCGCATCGGCGCAGATGATCTCCTACGAGGCCGCCATGGGGATGTCGGTCATCATGGTGGTGCTCCTGGCCGGCACGCTGTCCACCCGGGGCATCATCGACGCCCAGGCGACGACCTTCTTCGCCAGCTGGAACCTGGTGCGCACCGGCGTCGTGCCGTTCATCATCTTCCTGGTGGCGGTGACCGCCGAGACCAACCGGCCCCCCTTCGACCTGGTCGAAGCCGACTCGGAGCTCGTCGGCGGCTTCAACACCGAGTACTCGTCGATCCGCTTCGCTCTGTTCTACATGGCCGAATTCATGAGCACGATCACCATGTCGGCCGTGATCGTCACGCTGTTCCTCGGCGGCCCCGACGGGCCGGTGCCCCATGTCATGGTCCTCGACCAGCTCGTGCCGGTGGCCTGGTTCGTCGGCAAGACACTGCTCTTCCTGTTCGCCTACGTCTGGTTCCGCGCTGCGCTGCCCCGCCTCCGGTACGACCAGCTGATGGACCTGGGCTGGAAGGTCCTCATCCCGCTGTCGCTGGTGTGGATGCTGCTGGTCGCCGGGGCGCTGGTGGCCGGCTGGTGGGTGGTCGGTCTGGCTGGCGCCCTCGTGCTCGGCAGCGTGCTGCTCTTCCGAGCCATCCGCGTCGGCAAAGGCCGCGGGGGCTCGTCCGCCTTCGGGGACGAGATCGGTTCGGGCCGCGGACGCGGGCCGGTCGGCGTGGCATCGCTGCCGGGTCGGTGGACGGCGCTGACGACCGCGGCGGCACCGGCGGCGTCGCTCAGCGGCACCGGTGCGCTGCGTGGTGCCAGCCGTGGCGGCGACAGCGGTGCAGGCGGCAGCGGTGCTGGGGGGGTGGAGCGCTGATGGCCGAGCCCGGTCGGCGGTCGCGCCTCCCGAAGATCAACGTCGGCCCGTTCGGTGGGTTCAAGGTCACGTTGGAGCAGATGGCCCTGCCCCGGGTGACGGTGCAGTACCCCGACCAGAAGCGGCCCAAGCCGATCCGGGCGCACGGTCGCCACGTCCTCAATCGCTACGAGGACGGCATGGAGAAGTGCATCGGGTGCGAGCTGTGCGCAGGGGTCTGCCCGGCGGACTGCATCTACGTGCGCGGCGCGGACAACGACCCCGGCGACCCCGTGTCGCCCGGCGAGCGGTACGGGTTCGTCTACGAGATCAACTACCTGCGTTGCATCCACTGCGACCTGTGCGTCGAGGCCTGCCCGACCCAAGCCATCACCGAGTCGAAGATGTTCGAGTTCTCGTTCACCAACCGGGCCGACGCCATCTACACCAAGGCCGAGCTGGTGGTGGACGACGACGGTCGGCCCCAGCACATGCCGTGGGAGGACTGGCGCGAGGGCGACGACCAGTACACCTCGGCCTGGATGCGGGCGACGGCCCCGGGCGGCGACGCCGAGTACGAAGGGGACGCCGCCTGGTCCGGCGAGCTCGGGTACGGCGTGCGCTACCCCGAGGGCGGGCAGAGCGGCCGCCGTGACGACAGCCGCACCGGCACCCGGTCGTTGCGTGACATGTACACGCTGCACCTCGACGACCGCGAGCGGCTCCCGGGCCAGCGCGGCACCCGGGGCGCCGTCAACCGGCTGCGGGCCCGGATCGAGGCCAGGCGGCCCGGCCACCGGCCGGCCGGCGGCGCGTTCCCTGTGCAGGCCGTGACCCCGGGTGCCGGCGAACCGGCAGCCGTTGCCGGTACCGGACAGGACCCGGCTGGCGACAGCACAGGTGACGGCGTGGAGGTCGGCTCGTGAGCACCGTGGTCGCCGCTCTGGCATCGATCGGGCCGCTGGCCCACCTGGCCGGGGCCGGCCTGCTCGGTGTCGTCAGCCGCGTGGACTTCGTCACCTTCTGGGCGTGCGCGGTCATCGTGGTCGTCGGCGCGGTCGGGGTCGTCGTGTCCCGCAACCCGGTGCACGCCGCGTTGATGCTGGTGATGACCCTGTTCGCGGTGGCCGTCCTGTTCATCGAGCAGCACGCCAACTTCCTGGCCGCGGTGCAGGTGATCGTCTACGCCGGCGCGATCGTCGTGCTCTTCCTGTTCGTGATCATGTTCCTCGGGGTCGATCGTGACGAGGACGTCAACCACGAGCCGCTGCGGGGCCAGCGGATCCTGGCACCGGTCCTGGTGGTGCTCGGTCTGGCTGGCGTGCTCGTCCTCGGGATCGGCGCGCACTGGGCCGTCGGCGCTCCGTCGGTGGTCGGTCCGGCCCGGGGGCAGCCGGGCGGGGACGTCGCCGCGCTCGGGCGTGCGGTGTTCACCGTCTACCTGTTCCCCTTCGAGATCACCGCAGGCCTGCTCGTCATCGCCGTCGTCGGTGCCGTGGTCCTCGCCCGTCGCCCCCCGGCGACCGGCCAGGACGAGCTGCCTGCCGGCGTGCCGGGCGACCAGGTCGCGGGGAGCGGCGGCGAGCCCGCAGCCGGCCTCGCTGGAGCGGGGACCCTGGCGGGCGCAGGCGAGCACTCGTCGGATGCCACCGGCCACCCCGGTCCTGCCGGCGACGTGGGTGCGTCCCCGGAGCTCGCCGGATCCTCCGAGCCTCAACCCGAGCCCCAACCCGAGCCCCACGAGGTGGCGCCGTGAGCGTTCCTGCCAGCTGGTACTTGGCGCTGTCGGCCGTCGTGTTCTCCATCGGCGCGCTCGGCGTGCTGGTCCGGCGCAACGTGCTGGTCATGTTCATGTGCGTCGAGCTGATGCTCAATGCCGCCAACCTGGCTCTGGTCACCTTCGCCCGGCAGCTCAACGACATCGGTGGTGAGGCCCTCGTCTTCTTCGTGCTGGTGGTGGCCGCCGCCGAAGTCGTCGTCGGGCTGGGGATCGTCGTCGCCATCTTCCGGCGACGCCGGGGGACCACGGCCGACGACCTGCACCTCATGAAGGGCTGACGCCCGCCCGCCCGGCGCACCTCCACCATGACCGCCATCCCCGAGACCAGGGAAACCACACGATGATCCACCTCGCCTACCTGTTGCCGCTGCTGCCCCTCGTGGGCGGCTCCGTGCTCGCCGTCGGCGGCCGGCGCCTGGGCGAGCCACTCGCCGGATGGCTGGGCACCGGCACGGTCCTCGGGTCGTTCGTCATCACGTGCATCGAATTCGCCGCCCTGCTGGGTCGGAGCGGGCCGGGCGGACGGTCGGTCGTGCAGGTGCTGTGGTCCTGGATCCCGGTCGGGGGCCTGCAGGTCCACGTGACGTTCCTGGTGGACCCCCTGTCGATGACCATGGCGCTGTTCGTCACCGGGATCAGCGCCCTGATCCACCTCTACTCCATCGGCTACATGCACGGGGACCCGGACTTCCCCAAGTTCTTCACCTACCTCAACCTGTTCGTCGCCTCGATGCTCCTGCTGGTCCTCGGCGGCAACATGCTGATCACGTTCGTCGGGTGGGAAGGGGTGGGGGCCTGTTCGTACTGGCTGATCTCCTTCTGGTTCCAGCGCGACTCGGCTGCGTCGGCCGGGAAGAAGGCGTTCATCTACAACCGTGTCGGCGACGTCGGCTTCCTCCTCGCCATGTTCCTGGTCTTCGAGAAGACGGGGAGCCTCGACTACCGCGTCGTCTTCGCCCACCTGCACGCGTTCGGTCCCGCCTCGGCCACGGCCGTATGCCTGCTGCTCTTCCTGGCAGCAGCAGGCAAGTCGGCCCAGATCCCCCTGTTCCCGTGGCTGGCCGACGCCATGGAGGGCCCAACTCCGGTCTCCGCGCTCATCCACGCCGCCACCATGGTGACGGCCGGTGTCTACCTGATGTGCCGGTTCAACCCGATGCTGGCGCTCTCCCACGACGCCCAGCTGGTGGTGGCCTCGGTCGGCGCCGCCACCGCCTTCGTCGCCGCCACCATCGGCGCCACCCAGCACGACATCAAGAAGGTGCTGGCCTACTCCACCGTCTCCCAGCTGGGGTACATGTTCCTGGCCGTCGGCACCGGGGCCTACCAGGCCGCGATCTTCCTGATGATCGCCCACGCCTTCTACAAGGGCCTGCTGTTCCTCGGCGCCGGGTCGGTCATCCACGCCATGGACGACGAGCAGGACCTGCTGCGCATGGGGAACCTGCGGCGATACCTGAAGCTCACCTCCGCCACGTTCGCCGTGGCTTGGCTGGCCATCGCCGGCATCCCCCCGCTGTCGGGGTTCTGGGCCAAGGGCGACGTGCTCGACAACGCCTTCGCCTTCAACAAGGCACTGTGGGCGGTCGGACTGGTGACCGCCGCGCTCACCGCCTACTACCTGAGCCGGCTGATGGCCATGGCCTTCTTCGGCGACGAGCGCTGGCGCCAGGCGTTCCCGACCCCCGCCGGGGTGGCTGCCGCGAGCGCCGGCGACACGGGAGCCGGCTCCGGCCATGGCCCGACAAGCACCGCGACGCACGGGGCCGGGCACGGGGCCGGGCACAGTGGTGAGCCCCACGAGGGGCCGTGGGTCATGGGCCTGCCGCTGGTGGTGCTGGCGGTCCTGGCGCTGCTGGGCGGCGCCCTCAACCTGCCGTGGCATCCATCGTGGGACCCACTCGGCTGGCTGACACCGGTGTTCGGCACCCGACTGTTCGACGCGCACCTGTCGGGCTCCACCCAGTGGGTGCTCGGAGTTGTCGACACCGTCATGGCGTTGATCGGGCTGGGGATCGCGCTCCCGCTGTGGACTCGGAACGTCCAGCGGCCCCGCCTGGAGCCGGTGTTCTTGCGGCGGGCCTGGCTCATCGACACCGCCATCGACACCACCGTGAGCCGGCCGGGCACGCTCCTGGCCCGGTTCGCCGCCACGGTCCTCGACGTGCGCATCATCGACGGGGCGGTGAACGGCACCGCCCGGCTCACCGGGATACTGGGCTCGGGCCTCCGACGGGCCCAGACCGGCTACGTCCGCCAGTATGCGCTGGGCATCGTCCTCGGGATGGTGGCGCTGCTGGCCTACATGGCCTCACGGGCGTGGATGTGACCGGCATGGGACCCTCGACCACGTTCCCCTACCTGACCACCTTGGTGCTGCTGCCGGCCGGTGCCGCCGTCGCGTGCGCGGTGATGCCCAAGTCCATGAGCGAGCGGGCCCAGCGCCGTGCCGTGCTCACCGTCGGCACCCTCGCCATGGTGGCCGCCCTCGCCCTCGCCGTCACCATCGCCGTCGAATTCCGTGTCGGCGACGGCGGCTACCAGATGCAGTCGGTGCACCAGTGGATGCCTCAGCTCGGGGTGTCCTGGCACCTCGGGGTCGACGGCATCTCGCTCTTCCTGCTGCTGATGGCGGCCGTCCTGTTCCCCCTGGCCCTCCTGGGAGCCACGGTCCGCCAGAAGTCCCGGTCGTACGTCGTGTGGCTGCTCGTCCTCGAGGCGGCCTGCATGGGCAGCTTCGTATCGCTCGACCTGATCCTGTTCTTCGTGTTCTTCGAGCTGACGCTGGTGCCCGTCTACTTCATCATCGTCGGGTGGGGCAGCGGGCGGCGCGCCTACGCAGCCGTCAAGTTCTTCCTCTACACGTTCCTGGGCTCGGCTTTCCTGCTGGTGGGCATCGTCGCCGTGGCCGTCATCCACGATCAGCAGACCGGCCACCTCACCTTCGACCTCGTCGCCTTGCAGTCCACCCACCTCGGCCTGGCGTCACAGATCCTGCTGTTCCTGGCCTTCACTGCCGCCTTCGCGGTGAAAGCGCCGATCTTCCCGTTCCACACCTGGTCCCCCGACGCCTACTCGTCGTCGCCGACCGGTGGTGCGGTCATCCTGGCTGCGGTGATGGCCAAGCTCGGCACCTACGGCGTCATCCGCTTCGACCTCACCCTCTTCCCGAGGGCCGTCGTCGATCTGGCCCCCCTGCTGCTCACCCTGGGCGTCATCGGCATCTTGTACGGGGCGATCGTGGCGTGCGCGCAGCGCGACCTGAAGCGGCTGGTCGCCTACTCGTCGCTGGCCCACATCGGCTTCATCGTGCTGGGCACCTTCGCCCTGTCGACCGAGGCGGTCACCGGTGGCGTGCTGCAGATGGTCAACCACGGGCTGGTGACTGCTGCACTGTTCCTGCTGATCGGCTGGATCTGGGACCGGCGGCGGACGTGGCGGACCGACGAGCTTCGGGGGCTCCAGCGACCGGCCCCGATCCTGGCGGCCATGTTCACCGTGGTCATGATGGCCTCGATCGGTCTGCCCGGTCTGAACGGGTTCGTCGGCGAGTTCCTCGTCCTGGCCGGGACGTTCCTCACCCACCGGTGGTGGGCGGTGGTGGCCACCACCGGAGTGGTCCTCGCCGCGGTCTACCTGTTGTGGGCGTTCCAGCGGGTCTTCCACCACGCTCCTGGTCCCGAGGACGAGCACACCCGGGACCTCGGATGGCGTGAGACAGCGGTGATGGTGCCGCTCATCGGCCTCATCATCTTCCTCGGCGTCTACCCGAAGCCGGTCCTCGATCGCATCACGCCGACGGTCACCGCACTGGTGCACCACGTCGACGCGGCCACCGGCCGGGTGCAGCCGCCTGTCGCCAACGGCGGTGTTGCCGCCGCAGCCAGCACAGCCGCCGCAGGCGGGACCCGTGCGAGCACGGCTGCGTCGGCGCTCACGGCGGCCTGCCGGCACCACGGGCAGTCCGCCTGGGTGGACGGCCGGCACGTGGTCTGCCATGCCGCCGTCACGACCTCGACCCGGAGGCTGCCGTGAACCTGCTGCCGAGCCTTGCCGGCATGGCCGCCGCCGCCACCAGTCATCTGGCGGTGCCCCACATCGACTACCTGTCGATCCTGCCCATCATGATCATGCTGGGCGGGGCGGTGGCCATCATCGGGTGGTCGTCGTTGCTGCGGCGTCCCCTCGACGTCACCTGGGTGACCAGTCTCACGGTGCTCACGGCGACCGCGGCGCTGACCATGTCGCTGTTCCAGTGGTACTCGGTCCTCCACAGTGGTGCCCACACCCACATCGACGGGGCTGTCGTCATGGACGGCTTCAGCGTGCTGGTGAGCGTCCTCGTGACGTGCGCCGCCTTCGTCTCCGCTGTGGTCGGCGACAGCTGGCTGCGCCGCGAAGATGTCCGAGGGCCCGAGTACCACGTGCTCATGCTCGTCTCCGCCTCGGGGGCGATGACGATGGGCGTCGCCAACGACCTCATCGTGGTGTTCCTGGGGCTCGAGATCCTCTCCATCGCCCTGTACGTCCTGGCGGCGTTCAACCCGCGGCGGGCGGAGTCGGGCGAGGCTGCCCTCAAGTACTTCGTGCTCGGGGCCTTCTCCTCGGCGGTGTTCGTCTACGGGATCGCCCTCGTCTACGGCGCCACCGGCACGTCCAACCTGCCGCAGATCGCCGACTACCTGGCTCGCAACGTGGCGCTCCACGACGGGCTGCTCCTGGCTGGCCTGGCGCTGCTGCTGGTCGGCTTCGGCTTCAAGATCGCGGCGGTGCCGTTCCACCTGTGGACGCCGGACGTGTACCAGGGGTCGCCGACACCGGTCACCGGGTTCATGGCCGCAGTGGCCAAGGCGGGTGGGTTCGCCGCGCTGCTGCGGGTCTTCGTGTCGTCGTTCCACCTGTTGCGAGCCGACTGGCAGCCGCCGGTGTGGGTGCTGGCGTGCATCACCTTGGTGCTCGGCGCGGTCGTGGCCTTGCTGCAGCAGGACATCAAGCGCATGCTCGCCTACTCCTCGATCAACCACGCCGGCTTCATCCTGCTCGGCCTGCAGGCCGCGACCGCCCGCGGGGTGGAAGCGTCGCTCTACTACCTGTTCGTCTACAGCTTCATGGTCATCGGCACCTTCGGTGTCATCTCGTTGGTCGCCGGGCGAGGCGACCGCGACCACGGCCTCGAGACCTACCGCGGGCTGGCGTCACGGCAGCCGTGGCTGGCCGGCGCCTTGGTGGTGCTGCTCCTGGCTCAGGCCGGTGTGCCGTTCACCACCGGCTTCGTGGCCAAGCTCGAGGTGGTGACGGCAGCCGTGCACGGCGGTTCGACCGCACTGGCGGTCGTGGCCATGGTCACTGCCGCCATCGCCGCCTTCTTCTACCTCCGGGTCGGCGTCCTCATGTACACGCCGGCGCCGGCAGGAGCCGGTGAGGACGGAACGGTGGGCGAAGCGCTCGGCGACGCGGCGCCGTCACCTGACGACCCGGTGCTCGTCGGCGTGGGCGAGGCGGGCGCCATCACCGTCGGCACGCTGAGCTCGGCTCCGGCCGTCCCGGCGGGAGCGGCATTCGGCATTGCGCTGTGCGTCCTCGTCACCGTGGTGTTCGGGATCTGGCCGCAGCCCCTCACCGCGTTCGCCCACCACGCCACGCTGGTCCTCGCCCCCTGATAGCGGTGGCCGCCCGGCACCGACGCTCGGTGCATCTCGGCCAGGCAGGCATGTCGGTGCGGTTGCTCCGAGGTCAAGTGCTCCCGATCGCTCCCCGGTGACCCGAGCAGTGTGCGCACCAGCCGTGTGCGGGCAGCAAGGGCGTGACTGGTCGAGCGCCAGCGCCAGCGG
>JAJZLP010000166.1:11843-17699 GCA_021803325.1 Actinomycetes bacterium
AGCAGTGTGCGCACCAGCCGTGTGCGGGCAGCAAGGGCGTGACTGGTCGAGCGCCAGCGCCAGCGGGACACGTGTCCAGCCTGGCGGGCCGCTGGACGGCTCAGCTCCCGCCGGGCTTCGACCGAGCGGGTTCGAACTCGGCCGCAGGGGGTGCAGGCTCGCCTGCGGCGCGTGGGGTGGACCGGGCGCCATCTGACAGGGCGGTGCCTGCGGTGCCTGCGGTGCTTGCGGCGCTTGCGATGGCGCCAGGTGGTGCGGCGCTGTCGGGCTGCGGGACGTCGGGCGGTGGTGCGGCAGCGGGCCGGGAGCGACGCTCCGCCGCGGCGATCAGGCGTCCCAGGACGGGGACCTCCCACAGCGACTCGGCCCGGACGATGGCCAAGATGGTGGGCACCAGATGCTCGGCCGCGTCGTAGGACACGTACCGGGGCAGCCACTCGGGCCCGTACTTGGCATTGAAGCGCCACAACGTCTCGATCTGCAGGAACGACGACATGCGCTCGAGGGCCCAGCGCTCCACCCGCACCGGCAGGCTGTCGCCGCGCTCGCCGTCGAGGACGGATCGCAGCGCGGCAAAATTGAGGCTCAGCCCGCGCAGGCCGCGGCTGCGCAGCTGCTCGATGGTCGAGATGAGCGCAAAGTCGATCAGGCCGTTGGGGTGCTCTCCGCGTGCCCGGCGCATCAGGTCGAGGGAGTACCCGCCGATCCCCTGCGCCGGCACGAACTGGCACATGGCGACGGGCTGCCCGTCGGGCCCGTCGATGACGCACAGCAGCAGGCCTTCGTCGCGCCGGTCGAACAGCCGGCCGAGCATCATGGAAAAGCCGCGTTCCCGTTCGCCGCGGCGGCTCTGGTCGAGCAGTGCTGCCAGGCGGGTGGCTTCGTCGGGGTCGATGCGAGCGGGATCGCAGAACCGGGCCGTGTAGCCGTAGCGGCCGACCCGGTTGAACGCCTGGCGCAAGCCTTTCATGTGGCCGCCGGCCAGCGAGAAGCGCTGGACGTCGACGACGGCTTCGTCGCCGATGTAGACGTCGCGCATGCCGGTGGTGCGGTAGATGGGCAGCCACTGCTCGCAGGCACCCATGACCGACACCGCCCATCCATGGGTGTCGGCGAATCGCCGGAACGCGGCCCAGACCTGGGCCCGCTCCGATTGGGGGCCGATCGGGTCGGGGGAGACCAGGCAGATCCCCCCGTACAGGCCGTAGGCCACCAGGCTGTCCCGGTGGAAGAACCACATCTTGTCGCTGCGGAGCGCGAAGTAGTCGAGCGTGCCCTGGCCGTGGCGTCGGACGATGTCGCGAGCTCGCAGCTCGGCGGCACGCCCGCCGCCGCGGGCCCGCTCCACCACCGGGCGGGTCGCCAGGAGCACGGCCACCACCAGCAAGGTGACGCCGACAGCCAGCAGGCTGGGGGAGAGGAAGCCGTCGAGGCGGGCGGGCAGGGGCACGCTCCGCACGCCCCACAGCCGCTCGACGACGGCGCGCACCGCCTGCCACAGCGGCACGGTTCCGGCCTGGTCCCGGTCGACGCGCACCTGCAGCTCGATGGCGGTGGTGGCAGCCACGGTGGCCAGGACCACGCCACCCACCACGGCCACCACGGCGGAGCGCAGCGAGGGGCGGTCCGACGCGGCCTGGAACTCGCTGCGCTGGGTCACGAGCAGCACCAGGACCCCGGCGGCCAGGAGGGACGCCGCCAGGTCGCCACCACGGGCCGCGTGCAGGACGACAGTCACGCCCAGCACGACGACCGAGACCAGCCACGCTTGCCGTTGGCCCCGGCGCACACCCCGGGCCAGGGCCAGTAGGGAGATGCCCGCCAGCGCCACCAGGGCGCCGGCGGCCTGGGTGGCTCCGAGCGGCAGGACTTGCAGGACGGCGTGCAAGCGCCCACGCAGCGGTGCGGTGACGGCGCTCAGCAGGTCGGCGGCGCCGGCCACGGCGATCGCAGCCGCCACCCACCGGCGCACGCGCCGAGAGCGGTTCCGCAGGGCTTGCAGGTCCGGAGCCGGTGGCCAGCTGCTGCCCTGCGGGTAGGAGGCAACGACGGCCGGTTCGGAGCGGTCGTCAGGTTTCCGGCGGGCGGCCAGGCGTTCGAGCACGGTGGCGCCGGGGTCGTCGGCCCGCGCCAGCAACAGGCGCGCGTGGAGCTGCGCGCCGGTCTCGAGCTCGACCCACGCCAACTGGCGGTGGGCCAGGAACACCGGTGGCAGGCCGAGGCGGCCCGGGTGCTCTTCGACAGTCTCGCCCGTGGCGCCGGTGCAGGCGAAGAAGCCGTCGCCGAGGTGGCTGAGCTCTGCTTGGGGTGTGACGCCGGTCACCAGCCCCGCCCGCCCCGCTGCCACCAGCGACCGGGCGGTGTCGCGGGCGGCGTCGTTCACCGTGGCGCCCGACCCGCGTCCCGGGCGCCGCCAGGGTGGTTCGAGCGCGCCGCCGCCGAGGGCCGACCAGGCCTTGCGGCCGAGCAGTGCCAGCACGGCACCGAGCGCGACGAGGCCGACGACGGCGACGATGGTGGCGACGACCAGGCGGGTGCCCCATGCGGCCTGGCGTGCTCGCTGGAGTGCATGGGCAGACACCAGGTGCCCGCGCAGCAGGTGCGTGAGCACGCTGCTCGCCGCGGGGTCTCGCAGCACCAGCACGACGGCGTAGGGGATCAGCAGCCACCAGGCGAAGCGGGCGAACCGCCGGTAGAGCAGTCGGGACGTCAGGAACCGCCGGGCGCTGCCGGGGTCGGCCAGCCGGTCCAGGCCCACCTGCCAGGGTGCGGTGGGGTCCGGCATCAACAGCCCTGCCCACGGCGCTGCGTGTGCTCCCGGCGGCTCGGCGGCGACCTCAACCACGCGCGTGCCGGCCGCGGTCGACAGGACCAGCTCGACGCCGGTGGCCACGGAGACGCCGAGCTCCTGCAGTTGCCGCCGGCTGTGCGGGCAGCGAGCCAGCGCGCCGTCGGCGTGGCCGGGCAGGCACACGATCTGCCGTCCCTCGTCGCCGGTGAAGCGGCCGATGGCGTCGCGCAGCCGAGTATGGGCCTGCAGCGCCCGGCAGGCGATGTCGTCGGCCTCGTCGAGCGGCTCTGTCGAAAGGTCGAGCCCTGCAGGCGGCTGCATCGCGGCGGCCCGGAGGTCGAAGAGGTTGCCGGCGACGACGACCGTGCCCGGTCCGTCCCATTCGTCGAGGACGCGGGCGAGCGCCTGCGCGGCCCAGGTCGTGGCCGGCGTGGCGTCAGGCGTGAGCAGCAGGTTTGCCAGCACGGCGACCCGTCGGCCCATAGCGACCCGCAGAGTGACCCGCTCGGGCGGGTGCGTGGCGACGTCCCCCATGCTCCCCCCATTGTGGCAGGTCCGCACGCCTGGGACGTAGCGTCGGAGCTGCCAGCACGATCGGGCCGGTCTGGAACCCCGGAGTGCCCTGCCACGGCGTACGGCGGTCGGCGCAGGCTCCGGTGGTCGAGAGCCGGCCGTGGATCAGCACAGCGCCGACCGGGGAGCATCGTGACGACGGGTTCCGAGGCGAGCAGGAGCGCAGCCGGTACCACGGCGGCGGTGCCGGTGGCCGTGGGGTGGCCGCAGAGCTGGCGATGGCGCGACGTCCCGCCGGGGCCAGGGCGGGCGGTCGTCTTCGACATCGATGGTGTCCTGTCCGACGCGCTCGGACGTCAGCACTTCCTGGAGCATGGCCGGCGGGACTGGGACGCGTTCTTCGACGCGTGTGGCGACGACCCGCTGGTGACCGAGGTCGCCCGCCTGCTGGAGCTGCTCGACGGATCACTGCGGATCGTGCTCCTGACCGGCCGCCCGCTGCGGGTCCAGCCGCAGACGCTGGCGTGGCTCGGCCGTTACCAGCTGCGATGGGACCTGCTGATCATGCGCGACCGCGACGAGCACGCGCGAGCGGCTGCGTTCAAGCATGCAGCGGTGGGCGGCCTGCGCCGGGCGGGTCTGGAGCCGGTCCTGGCCTTTGAAGACGACCCGCGCAACCGGGACATGTTCCACCGGGCCGGGATCCCGTGCGTCTACATCCACTCCGGGTACTACGAGTGAGGATCGGTGGGCAGTGTCACCCCCTCGGTGCCGTCACCCGCTCGGTGCCGTCACCCGCTCGGTGCCGTCACCCGCTCGGTGCCGTCACCCGCTCGGTGCCGTCACCCGCTCGGTGACTTGGGCCGGGTGCGCCGCCGTCGCCACCGGCCGGAGACAACCATCACCCATGCGGCCACGACGCACCCGGCGGCCGCCAGCTCGGCAGGCAACGAGCCGGTGCGAGCGAACACGGTCATGCCGTGGCGAAGGCCGACGTCGGCTACCAGCACGCTGCGTCGGCCGAGCGGGGACCTGGCGAGGACCGTCCCGTTGGGGGTGACCACGTCGGAGTACCCGGTGGGCGCCGCCTGGACCAGGTAGCGACCCTCGGCGATGGCCTGCAGCCGGTCGGCGGCGATCTCCTGCGAGGGCACCTGGCCGGTGATGTAGGACGAGGTGTTGGTGGGGACCACCAGGAGGTCGGCCCCGTGGCGGACCGGATCACGCCCCCGGTCCGAGAAGAACACCTCGAAGGAGATCATCGTGCCGAGCGTGGCGACAGGGGTGTGGAGGACGCCGTCGCCGTGCCCGGGGATGGCGTCGCGAGGCACGGCCGACAGGTTGGCGAGGTGCGCGAAGAACGAGCGGTACGGGACGTACTCGCCGAAGGGCACCCGGTGGACCTTCTCGTAGTGGCCGAGGATCGCCCCGGTCGGGGACACGGTCACCGCTTCGTTCCGGAACCGGGTGGCGCCGACGTCTTCGGTCACGCCGACGACCATGGTGGCCTGCAGGCGCTGGGCCGTGGCCCGCAGGATCTGCTCCGCAGGGCTTCCGGCCAGCGGACCGGGCAGCGCCACCACGTCCTCGGGCCACACCACGAGCGACGGCGCCCGGCTGCTGGGCGGCGTCGGGACTGCGGCGGTCGCCGCCAGCTGTGCGGCGAAGACGGTGGAAGCGGCCACCTCGGCCTGGCTGACGCCGCGCCGGCCGCCGCCTTGGACGGCGGCGACCCGGATCATGGTGGTGGTCGGGCCCCCGTCGGGGCCGAGCGCGCCGGCGAGGGTGACAGCGACCGCCACGGCGGCCGCAGCCGCGCCGGCCGCGGCAAGGCGCGCCGGGCTCTGGAGCCGGTCCGGCCGATGGGCAGGCACCCATGGGGCTGGGTCATGGGCGGTGCTGTGCTGCGGGCTGCCGGTCTCATGCGCGGGGCTGCCGGTCTCATGCGCAGGGCTGCCGGTCTCATGCGCAGGGCTGGGCTGCATCCGTCGTCGCTGGAGCGGCGAGCGCCTCACGACCGCCATCGCCGCCATCACCAGTGCCCCCGCCCCGGCGCCTGCGAGCCAGACGGCCCCGACGAGCAGCAGGGGGCCGCCGAGGCGGGAGGCGAACGCCAGTGGACCTGCGGCCTGCCCGAGGGCAACGCTCCCCATGGGCAACCCGCCGAAGGGCCAGGTGTCGCGCAGGGCTTCGACCAGGAGCATCGCTCCCGGAAGGGCCAGGAGGCGGCCCCGCCCGCTGGGGGTGAGGAGCGCGGCCAGCGCCGTGGTGAGCGCTTCCACCACCATGAGCACGGCCCCGCCATAGACATTGAACGACAGGGCCCACCACAGCCCGGGGACGAACACCCCGATCCCAAGAGCCCAGCCCGCGGCGAACCGGGCCCGGGCGGACAGGCCACCGAGCCGCCACCAGAAGAGGCCGGCCCCGACGAGTGCGAGCGGCCACCAGCCCCATGGCGGCAGGGACAGTGCCATGAGGAGCCCGGCGACGACGGAGGGAATGGTCACCGACCCGCGGCGCCGACGGACCGGGCTCCCGGCGTCGGGGCT
>JAJZLP010000166.1:17799-23688 GCA_021803325.1 Actinomycetes bacterium
CGGTCGTGGTGCTCCCGGTCGTGGTGCTCCCGGTCGTGGTGCTCCCGGTCGTGTGGCGCTCGGCAGCGGCACCCGCTGACCTCGAGGCGAGGTCGCGTCCCCCATGGCCGACCGGGTCGTCGGGTTCGCCGGGGCGGCCAGTGCCGGACATGGTGGGAATGGATCGATCGAATTCGGAGGTGCCGGCGGCGACAGCAGAGGTGGTGGGCGTGGGCGTGGTGGCTCGGTTGGCGGGTGCTGGCGCGGCCTCGGGCGAGGACGGAGCTGCAGGCAGGGAGAACGTGGCGGGCGCGCTCGGGTGGTTCGGCGGCGCCGGGCTCGCCCCGGGCGTCGGCGCGTCGTGGGCGCCCGGGGCCCCCGATCGCCGCAGAAGCCGCATCACCGGTCACCCATGCCGAGCCGGACGGCGATCTCGCCGGCGGCGCGCTGGCCCGAGCCGATGCAGGCCGGGATGCCGACTCCGTCGAAGGCGGCGCCGGCCAGAGCCAGCGGTGGGGCCTGGCCGGCCAGCGCCGTGACGCGGGCGACCCAGCTCGGGTGGCCTACCCGGTACTGCGGGAACGCCTCCACCCAACGGGTCACGACGGCGTCGACCGGGTCGTCGACGTCACCGGCGGTGGCGCGCAGCTCTGCCAGCAGACGGCGCACGAGCGCGGCGTCGTCCAGGCGCATCGCCCGGTCGTCTCCGAAGCGACCCGCCGACATCCGGACCAGCACCGGGCCGTCCCCGCCGAGATGTGGCCACTTGGTGGACAGCCAGGTGACGCCCGTCGTGAGCAGTCCCTGCTCGACGGGCACCAGGTAGCCGGTTCCCGGAGCGTGGCGCCATCGGGCAGCCGTCCCCGCCGGGCTGAACGCGAAGGTGACCGCGCTCACGGACCCGTAGTCGATCGCGCCGAGCAGCGTGGCCAGCCGGCCGGTGTGGTGCTCGGCCGGCTCGGCGGTCTCGGGGTTCTGGGCGGTCTCGGGGTTCTGGGCGGTCTCGGGGCGCTGTGCGACCGCCGCAGCCTCGGTGTCCCCCAGGTCGGTCGGCGAGGCAGCGCCCGGGCTCGATCCGTTCCGGCAGCCGTGGGTCGGCACGCGCGGGTGCACGTGCCCGAGGAGCCGCGCCGCCACCGGTGCCGGTACCGCCAGGACCAGGCCGTCGACGGTGATCAGGCCGTCAGGCGTGTGGACCTGCCACGTCCAGTGCCCCTGCCGGTGCCTGGCCGTCACGCATTCGACGGGCGTCGAGGTGAGAACGGTGACGCCGCTGCGAACCAGGTCGTCCGCCAACCGATCGACCAGCCGGTGCAGGCCGCCGCGAACGGTGAGGAACATGGGACCTGGCGGCGGGACCGCAGCAGTGCGGTCGGCTGCAGCGACCGTGGGTGGTCGCAGCCCGCGCATCAGGCTGCCGCCGGAGCGACACGCGTGCAACAGGGCCGGGAAGACCGCTGCAGCGCTCATGGACGCCGTCGGCCCGGCGTTGATCCCACCGATCAGCGGATCCGCCAGGCGGCTGGCCACCTGGCGGCCGAGATGCCGTTCGACCAGGTCGCGGACGGCGTCGTCGGCCTCGTCCCGGTCGGCCCCGTCCCGGTCGGCCCCGTCCGGTGCGCGCCGGTGGGTGGCTCCACGGTCGGCCGGTGGGCGGGCCAGCAGGTCGACAGCAGCGCGCGCGAGCCCGGCGGGACCGAGGATCCCGGAGCGGGCCAGCGGCAGGAGCCGGGTGGGGACCCCCAGGACGATGCCGTCAGGCAGCCTCCGCAGGCGGCCCCGCGCCCACAGGGCGGCACCGCTGGTCCCGGGCTCGACCAGGTCGTCACCGAGGCCCATGGCGCGGCAGAGGTCGACTGCCTCGGGCCGGCGGGCCACGAAGGCGTCCGGTCCGACGTCGACGCCGACCCCGCCCACCACCGCGGTGCGGATCTTGCCGCCGAGCGTGGTCCCGGCCTCCACGACGGTGACCCGGGCTCCAGCGGCGACAAGGTCGCGGGCCGCGGCGAGGCCGGCGATGCCACCACCTACGACCGCTACGGCCGGTCCCGTCGCGTTCATCGCGGTGCGCTCCCTGGCCTGGCTGCGGTGCTGCGCTGGCCACGCCGGCATCGAGGTGCGCGTGCGGAGCCGGTCACGGTGCCACGCTCCCTGGCGTCCGCCCCGCAGCGCCCGCTTCGCCTACCGGCGTGTCGTGGACGAGCGTCACCAGCCGTTCCAAGACGGCCGGGTCGGTCTCGGGCAGGACGCCGTGGCCGAGGTTGAAGACGTGGCCGGTGCCCCCGCCGCGGGCGAGGACGTCGAGCGCGGCCTCTTCCACGACAGGCCATGGTGCCAGGCAGAGCGCCGGATCGAGGTTTCCCTGGACGGCTCGGCCGGGGCCCGCACGTTGCCGGGCCAGGTCCAGCGGGACCCGCCAGTCGACCCCCAGCACGTCCGCTCCGGCCGCGGCCATCTGCGGGAGCAGCTCCCCCGTGCTCACACCGAAGTGGATGCGAGGAACGTCGGCGGCGGCCAGGGCGCCGAGGACCTTGGTGCTCGCCGGCAGGGCGAACCGCGCGTACTCCTGAGGCGACAGGGCGCCTGCCCAGCTGTCGAACAGCTGCACGGCGGTGGCACCGGCGTCGACCTGGGATCGCAGGGATGCCACAGCCAGATCGGCGAGCCGGTCCGTCAGCGCCGCCCACAGCTCGGGATCGCCGTGCATGAGCGCTTTAGTCCTGGCGTAGGTGCGCGACGGACCGCCCTCGATCAGGTAGCTGGCCACGGTGAACGGCGCTCCGGCGAACCCGATGAGCGGTACGCCGAGGGGCCGCAGCAGCTCCACGACGAGGCGGACCGCCTGGGGCACGGCCGGCGTGTCCTGTTCAGGTTCGAGCGGCCGGAGCCGGCCGAGATCGGCGGCGCTGCGGAACGGTTCGGCCACGACCGGTCCCCGGCCGGCAACCACGTCGACCCCGAAGCCGATCGCGGCGACGGGGACCACGATGTCCGAGAAGAGGATGGCGGCGTCAACGCCGTAGCGGCGGACGGGCTGCATGGTGAGCTCGGCCACGAGCTCGGGGTCGGCGATGGCCCGCAGGATGCTGCCCGATCCGCGTGCTGCCCGGTACTCGGGGAGGGAACGACCGGCCTGGCGCATGAACCACACCGGCACCCGGTCGACCGGCAGGCCCCGGCACGCGCGCAGGAAGCGGGGCTCCTCGCCGTGGGCGTCCTGACCTGGTCCGGGCATGCGACGACGCTAATCGCACCGGGACCACGGGACCCAGCAGGGGCTGTGGGCGCGTCGCCGGGGCGGCCGGTCCACCGGGTCGACCAGCGGGCGCGGTGACCGCGTTGCCGCTACGTCGCGCCGCCAGCCGGCCCGGGTGCCGGGGTGGCCGTTGCGCCAAGCCGGTCCGTACGGTCCCGGCCAGCGCGTAAGATCGGAGATTCCCCGAAGCCTGGGTGAGGAGGGGCCGACCTAGCGATGGACACCGAGCTCGAGGCCGAACAGGCGCACGTCGACTTGGCCTACCAGCGCCTCGAGCAGCTGCGGTCCGAGGCCGAGGGTCTGCTGCGCTCGGTGCTCGACCAGGGACGCGGGGGAACCCACCAGTTCCGGGCCGAGCGCGACGTCATCGTCAGGACCAGCCTGGCCCGGATCGACCAGCTCGACATCGGGAACCAGGCGCTGTGCTTCGGCCGGATCGACCGTCGGGTCGACGGCGGGAAGGCCGAGGCGTTCCACATCGGGCGTCTCGGTGTGTCAGGCGCTGGTCAGGAGCCACTGGTCGTCGACTGGCGCGCCCCGGTGGCCGAGCCGTTCTACCGCGCCACGGGTCGCGACCCGATGGGGCTGGTCCTTCGCCGGCACCTGGCCGCCCAGGGCAGGCGCATCCTCGGGCTCGAGGACGAGTACTTCGCTGCCGACGGCGAGGTGGCTGACGGCGACGGGGCAGCGCTCCCCTTGGGTGGCCCGGGCGCGCTCTTGTCGGCGCTGAGCGACGTCCGGACCGGGTCGATGCGCGACATCGTGGCCACCATCCAGCGGGAGCAGGACGAGATCATCCGCTCCCCGCTGCCTGGCGTTCTCGTCGTGCAGGGCGGGCCTGGGACCGGCAAGACCGCGGTGGCCCTGCACCGGGCGGCCTACCTGCTCTACACCCACCGGTTCCCGCTGGAGCGCCAGGGTGTGCTGGTCATCGGGCCGAACCCGCTCTTCCTGCGCTACATCGAGCAGGTCCTGCCCTCTCTGGGTGAGAGCGGCGTCACGCTGTCCACGGTGGGCGGGCTGGTGCGGTCGGCGACCGTCCGTGGCCAGGACCCGGCCCCGGTGGCCCGCCTGAAGGGCGAGCCTCGGATGGCCCGGGTGGTGGCCCGCGCCGTGCGCACCCGCCAGCGCCCGCTCCGGCGGCCGGTGGCCGTGCCCTTCGGCGCGGTCACGCTGCACCTGACGCCCGAGGACTCGGCCGCCATCGTGGCGGCCGTCCGTCGGCGCCCCGGCACGCACAACGGGCGGCGCCGGCTGGTGGAGCAGCTGGTGGTCCGCCGGCTGGCGGAGGAGTACGAGCAGCGGACCCGGCCGTACCAGGACCCGTTGGAACGTGACGGCGCGGACGGTGACGCTGCGTCCCGGTCCGACGAGCAGTCCGAACGGGTCGAACTGGGCCGGTCGATCAGCGCGGTGCCCGCGCTCGGCGAAGCCCTGGACCGCATGTGGCCCCGGCTCAGTGCCGAGGAGCTCGTGCACGACCTGCTCGGCGCCCCGCCCCTCCTCGCGCTGGCGGCCCAGGGCATCCTGTCGCCCGACGAGCAGCGCTCGCTGGTCCGGCCGCGCAGCACGGCGCTCGACGAGATCCCGTGGACAACAGCCGACCTGGCGCTGATCGACGAGGCCCGCCTGCTGCTCGGCCCGCGCCATCATCGGTCGGCAGACGCCGACGCGGTGACGGCGTACGGCCACATCGTCGTCGACGAGGCGCAGGACCTGTCACCGATGCAGCTGCGGATGGTGGCTCGCCGGTCGCTCTCCGGATCCATCACGGTCGTCGGTGACATCGGGCAGGCGACCGGGCCGTGGTCGCCGGCCAGCTGGAGCGAGGTCACCCGCCACCTGCCGCAGCAGCGCCCGCCCCGCCAGGTGGAGCTGACCGTGAGCTACCGGACCCCAGCGGAGGTGGTCGAGGTGGCGGCGCCCGTCCTGGCCGCTGCCGCCCCTGGCCTGATGCCGCCGACGCCCGTCCGGCGCACCGGCGTCCCACCCCGGTTCGTGGACGTGCCTGACCAGGAGTCCTTGGTGACGGCGGTCATCGGTGCGGCGAAGGCCTTGATGGCCGAGGTCGCTCCCGGCACGGCGGCCGTCCTGGCGCCGACGTCGCTGGTCGGCGAGCTCGCCGTCGGGCTCGACGCGGCAGGGGTCAGCGCCACCGACCCGCGGCGCGACGGCCTCGGCGCACCGCTCAGCCTGCTCCCCGTCGACCTGGCCAACGGCCTGGAGTTCGACGGCGTCGTGGTGGTCGAGCCCACCGCTGTCGTCGAAGAGTCCATCCAGGGTCTGCGAGCGCTGTACGTCGCGCTGACCCGTCCCACCCGCCGCCTGACGATGGTGCATGCCCGCCCGCTCCCGGCCCCGTTGGCGGGCGTGCAGCCCGGCGGTGCCGGCGCCAGAGGGCGAGGGGCCGACGGCAACGGACGGGCAGCTCCTGCACTTTCCCCTTCGACAGTTCCGGCCCCGGCGTCGGCGTCGGTGCCGTCCAGCGAGCCCGGTGGGCCTGCCGCCTGCCCCTGAGGCACCGCCCGCCCCTGAGGCACCGCCTGCCCCTGAGGCACCGCCTGCCCCTGAGGCACCGCCTGCCCCTGAGGCACCGCCTGCCCCTGAGGCACCGCCTGCCCCTGAGGCACCGCCTGCCCCTGAGGCACCGCCTG
>JAJZLP010000146.1 GCA_021803325.1 Actinomycetes bacterium
CCACCACGAAGGCGAGGATGAACGCAGCCCATGTAGCCCCCGACACCGCCACCATCACGACCACCACCGGGGCGACCGCCAGACGGGCGACCGTCACCGCGTTCGCCGGCGTCGCCAGCGCGGTAGGGCCAAACCCCGTACGGACCTGGGCACGGGTCGGTCCATCCGACGATGCAGGGGCCGGTGTACCCGACACTGCGAGGGTCGGTTCACCCGACGATGCAGGAGGCGGCGTGCTCGCGGCCAACCCACCACCGCGGGCCACGTCGACCAGGGGGTCTGGCGCGGCGTCCGCAGGTGCCGGCGCCGTGCCCGAGGCTCCGCTCTCCCCGCCTTCGGCCACGCTCATGGCGCTGCCTCCGCCCACACGTCAGGGCCGGCGGCCGACTGCACCTGGACCTGGTGGATCTCCCCGACCGCCAGGTCGGCGGGCACGTGCACGATCCCGTCGATCTCCGGCGCCTCGCGCCAGCTCCTGGCCGCCCCGGGCGAGTCCACCAGCACCTCGACGCTCTGGCCGACCAACGCTCGCCGCTTCTCCTCGGTGATGGCATCCTGGACCTCCGCGCACTCACGCAGCCGCTCCATGGCCAGCTCGCCGGGAACAATGCCGCCGAGCCCCGCAGCGTAGGTGCCCGGCTCTGGCGAGAACGTGAAGAACCCGGCCCAGTCCAGGCGTGCCTCGCCCAGAAAGGCGAGGAGCTGGTCGTGGTCCTCCTCCGTCTCGCCCGGGTACCCCACGATGAACGACGAGCGAAGGGCTGCGTCGGGTGCGGCCGCACGAATCGCGGCGATGCGCTCCAGGAACCGGTCACCATCACCCCAGCGGCGCATCCGCTGGACATGGGGGCGCGACACGTGCTGGAGCGACAGGTCGAAGTACGGAATGCCGGTGCCGACGATGGCAGCTACCAAGGCGTCGTCGAGCGACGAGGGGTAGAGGTAGAGCAGCCGGACCCGCTCGACACGCCTGGAGAGCCGGTCCACCAGGTCGACCAGCGGCCGGGCCGCCCCCCGCCGGCCGCCGCTGTCGCCTCCGGCATCGGCGTCGACCGCGACAGCCCCGAGCCCCGAGCCCGTGCGGTCGTGTCCCCACGACGCCAGGTCCTGGGCAACGAGCACGACCTCGCGGACCCCGGGTCCAAGCGCGTCGACCTCAGCAAGGACCGCGTCCACGGAGCGGGACCGCTGCGGACCGCGAAACGACGGGATGGCGCAGAACCCGCAGCGCCGGTCGCATCCCTCGGCCACCTTGACGTACGCCCACGGAGCCGAGGCCGCCGGCCGAGGCAGCTCCAGCAGGTCGAACGCCGGGGTGGGCCGGACCGCCAGCGCCAGACCGCGACCCGACCGCGGCGGTGCCCCCGGCGATGGCTGTGACCGCCGCGCCGGCCCCGGTACCGCCACGACCGTCGCGGCCGGGACCGCGCCGCAAGCAGCACCCTCCCCTTCCTCGGCACAAGCCCCGTCGAGCGGTCCGACGAGCGGCACGCCGAAGCCCGCCACCCGGTCGACCTCGGGCAGTGCTGCTGCCAGCTCGTCGCCGTAGCGCTCCGCCATGCACCCGGTGACCACCAGGCGAGCACCGTCCCGCCTGGCAGTGGCCAGTTCCAAGATGGTGTCGATCGACTCCTGCCGGGCGGCCTCGATGAAGGCGCAGGTGTTGACCACGACCAGGTCGGCTTCGTCGGGCCCGGAAGCGGGCTCGTAGCCCCCCGCGGTGAGCGACCCGGCCAGCTTGGCCGAGTCGACCTGGTTCTTCGGGCAGCCCAACGTCTCCAGCCAGTACCGGTCGGCCACCTCCACAATCTACCGGTACCCCGACCGGCCACCGCAGGGCGGACCTCGGCACCAGCCGGCCCGGTCCCATCGGCCGGCCGCAACTCGTCAGCCGGCCAGGCCCCCGGCAGGCGAGGTGGCCGTCCACGGAGACCGCAGACGACCCAAGCCAACGGTTTCGGCGGCGAGCCGGTCCAACAGCACGCGGTCGTGCTCGTAGGTCAGCAATGCCAGCGCTCCAGCGAGCCCCGACCACCGAAGGTCGTCGACCTCGTCACCGGGTTGGAACGCCCCACCCAGCGGGTGCATCAGCCAATAGGCGACCATCTTGGGGCGGCCACTGCGCCGACCGACGTGCTCGGCGATCCCGGCGAACCGCAACGTCTGGCATCGGAGCCCCGTCTCCTCCGCGACCTCGCGCCGCGCACAGTCCTCAGGAAGCTCGCCGGGTTCGATCTTCCCTTTCGGGAATGTCCAATCGTCGCGTGTCTGACGGTGGACCAGCGCGACCAGCGGCAGTTCGCCGGCGACGACGATGCCCCCCGCACGCCGGGGCACGGCACCCAGCGGCCAGCCCCCCTGCGGATCGGGAGCAGGAGCGCCCGACGATCCGGACGCGCAACGGGTCCGGGAACGAGGATCGGCAGATCGGCCCACAGCGCCGACGGTACCCGCGTCGGGCCTCGAACCTGGGGACCCCAGGCCGACAACGACGGATACCCGGGGTGCCACCGGGTTCCGCCCACGCAGGCGCCCGAGCCGGGACCCAGGACGCCAGTACAGCGGAGAGGGAGGGATTTGAACCCTCGGACCCAGTTTCCCAGGTCAACTCATTAGCAGTGAGTCCGATTCGGCCGCTCTCGCACCTCTCCATCAGGGATTTCGTCGGTCGGCCACGGACGCTCTCCGTCGTGTGCCCGTGCTCGGTCGACTGGTCCCGTGCAGGGCAGCATACGCGAACGCTCTCCAGGCGTCTGACAGGTGCGGGTCAGCCCGGGCCTGGACCCGCAGACCGAGAGCTGCCGGCACGCCACCACAACCGTGCGCGGCGACAGAGGTGCTCTCCCCGGTCGCGCTGACCCCAGTGGCAGCTAACCCCAGTGGCAGCCGACCCCAGTGGCAGCTAACCCCAGTGGCAGCTAACCCCAGTGGCAGCCGACCCCAGTGGCAGTCGCGGGGCCGGCGCCGACCGGCGGCAACGCGTCGGGCGCCTTCGCTGTGGTGACGAGGTCGGGTCCCGCCGCGAGCCGATGGTTGCACCAGCAGCGGGGGGCGAGGATGATGTGGTCGACCAGTGGGTGGGAGATGGATGACCAGCTGAAGGTGGCTTCGGCGGATGCGTAGGCGGCGAAGGCCCGGGCGAGGGCGCTGCGGTCGTGGTGCCGGCGCAAGCAGACGAGGTTTGGCCTCGGCGTGGTGGCCGGCGTGGTGATCGCGATCGCTTTTCCAGCTGGAGGGTCGAAGGTCCATGTCGTCGCCACGTCGACGCCGACCGCACCGCATTCGTCTGGAGCGAAGCCGACCAGACCGGTGTCGCGAGCGGCGGCACACGCCGGGGCGGCTCTCGCGTTGCGTGGCGAGCGCGGCGATTCGCGCCAGGTACAGCTGCCACTGATGATCGGCCCGGCGCAAGGGGCGGGCCGGTTCACCACGCCGGATCCTGAGAAGCGGTTCGCAGCGGCAGTGTTCCAGGCGGCACCCGGCCGGAGCGCTATCTCCGATGATGCGGAGACGAGCGCCGCAGTGGTCGGGCCTGACGTTCATTCGTACTGTCCTGACTCGAGCGGCGTCGCTGCGTGCACCCACGGCACCGGCGGCGAGCACCGCATCGCGCCAGGCGAGGCGCCCACGGGTTGCGTGGTGCTCCAGGTGCCGTCGGGGGTGACTGTCGCGAAGGTGCGGTGGTCGTTGTCAGCGGATGTGCCGGCGACCTCGGGCGGTGGCCTGCACCATGAGCTGTTGCACCGTGAGCGAGGGCGGCTGGGGCGGGCGTCGGCCGGTGCCGCTGGTGGCGACGGCTGGGCGGACTGGTGATGCGCGACGAATCGTCGCGTGCCCCGTTGGACCGGATGCGATGGAGAGGAGCGACGTGATGGCAGGTCGCAGTGTGAGAAGCCAGCTGTACCGGGCGGCACGTGCGCTTGGCACAGGGCA
>JAJZLP010000061.1 GCA_021803325.1 Actinomycetes bacterium
AACCCCGAACCGGCGGACGACGACCCCGAGCTTGCCGGCGACGACCCCGAACCGGGGGACGACGGCCCCGAGCTTGTCGGCGACAACCCCGAACCGGGGGACGACGGCCCCGAGCTTGTCGGCGGCAACCCCGAACCGGCGGCAGGCCGGTCCGGAACGGATCCCGGTGACGTCGGGGCGCTTGGGTGGCGAGCACGGTCTCGGTATGCCGCCGAGACCGGAGCCCGCTGGGGACTCCTTCCAGCGCTGGCCACGGCGACCGCCGCGCCGGCCGCGATGAGTGCCACCCCTACGAGCGCGACCGAGGCAACCTGCCGGGAACGCCATCGCCCTGCCATCACGGCACCCGCACCCGCACCGGGTCCGAAACCGGGTCCGGCGCCACCACCGCGGCCGGGATCGGGACCACCACCGGGACCGGCACCGGGACCAGCACCGGGACCGAAACCGGGTCCGGCGCCACCACCGCGGCCGGGATCGGGACCACCACCGGGACCGGCACCGGGACCAGCACCGGGACCCGCACCGGGACCCGCACCGGGACCGACACCACCACCGCGGCCGGCACCGACATCTGGGCCACCACCGGAACGCTGGTCCCCGGCACCGCCACTCGCCGTCGTCCGGTTGCGCGATGGCCACCGTCGACGTGGCGCCACCTCGTCGGAGCGAGCAACCGGCCGCTCGGCAGAATTCAGCCTGCCGGCCGGGGCTGAGCCAGGGATCCCGGTGGACTGCGCCGCCCGGCGCGCCGCCTCGGCCATCGCACCGAGCGCTCGTTCCCCAGGCCTGTCGGTCATGGGATCGGGACCATCCCCGGACACCCCAGGCCCGGACCTGCCACGCCTCTGGGCACCCGCGAGCCGGTCATCCATGCGGTTCCGCCACATGGCACCTCCGTCGCCGTCGTCCCCTCCAGTATGCGGCCGATGTCACTCCACGCGCTGGCGCGCCGGCATCGCTCCGAACCGGTGGGGATGGCACCGCACCGTGGGGTGCACCCACCTGCGGCGGGTGCACCGATCCACTGCCGACCGGCAACCACCTTGGTGCCGGCCAGCATCCGGCCTGCCAGCCTGTGACGGCGACCACGCCGAACGCTGCCCGGCAGCACGGCGCATCGTGCGTTGGGCTTGTCCCTACCGGTCGGCCTTGTCGGCAGGAGCACCCGGGGGCGTGCTCCTGGTGTCGACCGCCCCGACGGAACGAAGCCGCCGCGCCGCCGGCCCCATGGCCGCGGCGATGCGCTGCATCTGTGTCGCCGCCCGCTCCCTGGCCGCGGCAAGCTCCTCGGGCGTCCGCAACACCCGCACTCGGGACTGGCCGGGGACTGGCTCGGCGCCCCCGCGTGGCGCCACACAGGCGTGGTCGGGCTTGCGCACGCGCACGGACGCGCCAGGGGCAGGGACCGCGACACGGGCGGATGCAGAGGCAGGGGCGGACGCAGAGGCAGGGGCTCCGTGGTGCCCTTCCGAGCGGCCCGGCCCAGGGTCGGGCGGGGGATCCCCGGTCTCAGTGCGGTCGGACGGCCGAGCGTTTGCCTGCTGCGGCGGCACCAGAGGCCGCAGCGATCCCTGCGGGGTCGGGCGGCGCCAACGGGAATGTCGATCGGCTGCGGAACGGGCCATGCACACCGACCGTACCCGTTGGGCGCCACACCGAGGCACATCGTTCGAACCGGCGGCCAAACCGACCACTCTTCGCACTCGGAGCACCCCACTGGGTGCGCGGATTAGCTGCCAGCGGCCGGTTGGGTCGCCAGCGCCCGGCGTACCAGGTCGAGCGCCGAGATGACCGCCATCTGCCGCACTCGCTCGCGGTCGCCGGGAAGTCGGAGATGCCGTGACGACGGGGGTTCCCCCGGCAGCACCAGTCCCACGATCACGGTCCCGGGCGCATGGCCTTCGAGCTCGTCGGGGCCGGCCACTCCGGTGAGCGCCAGCCCGACGTCAGCACCCAGGGCGTTGGCAGCACCGACGGCCATGGCCTCGGCGGCCGCCTCCGTCACCACCGGTCCCGCAGGAACGCCGAGCAGGTTCCACTTGACCTCGGGCGCGTACGACACGACCGATCCCCGGAACCAGGCGCTGGCACCGGGCACCGCGACCAGGCGACACGCCACCAACCCGCCGGTGAGGGACTCCGCCAGCCCCAGGGTGAGATGGCGTTCCAGCAGCATGCGGCTCACCGCGAGCTCCATGGTCTCCGCGTCGACACCGAACACCTCGGCGCCGACCACCGCCCGGACTTCAGCTTCCTCGGCGGCGAGCATGGCCGAAGCGGACTGCGGATCGGTGGCCTTGACCGTGATCCGCACCTTGATCCCCTCGATGCCGCTCGCCTGCAACGCAAGCGACGGGTTACCACCCGCTTCGTCGAGTGCCGCCACCCGCTCGGCGAGCCGCTCACCGAGCGCCGACTCGCTCAGCCCCCACGTGCGCAGCACCCTGCTGGCGATAACCCCGGTGGAACCACTCGACGCCAGCCGGCGACGGAGGTCGGGCAGCACACCGCGTGTGAACATCTCGGTGAGCTCGTACGGAACACCAGGCAACGCGTAGATGACCTTGCCGCCAACCGGGCAGACAAGCCCGGGTGCTGTCCCCGTGCGTTGCTCGATCGGCGTCGCCCCCTGGGGCACCTCTGCCTGGCGGAGGTTCGAGGCCGGCATCTCGCGGCCACGGGACGCGAAGAGCGCCTCGATCCGTCCCGCTATCTCGGGGTCTCGACGGAGGGGGACCTGCATGACCTCGGCGATGGCTTCGCGCGTGATGTCGTCGTGGGTCGGCCCGAGCCCGCCCGTGACGACCACCCCGTCCGCTCGAGCCAGCGCGGTCCGAAGCGCCAGGACGATCCGGTCCAGGTTGTCGCCGACCACCTGGTGGAAGTGCGAGTCCACACCGGCCAGAGCCAGCTGCTCACCCAACCAGGCCCCGTTGGTGTCGGCGATCTGCCCGAGCAACAGCTCGGTGCCGACCGCGAGGACCTCGACCTTCACGACACAGATCCCAGCGCCGCGGCCCGCCGGCCGTCCAGCAGGTACTGGACCCCGCTCACCACCGTCAGCGCTGCGGCCACCCAGACAGCTACGTCGAGCACCTCATGGTGCGAGGCAACCGGCGGCAGGACGCACAGCCCGGTGGCGACGCCCTGCACCAGCGTCTTCGCCTTCGCCAGGGGGCGGGCAGGAACCGACACGCCGTGTCGGCCGGCGACGGATCGATAGACGCTCATCGTCAGCTCCCGGACCCCGATCACCAGGACAGGGACCCACGTCACCTCCCCACGCGCCGCGACAGCAGCGAGCAGCCCGACCACGACGACCTTGTCGGCCAGCGGGTCGATGAAAGCGCCCGAGCGCGTCGGACCCTGGCGCCGGGCGAGCCAGCCGTCGAGCCCGTCGGTCACCCCCACCACGAAGGCGAGGATGAACGCAGCCCATGTTGCCCCCGACACCGCCACCATCACGACCACCACCGGGGCGACCGCCAGACGGGCGACCGTCACCGCGTTCGCCGGCGTCGCCAGTGCGGTAGGGCCAAACCCCGTACGGACCTGGGCACGGGTCGGTCCATCCGACGATGCAGGGGCCGGTGTACCCGACACTGCGAGGGTCGGTTCACCCGACGATGCAGGAGGCGGCGTGCTCGCGGCCAGCCCACCACCGCGGGCCAGGTCGACCCGTGGGTCTGGCGCGGCGTTCAAAGGTGCCGGCGCCGCGCCGGAGGCCCCGCTCTCCCCGCCTTCGGCCACGCTCACGGCTCCGGCTCCGCCCACACGTCAGGGCCGGCGGCCGACTGCACCTGGACCTGGTGAACCTGCCCGACCGCCAAGCCGGCGGGCACGTGCACGATCCCGTCGATCTCCGGCGCCTCGCGCCAGCTCCTGGCCGCCCCGGGCGAGTCCACCAGCACC
>JAJZLP010000171.1 GCA_021803325.1 Actinomycetes bacterium
ACCTGCTGGCACTCGTGGCGCTGTTGGGGAGGATGTGCGACGAGGCGCTCCACTGGTGCCGATGAGCGATAGCGGAGCAGGCACAGGCGAACGAGTGCGGCCGGTGCCCGTCGGACGCAGCGGTGCCGGTGGCTCTCGCGTCGGTGGTGTCGGTGCTGGTGTCGGCGGTGCTGGTGTCGGCGGTGCTGGTGCTGGCGGTGCTGGTGTCGGCGGTGCTGGTGTCGGCGGTGCTGGTGTCGGCGGTGCTGGTGCTGGTGCTGGTGCTGGTGCTGGTGGTGCCGGTGGTGCCGGTGGTGGTGGTGGTGCCGGTGGTGGTGGTGCCGGTGGTGGTGGTGCCGGTGGTGGTGGTGCCGGTGGTGGTGGTGCCTTGCACGCCCTGCAGTCGGCTCCCTGGTACCGCGGCCAGGTGCGCCACGTCGTGCGCCAGCCGGCGAGCTCGGCCCGCTTCGCCGCGCCGGCTGACCCGTTGCCTCCGGTGCTCGCTCGGCATCTCGCTTCGCGTGGACTGGAGCTGTTCACGCACCAAGCCGCCGCAGTCGATGCTTGGCGGGCGGGAGCGGACGTGCTGCTGGCCACGCGGACGTCGTCGGGCAAGAGCCTGGCGTTCAATTGCTGCGTGGCCGAGGAGCTGCTGGCCGACCCGTCGGCAACCGCCCTCTACCTCTACCCGACCAAGGCGCTGGCACACGACCAGCTCGAGCATCTGGTGGCCCTGGACCGCGCCATCGGGCTGGGAGCGAAGCCCGCTGCCTACGACGGCGACACCCCGAGCGCGGTGCGAGCCCGCATCCGACGGGAGTCCCGGATCATCGTGTCGAACCCCTACGGGCTCCACGAGTACCTGCCCCAGGCCGACACGCTGCGCCGGTTCCTGGCTCACCTGGCGGTGGTGGTGGTGGACGAGTCGCATCGGTACCGGGGGGTGCTCGGGGCCAACGTGGCGCTCGTCCTGCGGCGGCTGACCCGGCTGTGCGAGCGGCTGGGAGCGTCGCCCCGTTTCGTGCTGGCGTCGGGGACCATCGCCAACCCGGCCGACCACGGCACCGCGCTCGTCGGGCGGCCGGTCACGGTGGTCGACGCCGACGGCGCCGGGCACGGCGAGCGGGTGGTCGCGCTGTTCGACGCCGCCGCCGACCCCCAGCGCTCGATGGGAGCGCAGGCCGCCGCGGTGGTGGCAGCGCTCGTACGTGCCGGGCAGACCACGATCTGCTTCACCGGCTCGCGGGTGCTGGCCGAGCTGGTGGCTCGCTGGACGTCGGCCCTGGCGCCGGGCACCCGGATCAGCCCCTACCGGGCCGGCTACCGACCAGCCGAGCGGCGTGCCATCGAAGCCGATCTCCGGTCCGGTGCTCTCGACGCGGTGATCTGCACCAACGCGTTGGAGCTCGGCATCGACATCGGCGGGCTCGACGCGGCAGTGCTGGCCGGGTACCCGGGGACCGTCGCCTCCACCTGGCAGCAGATCGGGCGGGCCGGGCGGGCCGGACGTCCAGCGCTGGCAGTCATCGTCGCCGGTGACGACCCGCTCGACGCCTACATCGTGCGGCGTCCGTCGACGTTGTTCGACGCCCCGGTCGAACGGGCCGTCGTGGCGCTTGGCAACGTGGACGTGCTGGCCGGCCAGGTGCTGTGCGCCTCGGCAGAGATGCCGGTGCACGCCGACGAGGCCGATCGTTTCGGACCTGATCTGCCGGCGGTGCTCCAGGGACTGCGCGCCGAAGGACTGGTCGCCTCCGTTGCCGCGCCAGCCGCCGCTGGAGCCGGCGGCGCCCGGGGCGGCGAGGCGCGCCGGGACATGGCCATGGGGTTCGTCGGCACCTTCCGCCCGGCGAGCGCCGTGCGGCTCGACGGTCAGCCCGACGGCGCCGTGGTGCTCCGGGTGGGCTCCGACGTGCTCGAGGTGCTCGACCCGTGGCGTGCCATGCGCCAGGCGCATCCCGGAGCGGTCTTCCTCCACAGAGGCGAGACGTTCCGGGTCACCGGGCTCGATCTCGACGCCGGCGAAGCGACGGCCGAAGTGGCAACCGACCGGGACCACACCCGGTCGCTCGTCGCCCGGGAGCATCGGGCGGGCCCGCCGGACCGCCGGGGTGTGGTGGGGGTGTGGGACGTCACCGTGGGCCCGGCCGTGGTTCGCAGCCAGGTCGTCGGCTACCGCCAGTACCACGGTGACGAATTGCTCGGCACGGTGCCGCTCGAGATGCCGGTGGCCACGCTCCACACCCGGGCGCTCCGGCTGGTCCCGCGGGTGGACCTGCGCACGCTGCTCGGCGGGCGTGCGCAACGGCCGGCGGGTTGGTATCGCGCCGAGCCGTTGACATCGCACCCCGCTGCCGACCCGACCTCCGGCCCGACGGGCGCCAAGCCGACGGGCGCCGAGCCGACGGGCGCCGAGCCGACGGGCGCCGAGCCGTTGGTATCGCACCCCGCTGCCTACCCCGCTGCCGACCCGACCTCCGGCCCGACAGGCGCCGAGCCGCTGGCCGCGCTGCATGGCGCCGAGCATGCCCTCATCCACGCCTTGCCCCTGCTGGCCATGTGCGACCGCCAGGATGTCGGCGGCATGTCGACGATCGTCGACCCCGAGAGCGGCGGGCCGTCGTTCCTGGTCTACGACGCCTACGACGGCGGGTCGGGCATCGTCGACGCCGCCTACGACCAGATCGGCGAGCTGTCCCGGCTGGCCGCCGACATGCTGGTCAGCTGCGACTGCGAGACCGGATGTCCTCGGTGCGTGTACGACCGCGACTGCGGCTCGGGCAACAGCGACCTCGACCGCCACGGCGCGGTCATCGTGCTTCGGAGCCTGGTGCCCGGCTTCCCGGCGGCGTAGGGTTCGCTCGCGCACGGAGCGGGTCCGTGGCGGGGTGCTGGGCGCAGCGGGCTGCCGCGGACCTAGCTGTTGGAGGAGGTCACATGCCGATGTTCGGACGGGGTCCGGGTCCTGACGCGTCCAGGTGGGAGCCTGAGGCGGCCGCTGCGCGGTTGGCGCACACCGCCGGTGCCAACCCGGCAGGGGTGTTCACCTCGGACCTGTCGGTGTGGGAGTACGTGCAGCTGGACAAGGCGGGGTTCGAGCCGCTGGGGTTTGTGCTCGGCACGTCGATCTACCACATCGGTCTGCAGGTGGCCCGGTGGGGGCAGAACCAGGAACTGAACGTGCTGACCCAGGCCATGTACAACGCTCGTGGGCTGGCCATGGCCCGCATGCGGGCCGAGGCCGACCAGCTCGGTGCAGATGGCATCGTCGGTGTGGACCTGCGGATGCAGTCCCACGGGTGGGGCCACGACGTGCTGGAGTTCCTGGCAACGGGCACGGCGGTGCGCTCCCTCGCCAGCGCCGGCGCGCATCGCGCCCCCGACGGCCGGGCGTTCACCTCCGACCTGTCCGCGCAGGACTTCTACTTGCTGCTGACGACCGGGGCGGTACCGGTCACGTTCGTGCTGGGGACCTGCGTCTACCACATCGCCCACCAGGCGGCTCTGCAGGCGCTGCGGCAGTCCGGGCAGAACCAGGAGCTGGCGCAGTTCACCCAGGGCATCTACGAGGCCCGCGAGCTGTCGCTCGCCCGCATGCAAGCCGAGGCCACCCAGGTCCAGGCATCGGGCATCGTGGCGGTCAAGGCGCATGTCGCCAACCACGCGTGGGGCGAGCACGCAACGGAGTTCCTCGCCACCGGCACCGCTGTCCGTCGCCTGTCGGCCGAGCACCGGCTGCCTGAGACCTCGCCCAAGCCGACGTTCACGCTGGGGCTCGACCGGTAGGAGGCGAGCCTGGTGTCCGCACTGCTGTCCGACCCGAACGAGCCGAGCCGGGCGTTCAGGCTGCGGCTCGGCCGGTCGGAGTCGAGCCAGGTACGGGCCGGAACCTGCAGGGCGCCGAGGCGGTCGTAGCAGCCCAGCTCGCGGGCGGA
>JAJZLP010000111.1 GCA_021803325.1 Actinomycetes bacterium
AGCACTGGCACACGCCTGCCGGCAGCACTGGCACACGCCTGCCGGCAGCACTGGCACACGCCTGCCGGCAGCACTGGCACACGCCTGCCGGCAGCACTGGCACACGCCTGCCGGCAGCACTGGCACAGTGGATCTCGGTGGCACCGGCCGCGGCAGCAGGGCATTCGCAGCCGGTGGCCGTCGTCGCGCCCACTGGGGCGCCGGTTGCATGGAGCCCAGGGACGGGTACGGTGGGCCGGGTGGACCACGACGGAACGGCCGTAGGCACGCTCGACCCGCTCGACCCGACCGAGCAGCTCGCCATCGACGTCATCCGCGGCATCGCCATGGACGGCCCACAGAAGGCGGGCGCAGGTCACCCGGGGACGGCGATGGCGCTCGCTCCCCTGGCACACACCTTGTTCGCCCGAGTGATGCAGCACGATCCCGACCAGCCGCACTGGCCGGACCGAGACCGCTTCGTGCTGTCGTGTGGTCACGCCTCGATCCTCTTGTACGCCATGCTCCACCTCACCGGGTATGGGCTCACCCGCGACGACCTGGCAGCGTTCCGCCAGTGGGGCTCGCTCACCCCTGGGCACCCTGAGGTGCACCACACACTTGGCGTCGAGGTCACGACCGGTCCACTCGGCCAAGGCGTCGGCAACGGCGCCGGCATGGCCCTCGCCGAGCGGTGGCTCCGGGCCCGGTTCGGCCCCGACCTGGTCGACCACCACACCTTCGTCGTCTGCTCCGACGGCGACCTGATGGAGGGCATCAGCCACGAGGCGGCCTCGCTGGCCGGCCACCTTGGCTTGGGCAGGCTTATCACCGTCTACGACGACAACCACATCACCATCGACGGCTCGACCGACCTGGCGTACAGCGACGACGTGCCCGAGCGGTTCGCCGCCTACGGCTGGCACGTGGAGCAGCTCGGCGAGGCGGCCAACGACGTGCTCGCGCTGCAGTCCGCCATCGAGCGGGCGAAGGCCGTCGACGACCGGCCCTCGCTCCTCGTGCTCCGCAGCCATATCGGGTGGCCGGCGCCGGGGAAGACGGACACGTCGGCCGCACATGGCTCACCCCTCGGCGAGGACGTGGTCCGAGCCACCAAGGAGATCCTGGGCCTTCCGCCCGACCAGACGTTCTGGGTTCCCGACGAGGTCCGGGAGCTCTACCGGACCGCCACCAACCGCGGGCGGGCGGCCCGGCGCGATTGGGACGAGCGACGTGCCGCCCGTGCTGCCGATCAGGCCCATTGGGACGCTGCATGGCACGGGACGGGCCTCGACGGCTGGGCAGACGACCTCCCCCGCTTCGAGCCCGGCACGTCGGTAGCGACCCGCCGAGCCATCAAGCAGTGTGTTGACGCCACCTGCGCGCGCATTCCTGGCCTGCTGACCGGGTCGGCGGACCTGACGGAGAACACCGGCGTCGAGATCGCGGGCGCCACCGCCCAGTCAGCGGCAGATCCCGGTGGCTCCCAGGTCCACTACGGCATCCGGGAGCATGCCATGGGCGCAGCCATGAACGGCATGGCCCTGCACGGCGGCGTGCTCCCGGTGGGCGGCACCTTCTTCGTCTTCAGCGACTACATGCGCCCCGCCGTGCGCCTGGCGGCCCTGTCCGAGGCGCACGTCGTCTACTTCTGGACGCATGACTCCATCGGTCTCGGCGAGGACGGCCCGACGCACCAACCGGTGGAGCAGCTGCCGTCACTGCGCGCCATGCCCGGCCTCCGCATCCTCCGCCCGGCCGACGCCAACGAGACCGCCCAGGCGTGGCGCGTGGCGGTGGAACGCGGGGGGCCGACCGCCTTGGTGCTGTCGCGCCAGGCCGTGCCGGTGCTGCACGGCACCGAGGGCGCTCCGGTCGACCGCGGCGCCTACGTGCTCGCCGACGCGCCCGCCGGCACACCAGACGTGGTCCTGATCGGCACGGGGAGCGAGGTCCAGCTCTGCGTGGCCGCGTCCGACCTGCTCGCCGAGGACGACACAGGCGGTCCCATCGCCGCCCGAACCGTGTCCATGCCGTCATGGGACCTGTTCGAGGAACAGGACGAGGACTACCGCCGCGCCGTGCTGCCGCCCGGGATCCCGGTGCTCGCCGTCGAGGCCGCCAGTCCCTTCGGCTGGGAACGCTACGCCGACGCCGTGGTCGGCCTGGACCGGTTCGGGGCATCGGCCCCCGGCCCCGTGGTGCTTCAGCACCTCGGCTTCACACCCGAGAACGTGGCGGCGCATGCTCGGGCGCTGCTCCGAGGCGGCACACCGCTTCGTCCGACCATCACCTAGGAGCGAGCCGTGACCCGACTGCACGACCTCTACCGGGACCAGGGGCAGAGCCCCTGGCTCGACAACCTGCGCCGGGACCTGCTGCGCCAGGGGACACTGGCCGACCTTGTCGCCAGCGGCATCCGGGGCGTCACCAGCAACCCCACCATCTTCGCGAAGGCGATCGAGGGCAACGATGCCTACGACGAGCAGTTCCGGTCGCTGCTGGGGGACCACACCGTCGAGGACGCCTACTGGGAGCTCGTGATCGACGACATCGTGGCGGCCGCCTCCGTCCTGCGCTCTGTCCACGACGAATCGGCCGGCATCGACGGCTACGTGTCGGTCGAGGTGGCGCCGTCGCTGGCCCACGACACGGCCGGCACGATCGCGGCCGCGCGTCATCTCCACCACCGGATCGGGCTGCCCAACGTGTTCGTGAAGATCCCCGCCACCCAGGCTGGTGTTCCGGCGATCCGCACCATGATCGGCGAGGGCCGGTCCATCAACGTCACCTTGATCTTCAGTCTGTCGAGGTACGAGGCGGTCATGGAGGCGTACATCGCCGGGTTGGAGGACGCCCTGGCCGCGGGTACGGCGGACCTGAGCCCCATCCGGAGTGTGGCGTCGTTCTTCGTCAGCCGGGTCGACACCGAGGTGGACCGCCGGCTGCAGGTCCTGGCGGACCAGGCCGACGGGTCGCGCAGCACGGACCTGCTGGCGGCCCGGGGTACCGCCGCCGTGGCGCAGGCCCGTGCCGCCTACCAGCTGTTCCAGGACACCTTCGACGGGCCGAGATGGGCCGCCCTGGCGGCACATGGCGCTGCGGTCCAGCGTCCGCTGTGGGCGTCGACCTCCACGAAGAACCCTGCGTACCCGGACCTGCTGTATGTCGATTCGCTCATCGGCCCCGACACGGTCAACACCATGCCCGACGACACGGTGGCTGCGTTCCTCGACCACGGCACGGCGGCGCGGGCCATCGACGCCGACCCCCCTGCGATACGGCGCACGCTCGACCGCCTGGCCGAGCTGGGCATCGATTTGGAGGACGTGGCCAGGGTGCTCGAGGACCAGGGCGTCGCCTCCTTCGCATCGTCGTTCGACGACCTGCTGCAGGCACTTCGGGACAAGGCCGAAGCGCTGGCCCCGGGGAGCTCCCGTGCCTGACGCCCCGGACCTCGGCGCCGCGGGCCCGGCACCCGCCGCCGATTCGGCTGATGACCTCGCCGCCCGCCTGGTCGCCCGAGACGTCGGGCTGTGGCCGGCAGGGAACGTGGCCCCGAACCGCCTGGGCTGGCTGGCAGTCCCCGAGCGGATGGCCTCCGAGGCCGCCGAGCTGGCTGCATGGGCCGGCACGGTGGCCCAGGGCACCATCGTCCTCCTTGGCATGGGCGGGTCGTCGCTGGGTCCAGCGGTACTGCAGGCCGTCCAGGCTGCCGTGGGGCGTGCGGCGGGTCGCCGCCGGCTGGTGGTGTGCGACAGCACGCACCCCGCCACCGTGGGCTCGCTCGACCTCACCGATGCCTTCGTACTGGTCTCGTCGAAATCAGGCACGACCTTGGAGCCCAATGCGCTGCTGGCCCACGCCTGGTCGATCATGGCGGACCCGTCGCGCTATGCGGCCATCACCGATCCCGGCACGCCGCTGGCTGCTCTGGCCCGGGAACGCGGCTTCGCCAGGGTCTTCGAGAACCCCCCTGACATCGGCGGCCGCTACTCGGTCCTGTCGTACTTCGGCATGGTCCCCGCTGCTCTCATCGGCTACGACGTCGCCGAGCTGTGCCGGCGGGCCCTCGACGTGCCGCTGGCCGAGGCGGTCGGCCTGGGCATGGCCATGGGCGAGGCGGCCCGAGCGGGTCAGGACAAGGTGACATTGATCGTCCCCGAGCAGTACCGCTCGTTCGGGTTGTGGGTGGAGCAGCTGATCGCCGAGTCGACCGGCAAGCACGGGACCGGGTGCATCCCCGTCCCGACCGTGGAACCCGAAGACGGCCCGGACCGCCACGTCGTGCCGATCCACTTCGCCGAGCCGGCCGATCTCGGCGAGCAGTTCTACCGGTGGGAGGTGGCTACGGCAGTGTGTGGTCACGTGCTCGGCATCGATCCGTTCGACGAGCCGAACGTCGCGGAGTCGAAACGCAACACCAACGAGATGCTCGCGTCATTGCCCCTTCCGGCCGTCGACCTGGTCGACCCTGGACAGCTGCTGTCGGAGCTGGAGCGATTGGTCCAGCCCGGGGACTACGTATCGCTGCAGGCCTACCTCCCGTTCGGGCAGGACGACGCGCTCGAGGCGCTGCGCCGCCGGGTGCGTGACCACCTGGGCGGCGTGGCGGTGACCGCCGGCTACGGCCCGCGGTTCCTGCACTCCACCGGGCAGCTCCACAAGGGGGGTCCGAGCACGGTCGTAGCCGTTCAGATCGTGTCGCAGCACCCGGGCCCGCGGGTCCCGATCCCGGACCATCCCTACGACTTCGCCACGCTCATCGCCGCGCAGGCGGCCGGCGACCACCGCAGCCTGCTCGACCACGGGCGCAGGGTCGTTCGCACCGCGGTCGACGATCTCGCCGCCATCGGGTGACCGTCGGCGGCGCTGTTATGGCGATGGTGGCCCGGGTTCGTGCGGTTCGCATCGATGTCGTCGACGACGTGCCCCAGGCCTTTGCCGACGTCGTGGTCGATGCCGTGGCCCGGCGACCAGGCGGTCCGGCATCGTCGTTCTGTCTGGTCCTCTCCGGCGGGCCGACGGCGCGTCGGTGCTACGAGGCCCTGGCCAGCCGGGCAGCGGAGGTGCCGTGGGCCCGTCTGGTCATCTTGATGGGCGACGAGCGCTGCGTCGACGGCGACGATCCTGACGCCAATCAGCGCCTGGTGCGCGAGTCCCTGCTGGACCACGTGCCGGCGCCCGCTGCGTTCCATCCCATGACCGTCGCCGACGGCGCCGCCGCCTACGGTCGCCGGGTGGCTGCCACCTTCCGGCCGGACCTGGTCCACCTCGGGCTCGGACCCGACGGCCACACCGCCTCGTTGTTCCCCGGGAGCGACGCCCTGTGCGCCCCGCCGGGCCAGCTCGCCATCGACTCCTGTGACCCGTCGGGCCGCAACCCGCACCAGCGCATGACGCTGACCCTGCACGCGCTGGCCAGAGCTCGAATGGCGTTGTTCACCGTGTCCGGTGCGGCCAAGGCGGACGCGTTCGCCGCGGTGCGCTCAGGCATGCCGGTACCGGCACACCGGGTGTGCGCCGAGCACGTCCGGTGGCTCGTCGATCCCGAAGCTGCCGGCGCCGCTGCCTGATCGCTGCGGTCCGAAGGCCGCTTCCCAGGTGGCTGCCGGCAGTGCGCGCCTTCGGCCGGTATCGACACCGTGCCGCATGTGGCCCACCGTGCCGCCTGGAGCCCACCCTGCCGACCGTGGCCCACCGTGCCGCCTGTAGCCCACCCTGCCGACCGTGGCCCACCGTGCCGCCCGTGGCGCGCCCTGTCGCGGTGGCTCCCGGCGCGCTCGGGGAGCGGGCCCGCTCCGCGCGCTGCCTGGTATTCTGAAAGCCACTGCCTGCATTTGGATCCGCACGCAGCCAGGTCGAAGCGAGGGATGTGGGATCGGGTGGCGACCGCCGCTGATCCTCGGGTGCCTGTCGATGTCGGCAGGCAGTCGAGACTGGCCGGAGGTCGGGCTTCCCGGGGGTGAACGGCATGGACCACGGCGCGGGCGCCGAACGGCGACATGGGGTGCGGTTCGTCCGCATCGGCTGGAAGACCCAGCCCACCATGCGCTTCGTTCGGCACGTGCTGCAGAGCGTGACGGTACTGCTGCTGACCCTGCCCGTATGGGTGGCGGTCGGGGCCATCAACGGGTTCGCGGTGCGTTCGCTCCCAGCCGTCGTCGTCGGCGCAGGGTTCTTCGCCAGTCTGGTCGCCTTGAACGTCTGGAACGTGCTCGCACTGCGCGCCGGAGACCTGGCCCGGATCCGGCCGGCCGGCGCGTTCGCCGAGGTCTCGTTCGCCATCGGTGCCTACGCCGCGCTCGGCGTAGGCCTCGGCCCGGTCCATGGCGCCGCACTGTTCTTCACCTGCGTACCAGCTGTTGCCGCCGCCTTCTTCGGCGACAACCACCTGCTGGGAGGAGTCCTCTGCGTGCTCGCCGTAGCGCTCGCCGTCCAGGCCTCGCTCCTCTACCCCGCGGCAGACGCGATCACGGTCACCTTTGCCTTCGCGGGCGGGACGGCCGTGCTTGCCGGAGGCACCCAGAGCATCCTGAACGCAGCGGTGCGCGACATGGATCGCCTGTCGGCGATCAACACCCTGGCCGCGACGGCGAGCACGCTCCGTCACTGGCCTGGCGACCTCGTTCCGGTGGCCCAGGATCTGGCCGCAGCGATGGACGTGGACAGGTACGCAGTGGTGGAGCGCCCCCCGCAGGGGGGACCCGTCCGGCTCGTGTTCGCATGGCCGCACGGCGACTGGGTTGCGCTGTCCCAGGCCGTCTCATGTGCTGACGAAGCGGTGCTGACGGACCGACCGGTCACCCGCTCCGGGCTGGTGGCGACGCCGGTTCCCCGTTCGGCGCCACCGGCAGCTCCCGATGCAGTCGTCAATGCCCGGAACGCCAGCCTGGCCGTGGTCACTCCCCGGCGGTCCACCGGACGCGTGCCCGTCGACACGCGCCAGACCGGCACCGTCGCCGCGCTGCTGGCCGCGATGTCGAGCCGCGCCGTGCTCGTCGACGACCTCACGGTCCTGGCGAACACCGACGAGCTCACCGGACTGGCCAACCGCAGGCGCTTCTTTGAGGTCCTCGACCGTGACATCGCACGTGCGGCGCGGGCCGGCACGCCCCTGGCCGTCGCCATGATCGACCTCGACCACTTCAAGGTGTACAACGACCAGTTCGGCCACAGCGCTGGCGACGTACTGCTCCGCCGGTTCGCCAACGCCGTTGCCGGCGCCATCCGGGCTCAGGACCTCCTGGCCCGGTACGGAGGCGAGGAATTCGTCCTGGTGCTGCCCGAGACCGATGTGGTCGGCGCCGAGCACCTCTTGCAGACCGTTCGCCAGGCCAACCGCACAGCCGGTGTCGGGCAGCCGGTCACCTTCTCGGCGGGCATCGCCGTCTGGGACGGTAACGAGGCGCCCGACGAACTGGTGCTGCGGGCCGACCGGTGCCTCTATGCAGCCAAGACCGCCGGGCGCGACCAGGTCGTGTCGACGGCATGACCCGGGTGGCACGCCGAGCATCTGCGGTCCGAGGCGCGCCGAGCATCTGCGACCGACACCACGCCACGAGCGCCGGCCCACCTCCCCACGGCCCTCACCGTGGCACCCCGGTGCCATCGGCGGCGCACACCCCCGACGGTCCGGCCGACGCCAGCACCGGCGATCCGATCCGGTGCACGTCCCTGGATCAGGGCCCGGGGCTCGGTGGCCGGTAAGGTTGCCGTATGCCCACGGACGATCCGCTCGAGCTCCTGGAACGGCCGATCGCGGCACTGGTCGCCGAGGCTGCAGCCCGGCGCGACCAGCACCACGGCCGCCGGGTCACCTACTCCCCCAAGGTCTTCATCCCGCTGACCCAGCTGTGCCGCGACCGGTGCGGCTACTGCACGTTCGCTCAGCCGCCGGCCCGGCTCGCCGCGCCCTACCTCACGTCCGACGAGGTCCTGGCCATCGCCCGGTCCGGCGCAGCCGCGGGCTGCCACGAAGCGCTGTTCACGCTGGGCGAGGCGCCCGAAGAGCGGTACCCGGCAGCACGGTCGTGGCTGCAGGCGAACGGGTATGCCACCACGGTCGAGTACCTGGCGGCCATGTGCGCCGTAGTCCGCGACGAGACGGGGCTCCTCCCCCACGCCAACGCCGGGGCGCTGTCGTCAGACGAGATTGCTGCCCTCCGGCCGGTCACCGTCAGCCAGGGCATGATGCTCGAGAGCTTGGCGCCCGACCTCGCATGTCACCGGGGCTCCCCGGACAAGACCCCCGAGCGCCGGCTTGCCACGCTGCAGGCGGCCGGCGAGCTGGCGGTGCCGTTCACCACCGGGATCCTCGTCGGCATCGGCGAAACACGCCGCCAGCGGATCGAGGCGCTGGTGGCGGTGGCGGACTCGTGGCGCCGGTACGGGCACGTCCAGGAGGTCATCGTCCAGAACTTCCGGCCGAAGCCGGGCACGGCCATGCACGAGGCTTCGCCGTGCCCGCCCGAGGAGCTCGTCTGGACGGTGGCCGTCGCCCGGCTGGTGCTGCCGCCCGAGATCCACCTGCAGGCGCCGCCCAACCTGTCCGACGACCTGGCGCCGCTGGTGGCGGCTGGGATCGACGACTGGGGCGGCGTGTCGCCGGTCACCGCCGACCACGTCAACCCCGAGCGGGCCTGGCCGGACATCCCCGTGCTGCGCCGTGCCACGGAGGCGGCCGGGGCGGTGCTCGCCCCACGCCTCGCCATCTACCCCGAGGTCGTGGTGAACCCCGAGCGCTGGCTCGACCCGGCCATGCGCTTCGCCGTCCTCGAGGCAGCGGACGCCGAAGGGCTCGCCCGTGACCACCCGTGGGTGTCGGGCGGCGAGGTCGCCCCGCCCGCGCTGGTGCAGCCGCCGGCCGTGCCGCTGCCGACCGCGGGCGGCGCCGTCGCCGAGGTGCTCGCCGCGGTGGACGGCGGCCACGAGATCGACGAAGACCAGATCGTCACGCTGTTCTCGGCGCGTGGGCCCGAAGTGGCCGCCGTTGCCGCCGTGGCCGACCGCCTGCGCCAGGAGATCGTGGGCGACGACGTCACTTGGGTGGCCAACCGCAACATCAACTACACGAACATCTGCACCTTCAAGTGCCGGTTCTGCGCGTTCTCCAAGGGGCCGTTGTCGCTCAGTCTGCGGGGCGACCCGTACCTCCTGACGGTGGACGAGATCTCCGACCGAGTCCGCGAGGCCGTTGCTTCGGGGGCCACCGAGGTGTGCCTGCAAGGTGGCATCCACCCGAAATTCGACGGCGACTACTACATCGAGGTGATCCGCGCCGTGCGCCGGGCATCGGACACCGTCCACATCCACGGGTTCAGCGCACTCGAGGTGACCGAAGGCGCCCGCCGGCTGGGCGAGCCGCTGCACGCCTACCTCACCCGGCTCCACGATGCTGGGCTCCGCACGCTGCCAGGAACCGCGGCGGAGATCCTGGACGACGAGGTGCGGGCGGTGCTCTGCCCGGACAAGATCGACACCGAGCAGTGGCTGGAGGTGCACCGAACGGCCCACCAGGTGGGTCTCAGCTCCAACGTCACCATCATGTTCGGCTCCATCGAGCAGCCGCGATCCTGGGCCCGCCACATCGTGCGCACTCGTGACGTGCAGGTCGAGACCGGTGGCTTCACGGAATTCGTTCCCCTGTCCTTCGTGCACATGGGATCGCCCATCTACCTGCAACACCGCGCCCGGCGCGGACCCACCTTCCGCGAGACGCTCCTGATGCACGCCGTCGGCCGGATCGCCTACCGCAACACCATTCCGAACGTGCAGGCCAGCTGGGTGAAGTTGGGACCCGAGGGGGTACGCCAGGTGCTGCGAGCCGGCGGCAACGACCTCGGTGGCACCTTGATCGAGGAGAACATCTCCCGGGCGGCCGGAGCCAACCACGGCCAGGGCATGGACGAGGCCGACTTCGCGGCGCTCATCGCCCCGCTGGGTCGGCGCCTGGTGCAGCGCACCACGCTGTACCGCCCGGCAGCCACCGCGGCGTGAGCGCGGAAGCCGGGCTGCCGCCACTGGCACCCGACACGGCTGGCGCAGAAGATGCAGACGCCGCAGCGGAAGCGGACGCGGTTGCCGAGCTCACCGGCGATGCACTTGCCGACGTTCTCCTCGAAGCGTTGCCTGGGACCGCTCGCGGGGACCTGTACCGGGCGATCCTCACCACGGTCGTGGAGTTGGCCCGCGAGCGCACCGATGCGTTGGACCTGAAGCTGGCCCGCGCCGCCTTGGCGGAGATGGCCGAGGCGTTCCGGGTGTTCCGCCCCTACCGCGGGTCGCAGAAGGCGACGTTCTTCGGTTCCGCCAGGACGCGGCCTGACGACCCGCTCTACCTGCAGGCACGCAGGCTCGCTGAACGGCTGGCCGCGCAGGGGTGGATGGTGGTGACCGGTGCCGGTCCCGGCATCATGGCTGCAGGCATGGAAGGCGCCGGGCGCGACCGGTCGCTCGGCGTCAACATCCGGCTGCCGTTCGAGCAGGGAGCCAACCGCTTCATCGCGCAGGACCCCAAGCTCGTCGAGATGCGCTACTTCTTCACGCGCAAGCTCATGCTCATCAAGGAGTCCGACGGCTACGTCGTGCTGCCCGGTGGGTTCGGCACTCTCGACGAGGCGTTCGAGCTCCTGACCCTGCTGCAGACCGGCAAGGCGGAGCCGGCGCCCCTGGTCCTGCTCGATGTGCCCGACGGCACCTACTGGCGCGGCTGGCAGCAGTTCGTCGACGAGCAGGTCGCGGCACGCGGACTGGTCGGCGCCGACGATCATTGTCTCTATCGGATCACGGCCGACGTCGACCATGCGGTCGAGGAGATCCTCGGCTTCTACCGGAACTACCACTCGCTGCGCTGGGTCGGCGACCTCCTGGTCCTGCGGGTGCGGCGGTTGCCCGACAGTGGCGAGCTGGCTGCCATCAACCGCGCGTTCGGCGACATCCTCACGTCGGGTTCCATCCGGCCGACGAAACCGGTGGGCCCCGAGCGATCCAGCCACGACCACGACGAGCTGCCGCGCCTGGCGATGCGCTTCGACCGCGTCCACTACGGCCGGCTCCGCCAGCTGATCGACACCCTCAACAATGTGGGTCGGTGACCATCCGACCCACACGGCGCCTGTCGTCGACCGAGGTTCGGGCGGTGGGCACCTTTCGATGAGCGGCAGCATGCCACGAGCCGAGGTGCAGACCACCGGGCTGGGCCAATTGCGTGCCGTACCGGTATATTGCCCGTCCGTGCATCTCGACGCGGAGGGGCCGGCTCCTCTTGGTCGGGTCTCGACTCCGAGCAAGGGCGCCCGTACCCGGCAAGCGATCATCCATGCCGCGATCGGGCGGTTCGTGGCCGACGGCTTCCAGCGGACGTCCATGGCCGACATCGCTCGGGACGTCGGCCTGTCGCCGAGCGCCGTCTACCGGTACTTCCCGGCGAAAGAGGCGCTGTTCATCGCCGCCGTCGACGAGGACACTGCCGGCATGGTCCAGCTGGTGCGGACCACGGCGTTCGAGGGTGGGATCGTGTCGTTCGGGGAGGTGTTGGCGCGGATGCGGTCCGAGCTCATCGCCGCTGTCGAGGAGCACCCCCTCGCCTCGCGGGCGCTGACCGGTGTGGAGCCGATGAGCCCCGACCGGATCATGGCGCTTCCACACCTAGCCGAGCTGCGCCACGACCTCGCCCATCTCCTGCAGGTCGGCCAGGAGCACGGTCTGGTCCGCGGTGATATCGCCGCCAAGACCTTGGCGCTCGGCATCGAGACGATCGTGTTGTACCAGCTGGCCCACCTCGCCTCCCTGCGCGGCGCCGACCTGCACCTAGACGACGAGCGCTGGGCAGCCATCGCCATCGTCGTCGACGCCGCGCTGCGGCCCGGTCCGAACGGCTGATCGGCACGGGACGCCGCGTGAGCGCACCTGTCGTGCCGAGCCAGGAGCGCAGTCGCCGACGTCGCGAAGCACTCCTGCGGTCCGCCGTCGAGCTGATGACGGAGGGCGGCGAGCGCGCCGTCACCCACCGGGCTGTTGCCGCCCGAGCCGGGGTGCCTGCCGCCACCACGACGTACTACTTCGCCACCGTCCACGACCTCGTCGAGGACGCGCTCCGGTGGTTCGTCGACCAACAGGCCGGCGACATGCGCCAGCTCTTGGCCGACATGCGCACGTCACCATCGTCCGACGTCGAAGCGGCGGTCCGCCGGCTCGCCGGCGCATTCACCGGGCGCTCGCGCACCACGATCGTCGCCACCATCGAGATCCACCTCTACGCCGCCCGCAACCCGGCGTTGCGTGGCACCGTGGCCGATGCCATCCGCGTGTTCGAGGACCTCGCTGCCAGTGCGCTCGCGGCGCTCGGTGTGCGTCGGGCTCGCGACGCCGCTGGCGCGCTGGTCGCCATGGTGGATGGCTTCGCGCTGCGAGCCATCTCCCAGCCCGACGACAGCCGCCGGCAAGCCGATGCGCTGTTCGAGGCGCTCCGCTGCCTCGTGATCGCCTACACCATGCGTCCCGGGGACCTCGACGCCTGGGCGGACAGCCTGGACCGATCGGTCGGACTGCCTCCGCCAGCGGGACCGCTCCCCCCAGAGGGACAGCTGGCGCCGGGCTCGCCCCCGGCGACCAGCCCCACGCCCTGATCCCACCGACCCCGCCGGGAGCCTGCTGCCTACGGGGCGTCGCCAGCCCCCAAGATCCCGATGGCCCGTTCCACGGAGCGGCGTGCCCGTGTCAGGCGGCGTTCCTCGACAGCAAGGTGGGGCGCACCGTCCCCGGCGTCGAGGGCCCGCTGCAGGCGGTCGAGCGCCATGTCGGCGAGCTCCTCTGCTGCGGCGGCCAGCCGACCCACGAGGTCGTCGGTCCCAGGGACCGGGCCGGGCGCACCGGCCCCGGCTGCGCTCACTGGTCTGAGGTGCCCGGCCGGCCCGGCACCTCGACCTCCACCACCTCGACGTCCCCCGACGCCACGTTGGCGCGCAGCCGCTTCTTGTCGAACTTGCCCACGCTGGTCTTGGGGATCTCGGGAACGACAGCCCACCGCTCCGGCAGCCACCACCGTGCCACCCGGTCCCGCAGGAACTCGATCAGCTCTGCTGGTTCCGGCGCCCCGCCATCGGTGGGGACGATCGCCACCAGCGGTCGCTCGTCCCACTTCTCGTCGGGCACGCCGATGACGGCCGCCTCAAAGACCTTGGGATGAGCCATCACCTGGTTCTCGAGCTCGACGGAGGAGATCCACTCCCCGCCGGATTTGATGACGTCCTTGCTCCGGTCGGAGATCACCATGAAATTCTGGGCGTCGAGCGTGCCCACGTCGCCGGTGCGCAGCCAACCGTCGTGGAAGCGGTCACCCGAATCGTCTCCGTAGTACGAGGCTGTGATCCATGGGCCGCGCACCTCGAACTCGCCGACAGCGGTGCCATCGGCGGGAAGCACTGAACCCTCGTCGTCGACGACCCGCACCTCCACCCCGGTGACCACCCGGCCGGTGCGCGCCCGCCAGTCGAGCTCGTCTTCAGGGGTGGCGTCGCGCGGTGGCCAGCTCACCGCACAGACCGGGCTGGTCTCGGTCATGCCCCAGCCCTGCAGCATCATGACGCCGTAGCGGTCCTCGAAGGCCTCGATGAGCGAGCGGGGCACGGCCGACCCGCCGGCCATGAGCAGGCGGACCGACGACAGGTCGAGGTCCTGCTGTTCGCCATAGCGCAGCAGGTCGTTCCAGATGGTCGGCACCCCGAGGGACATGGTCGGCCGCTGGGTGGCGAAGATCTCGGCCAGCGGCGCCGCCTGCAGGAACCGCTCGGGCATGACCAGGTCCGCACCGGACATGAACGCCGTGTAGGGCACCCCCCACGCGTTCACGTGGAACATGGGCACCACGGCCAGCACCCGGTCGCGCTGGCCGACGCCGGTGACGTTGGCCGTCATGCCGGCGAACGCGTGGAGCCACATCGACCGGTGGCTATAGACGACACCCTTGGGGTCGCCGGTGGTGCCGCTCGTGTAGCACATGGAACCGGCCTGCCGCTCGTCGAGCGTCGGCCACGCGTCGTGCGGCTCGTGCGCGCCGAGCAGCTCCTCGTAGGCGAGGACCTCGCCGAGGCCCTCGACCGGCTCGTCACCGACCACCACCACATGCTCGACGGTGGTGAGCTGGTCCCACACGCGCGCCAGGAGCGGGGCGACCGAGGCGTCGACGATGAGGACCCGGTCCGCTGCGTGGTTGATCACGAACGCCAGTTGGGCAGGGAAGAGCCGGATGTTGACGGTGTGCAGCACCGCGCCCATCGACGGCACGGCCAGGTACGCCTCGAGGTGCTCCTGGTCGTTCCACATGAAGGTCCCGACCCGGTCCCCGTCCCCCACGCCGAGCGCCCGGAGCGCGCCCGCGAGGCGGGCGGTCCGTTCACCGACCTCGGCGAACGTGGCGGTCCGGAACCCGTCGGGCCGCCTGGTGATGACCACGCTGTCCCCGTAGGTCGCCAGACCGTGTCGCAGGATCCCGCTGATGAGCAGCGGGCCGTCTTGCATGGTGCTCAGCATGTTCGGAGCATACCGACACGCTCCTTGGCTCGCCGATGCCCGCCACGACCCTTGACCCCCGGACCGCCACGTGCTGAAGTGCACTGCAGGCACGTCGTCGCCGCATCTCACCGGCACAACCTTCGGTCGCTCGTGGGCATGGGCCCACCCTCCCGTCCCGCGCTCCGTGCGCATGGCCGAGCGAGGTCCCGTGCCTGCTGCCGACCACCGTCCCACCACCTCGTCGACCGCAACCTCTCGACGCGGCACTGGTCGCACGCTTGGGTTCGCAGTCCTTGCCGCGCTGGGCGTCGCCTTCGCCGCAGTGATCGCCCTGGTGGCCCTGGTGGCCCTGGTGGCCGGGGCCGGGGTCGTTTCGCCGGGCAGCTCGGGTCCCGGCGGCACCACCGGTGCCGCCGGATGGACCGGCGGCCGGGTCCCGACCATTCCTCCGCCGATGCTTGCCCTCTACCTGGCGGCCGCCGCCACCACCTGCCCGGGGCTGCCCTGGACCGTGCTGGCCGCGATCGGCACCGTCGAGTCCGACAACGGGCAGTCGAGCCTGCCCGGTGTCCACTCGGGGGCCAACGCGGCGGGGGCCGAGGGGCCGATGCAGTTCGAGCCGAGCACCTTCGCCGCGTACGCGCTCCCAGTGCCGCCCGGCGGCGAGCTCCCGCCGAGCCCCTACGACGCGACCGACGCCGTCTATGCCGCTGCCCGCATGCTGTGCGCCGATGGGGCCCGCAACGGCGCCGACCTGCCCGCCGCAGTCTTCGCCTACGACCACAGCACCAGCTACGTCATCACCGTGCTGTCGCTCGCCGGAGCGTTGCAGGCGCACGGAACCGGCTGACGACTGGGTGTACCCGCTCGCCAGCCCGCGCCCGAGGGCGGGTGGACCCACACCGGCGTTCCGGTACCCTGCGTCGGCGACGCCACGATCGACCGCCGCTCACCTACATTGGCAGTGTGGCTGGCGACGCGACTCCCGGTGCAGTCGGCGGCCACGGTGCTGTGGCCCGCAGGATGTGGCACCTGCTCGAGGTGCTCCACGCTGTCGTCTACTTCGCTCCCGAGCCGATCGCCGCCTACAAGGAGATCGGGCTGCGGGGCTTCTGGATGGGCTACTTCGCCAGCCGGTCCGCCTCCATGGGAGCGGTGACCGCCGCCGTGGTCGACGCGAGCTTCTACAACTTCGCCCCGCGGCTGGTGCACCGAGCCATCCCCGACGCCTGGGACTATGCGTCGCCCGACCAGGTGCTGCGGGCTCGGGGAGAAGGGGCCGGCGTGGCGCTCACGCGGATCCTCGGCGACGGCGCGGGTCGGCTGCCAGGTGGGGTGGGCCGCGCCGTCGACCTCATCGGAGTCGCGGTCGAGGGGATCGACTGCACCGGACGGCCGCTGGCGGCTGCTCACGCCGCGCGCCCGGTCCCTGACGAACCCGTTCGTGCCCTGTGGCACCTGGCCACGGTGGTGCGCGAGCACCGAGGAGACGGCCATGTCGCGATGCTGGTCGGAGCTGAGATCGATGGCTGCCAGGCCCACGTGCTCCAGGTTGCGTCGGGCGCGACCACCCGCCCGACGCTGCAGGCGGCACGAGGGTGGGAAGACATCGAATGGGACGCAGCCGAGCAGGCGCTGGTCGACCGGGGCTGGATGGACCAGGGCGGTGGCCTGACGCCTGCCGGCCGCAGCCTGCGAGCCCAGATCGAGCAGGACACTGACCGGCTCGCGAGCGAGCCGTGGCGCCGGCTTGGCGCTGAGCGGACCCAGGCGCTCGCAGAAGCCCTCGCACCGTGGGTCGCCGCCGTCCACGCCTCGGGCGCCATCCCCCAGGCGAACCCCATGGTGCTGCCCGTTGCCGGCGCCACGCCTGCGACGACCACACCTGACCTCGCCTGACCTCGGCTGACCTCGCCTGACCTCGTCTCGCGGCAGCCGGGGGCGACGGGGGTGTCGTCGCCCACGTCCCCGGGCGGCATGTGCAGCCTGGCCGATCGCCAGGGGCGGGCCGCCATGCGCACCTGGAATGTCTCGCTGGCGCCGAGTGCTTCGGCGGCGACCACGCCGTGGCCACCGGCAGCCGGCGCCGTCACGTCAGCCGGTGGGGGCGAACCGCCTGCCCGCGGCGCAGATGGAGCCGGCGGCGGTCAGCGCAGTGCCAGCTGCCCGGGTGCGAGCGGCACGGGCAGCGAGGTCTCTCCCATGAGGAAGCGGTCGACCGCCGCTGCACACGAACGTCCCTCGGCGATGGCCCATACGACCAGGCTTTGGCCGCGAGTCATGTCGCCGCACACGAACACACCGGGCTGGCTGGTCGACCAGTCCGCACCGGCGGCGACCGACCCCCGGGCGTCGAGCGCCAGGCCGAGCTCGCCGACGACGCTGCCGCGCTCAGCCCCGGTGAACCCCATGGCCAGCAGCACCAGCTCGCAGGGGATCTCGACCGTGCTGTCCGGCACCGGTTCCAACTGTGTCCGGCCGTCGACGGTCACCGACGCCACCTGCTGGCACCGCAAGGCTCGCACCGCTCCGGTGCCGTCGTCGACGAGCTCGACGGTGGTGACGGCGAACAGGCGCGCACCTCCCTCTTCGTGAGCGGAGGAGGTGCGCAGGATCGCCGGCCACGTAGGCCACGGGTTGTCGGCGCTTCGCTCAGCGGGCGGCTCGGGCATGATCTCGAGCTGGTGGACCGACGCGGCACCCTGGCGGTGAGCGGTGCCGAGACAGTCGGCTCCCGTGTCGCCGCCACCGATGATGACCACGTTCTTTCCCCCGGCGTGGATCGGGGTGTCGGCCATGGCACCTTCGCACACCAGGTTCGCCCGCTTCAGGTACTCCATGGCGACGTGCACGCCCCTGAGCTGGCGCCCCGGAACAGCCAGGTCTCGCGGCACGGTGGACCCGCAGGCCAGCACCACCGCGTCGTAGCCGGCAACCAGATCCTCGGCCGCGATGACCTGGACGTCGGGGGCCGACGCGCCGCCCGGCTCCCGACGTGCGCCGGGCTCGGACGCGGCGCTCGCCCCGCTGCTGCCGGCACCGGCACCGCCTGCTGCACCATCGTCACCGGCCGGTCCGTCCGCGTTCGTGGCACCGCCGAGCCCCGAGCCGACGGACACTGCGCACCGGAATTCGACACCTTCGGCTCGCAGCTGCGCGAGCCGGCGGTCGAGGACTGCCTTCTCCATCTTGAACTCGGGGATGCCGTATCGCAGCAGGCCACCGGGCCGTTCGGCCCGCTCGTAGACCGTCACCGCATGACCTGCCCGGGCGAGCTGCTGCGCTGCAGCCAGCCCGGCGGGGCCGGACCCGACGACGGCGACGCTCCTACCGGTGTGCGCGGTGGGCACCTGGGGTTGCGCCCAGCCTTCCGCCCAGGCGCGCTCCGCGATGTCCTGCTCGATGCGCTCGATGGTCACCGGCGGCGACGTGATGCCGAGCACGCAGGCGGCCTCGCACGGCGCCGGACAGAGCCGGCCGGTGAACTCGGGGAAGTTGTTGGTGGCGTGCAGGCGTTCCGCCGCGTCGAACCAGTCGCCGCGGTACGCGAGGTGGTTCCACTCGGGGATCAGGTTGCCCAGCGGACAGCCGTCGTGGCAGAACGGGATGCCGCAGTCCATGCACCGCGCCGCCTGCTGTCGGGTGTCGGCTTCGGGGAACGGCTCGTAGACCTCATGCCAGTCGCGGATGCGCACCGGCACCGGCCGACGCTCCGGGAGCGCCCGGTCGTACTCCAGGAACCCGGTGATCTTGCCCATCGCTTGCTCGCTCCTCCTCCTCGTCGGCCGGCCTGGCAGCAGGCGGGTTCAGCGCCGCAATGCGGACATGACCGCCTCGCCCACGTCGAGGCCGTCCTCGACCGCCTGCCGGGTGGCCTCGAGCACCCGGCGGTAGTCCCGTGGCATCACCTTCACGAACGCGGCCGACGACCGGTCCCAGTCGGCAAGGAGCCGGTCAGCCACCGTCGACCCGGTCTCGTCGCGATGCCTGGCCACGATGGCCGCCAGCCACTGCCGGTCCTCGTCTCCCACCGGCTCGAGGTCGACCAGCTCAGGGTTGTAGCGCTCGTGCAGCGCGGCATCCGGATCGTGCACGTAGGCGACACCCCCGGACATGCCGGCGCCGAAGTTCCGGCCGGTGGGCCCGAGCACGACGACGCGCCCGCCGGTCATGTACTCGCACCCGTGATCGCCGACCCCCTCCACGACGGCGGTGGCACCGGAGTTGCGCACGCAGAACCGCTCCCCCACCTGGCCTCGCAGGAACACCTCGCCGGCAGTGGCCCCGTAGAGGATGACGTTGCCGGCAATGATCTGCTCCTCGGCGACGAACGGTGCACGCTCCGGTGGGCGAACCACGATGCGTCCGCCGGACAGGCCCTTGGCCAGGTAGTCGTTGGCATCGCCGAACAGGCGCATGGTGACGCCCCGTGGCATGAAGGCGCCGAAGCTCTGCCCGGCGGAGCCGGTGAAGGTCAGGGTGATCGTCCCGTCGGGCAATCCGGCGCCGCCGTAGCGCCGGCTGATCTCCGATCCGAGGAGGGTCCCCACCGTCCGGTCGACGTTGGCGACCGGAAGCTCCAGCGCGACCTGCTCGCCGCGTTCGATGGCCGGACGGCACTCCTCCAGAAAGCGGTGGTCGAGGGCTTTGTCGAGCCCATGGTCCTGCGGCCGCCGCCAGCGCCGGTCGGTGGGCGGACCGCCGTCGGGCTGCGCCAGGATCGGCGACAGGTCGAGCCCCGCCGCCTTCCACTGGCCGACGGCGGCGGCGGTGTCGAGCAGGTCGACGCGACCGATCGCCTCGTCGAGGGTTCGCAGGCCGAGCGACGCCAGCAGCTCGCGCACCTCCTCGGCCACGAACTCAAAGAAGTTCTCCACGAACTCGGGTTTGCCGGTGAACCGCTCACGCAGCACGGGGTTCTGCGTAGCGATCCCCACCGGGCACGTGTCGAGATGGCAGACCCGCATCATCACGCAGCCGGACACCACCAGCGGTGCGCTGGCGAAGCCGTACTCCTCGGCGCCGAGCAGTGCGGCCACGATCACGTCGCGACCGGTCTTCATCTGGCCGTCGGCCTGGACCACGATCCGGTCCCGGAGCCCGTTGCGGACCAGCGTCTGCTGGGTCTCAGCCAGGCCGAGCTCCCACGGGATGCCAGCGTGCTTGAGCGACGTGAGCGGGCTTGCGCCCGTGCCGCCGTCGTGGCCGGAGATGAGCACGACGTCGGCCTTGGCCTTTGCCACCCCAGCCGCCACGGTCCCCACGCCGACCTCGGCGACCAGCTTGACATGCACGCGGGCTCGCGGATTGGCCGACTTCAGGTCGTGGATCAGCTGGGCGATGTCTTCGATGGAGTAGATGTCGTGGTGCGGCGGCGGTGAGATCAAGCCCACGCCAGGGGTGGAGTACCGGGTCTTGGCGATCCACGGGTAGACCTTGTGGCCGGGGAGCTGCCCCCCCTCGCCGGGCTTGGCTCCCTGGGCGATCTTGATCTGCAGGTCGTCCGCGTTGACCAGGTACTCGGCTGTCACGCCGAACCGGCCCGACGCCACCTGCTTGATGGCGCTGCGGCGCGAGTCCCCGTTGGCGTCGGCGACGAAACGCTCGGGGTCCTCGCCGCCCTCGCCGGTGTTCGATTTGGCACCCAACCGGTTCATGGCGATGGCCAGGGTCTCGTGCGCCTCGGCCGAGATCGACCCGTACGACATCGCCCCGGTGGAGAACCGCTTGACGATCTCGGAGACCGGCTCGACCTCGTCGATCGGCACGGGAGGAAGCGATCCGGTTCGCAGCTCGAGCAGGCCCCGCAAGGTCGCCCCACGGCGCGACAGGCCGTCGACGAGGCCTGTGTACTCCTTGAAGACGTCGTAGCGCTTGGTCCGGGTGGCGTGCTGCAACTTGAAGACGGTGCGGGGGTTGAACAGGTGCAGCTCGCCCTCGCGCCGCCACTGGTACTCGCCGCCGATCTCGCGCTCCCGGTGGGCGCGCTCGGTCGGGCGCGCCAGGTGCGCGGCGCGGTGCCGGGCCAACACCTCGGCGGCCAGCTCGTCGATGCCGACGCCTCCGATCCGACTGACGGTGCCGGTGAAGTACTCGTCGACGAGGTCACGGCCGAGACCCACAGCTTCGAAGATCTGCGCGCCGGTGTACGACGCCACGGTCGACACACCCATCTTCGACATGACCTTGATGACACCCTTGGAGGCGGCCTTGATGTAGTTCCGCCGCGCCTGGCGGGGGGTCACACCTTCGAGCTCCCCCGTGGCGATCAGGTCGTCGATGGTCTCGAAGGCCAGGTAGGGGTTGATGGCCGATGCGCCGAACCCGAGCAGCAGCGCCATGTGGTGCACCTCGCGGGCGTCGCCGCTCTCGACCACCAGGCCGACGCGCGTCCGGGTCTTCTCGCGGACCAGGTGCTCGTGCACCGCGCCGCAGAGCAGCAGCGACGGGATCGGGGCCAGCTCCGCGTCGGAGTTCCGGTCCGACACGATGATGACGTTGGCCCCGTCCGCGATGGCCTCGCTCACCCGACCGCGCACGTCGTCGATGGCGGAAGCCATCGCGGCGGCGCCGCCCGCTACCGGGAAGAGCCCATCCACCGCGAACGCGCGGAACCCGGGTGTCTCGCCGTGCTCGTTCACGTAGCGCAGCTTGGCCAGGTCGTCGTTGTCGATGATCGGGTTCGGCAGGATGATCTGGTGGCACGACGCCGACGTCGCCTGCAGCAGGTTCCCCTCCGGCCCAAGCTTGGATCGCGCCGCTGTCACCAGCTCCTCGCGGATGGCATCGAGGGGTGGGTTCGTGACCTGGGCGAACATCTGGGTGAAGTAGTCGTAGAGCAGCCGGGGCCGCTCGGAGAGCACCGCCATCGCCGCGTCGTTGCCCATCGATCCCACCGGCTCCGCTCCCGATGCGGCCATCGGGCCGACGATGATGCGCAGCTCTTCGTTCGTGTAGCCGAACAACCGCTGGTGGGTGATCACCGAGGCGTGCTGCGGCGTCAGCATCAGCCTGGGCGGCAGGTCGTCGAGCGAGACCTGCTCGCCGAGCCACGCAGCGTAGGGATGCTCGGCCGCCAGCTCGTCCTTGATCTCGTCGTCGTCGACGATGCGACCTTTGGCCGTGTCCACCAGGAACATCCGTCCCGGCTGCAGGCGACCCTTGCGGACCACCGTGGCCGGGTCGAGGTCGAGGACCCCGACCTCTGACGCCAGCACGACCAGACCGTCGGCGGTGACCCAGTAGCGCGCCGGGCGAAGCCCGTTACGGTCCAGCACCGCTCCCGCCACCGTGCCGTCGGTGAACACGACGGCAGCCGGCCCATCCCAGGGCTCCATGAGCGACGCGTGGTAGCGGTAGAACGCCCGCCGTGCGGGGTCCATGCGCTCGTTGTTCTCCCAGGCCTCGGGGATCATCATGAGCACGGCGTGGGGCAGCGACCGGCCCCCGAGGTGCAGCAGTTCCAGCACCTCGTCGAACGAGGCCGAGTCCGAGCCGTGCGGGTCGCACACCGGGAAGAGCCGGTCGAGGTCGCCGGGGATCAGGTCGCTGCGGAGCAGCGCCTCGCGGGCTCGCATCCAGTTGCGGTTCCCCCGGACGGTGTTGATCTCGCCGTTGTGGGCCACATACCGGTAGGGATGAGCCAGGGGCCAGGACGGGAAGGTGTTGGTCGAGAAGCGCGAGTGCACCAACGCCAGGCCCGACGTCATCCGCTCGTCGGACAGGTCGGGGAAGAACGGCGTGACCTGCTCCGGGGTGAGCATCCCCTTGTACACGAAGGTCCGCGCCGACAAGGACGGCAGGTAGGCGCCGGGAACCTCGTGCTCCACCCGCTTGCGCAGGCAGTAGGCGGCACGGTCGACCGCCAGGGCGTCGACCGCACCGTGCGGCGTGCGCGGCACCGGTCCGGCGGGTGCGACCACCACCTGCCCGAAACGGGGCATGGTGCCGTGGGCGATGCTGCCGATCATCGATGGGTCCGTGGGAACGTCGCGCCACGCCAGGACGGCCAGACCCTCGGCTGCGGCGATGTCGGCGATCCGCGTGCGTACCTTGGCCGCGTCCTCGGCGTCGACGGGCAGGAACACCAGGCCGGTGGCGTACGCACCGGGCTCGGGGAGGTCCGCTTCGACCACCGCCTGCCAGAACCCGTGGGGCTGCTGCAGCAGGATGCCGGCGCCGTCCCCGGTGGCCTCCTCGGCGCCGGTGGCACCCCGGTGCGCGATGGCCTCGAGCGCGTCGAGAGCGTGGCGGACCAGTTGGTGGCTGGCCCGGCCCTGCAGGTCGGCAACCAGAGCGATGCCGCACGCATCGTGCTCGAACGCCGGGTCGTAGAGCCCGCTGACCCGGTGGCCGGACGCGCGCGTTTCGGCGCGCACGGGATCGAATGCTGAAGAACCGCTCGTCGTCACTCGGGACGCTCCCTGGGTCGTGGATCTGGACGCTCGGAGGCGTGCCTGCCGCGTGGGACGACGTTGGCCCTGCTGCAGTGGCTCTACGATACACGCCGTGGCCGGCACTCCGATCCCCCAACCGGTGCCCGGGGCCCCGCCTGCAGCCGCCGACGTCGTCGTCGTGGGCGGCGGGGTGATCGGCCTCTCCTGCGCATGGCGCCTGGCGGACGCCGGCCTGCGGGTGGTGGTGTGCGATCCGGCTCCGGGCCGGGGGTCCTCGTGGGTGGCTGCCGGCATGCTGGCCCCGGTCACCGAGGTCCACTACGGCGAGGAGCCGCTGCTGGCGCTCACGTTGGCCTCGGCCCGCCGCTGGCCCGGCTTCGCCGACGAGGTGGAGGCAGCAGCCGGCGTGGAGATCGGTCTGCTGCAGACGGGCACGCTCCTGGTTGCCGGTGATGCCGACGATCGCCGGTCCGTGCAGGAGCTGCACCGGTTCCAGGTCGGG
>JAJZLP010000208.1 GCA_021803325.1 Actinomycetes bacterium
GTACCGGGAGCTGATCGAAGGTCAGAAGGTGTCGTTCGAGTCCGAGCCGGGGCAGAAGGGGCCGCAGGCGAAGAGCGTCCGCGCGATCTAGCGGAGCGCCCGGCGTCCGCGGGCACCTGGACGTCGCCCTGTCATGAGCCTCGACCCGTCCACGCGGGCCGGCCTCCATCCGGCCACCGTCCCACGATCGGGCGTTCCGGCGCCGATGCTGGGCACCCGTAGCCGGAGGTGGCGTTACCGCACCCGTCGGCCTGTCCGAACCGGTCGGTGATCCAGTAGCTGCTGTCGGCGTGCGCGGCAGGGGGTCGCTGTCGCCCCGTCAAGCCGTCGGGCAGGTGCCCCACGATCTCCGCCCGGCAGATGGTCTCCTTGAGCTTCTCGTGCACAGCAGCGGCCTCAGGTGCTCGCCGGGATCGGCGGCGCACCTTCGGGAACGTCCAGTGGGAGCCGTCGTCGTGCTGCTCCGGTTCGCGCCGCAGGACGTGGCCCCCGCCGTCGAGCACGACCCCTCCGTGGCGGGGCCGCTTCGCCTCAGGCCAAACGCCCTCCGCATGGGGGTCGCGGTGACGCCACCCGCCGTTCGCATCCGCCGCCCGTCGGCGCTGGCTTCCGGCAGCGACCGGGTCGGTCGCTGCGCCACGCCCGCCGGGTGGGTGAGCAGCGGGCGCTGCGCCCGCCTCCGGGCGCTGGCCGGCACCGGGCCTGCCGCCGGCTTGGTAGCGTCGGGGCTCCGCCAGTCGGGCGCCCTGCCCGTCCAGCTGCCTCCCACCTCACTCAACCACCTGCTCCGTGCACCGCTCGATCCGGCTCCGGCCCTGGCAGAAGCACGCCCTGGAGCGGTTCTCGGCGACCGACGCAGCGGACTTCTTGGCCGTTGCCACTCCCGGTGCCGGCAAGACGACGTTCGCGCTGGCCGCCGCCCGCCTGGTGCTGGCCTCGGGTGACATCAGCCGCCTGGTGGTGGTCGTCCCCACCGCGCACCTGAAGCGGCAGTGGGCGCGCGCTGCTGCCGACCTCGACCTCCACCTGGAGACCGCATGGTCGCCGTCACATGCCGCGCTGCCGACGGACATGCACGGCATCGTGACCACCTACCAGCAGGTGGCCGCGCATCCAGCAGCGCTGGCTCGCCTGGCCAGGGGCCGGTTCGTCGTGCTCGACGAGGTCCACCACGCCGGCGACGACCGGGCCTGGGGCGAGTCGCTGCGCCACGCCTTTTCGGGAGCGGCTCGCCGCCTGTCGCTGTCGGGCACGCCGTTTCGCTCCGACACCGCCGCCATCCCCTTCGTCGAGTACCACGACGACGAGGCCCGGCCGGACTTCGAGTACGACTACGGCGAGGCGCTCGGCGACCGGCGGGTGGTGCGCCCGATCTACTTTCCGCGGACCAACGGGTTCATGGAGTGGCAGGCGCCCGACGGGACGGCGCACGCCGCCACGTTCGACGACCCGCTGGCCACCGCTCGGGCCAACCAGCGGCTGCGCACCGCCTTGTCGGTCGAGGGCCAGTGGCTGCCCGAGGTCCTGGCCGCCGCCCACGCCCGGCTGTCGGAGCTGCGCCTGCACCACCCGGACGCCGGGGGCCTGGTCATCGCCTCGGACCAGGAGCACGCCCGCGGCGTCGCCGGGCTGCTGCGCCGCCATCACCAGGTGGAGGCGGTGGTGGCGACCTCCGACGACCCGATGGCGTCGCAGCGCATCAGCCGGTTCGCCGCCTCGGGCGACCCGTGGCTGATCGCGGTCCGGATGGTCTCCGAGGGCGTCGACCTGCCGAGGCTGCGGGTCGGGGTGTTCGCCACCACCACGACGACCGACCTGTTCTTCCGCCAGGCGGTCGGCCGCTTCGTCCGCTGGACGCCCGGGATCGGCCGCCAGCCGGCGTACCTGTACATCCCCGACGACCCGCGGCTGCGCCGGGCGGCCACCGAGGTGGCCCAGCGGCGTCGCCACAACCTGCGCCGTGGCGACGGCCGCGAAGGTGTGGAGCAACCGCCGGCGGACCCGCTGCTGGCCGAGGTGCAGGCGGCGGCAGGCGCCGAGGAGCAGCTGTCGCTGTTCGCTGTGATCTCGGCCGTGGCCACTGACGCCGTCGTGCCCGCGGACGAGGTCGACGAGGACGAGCCGCTCCTGGTCGACGACGATCCGGCGCTGGTCCTCGACCTGCCCAGCCCGCCTCCGCTGGCTGGCCGCCCGGTCGCTGGCCACCCGCCGGCAGCTGCGGCCGAGGGGGAGTCCCGGGCCGAGGCCAAGCAGCGCCTGCGGCGTGCCAACCAGGACGTCGTGCGGGCTATCGCCCGGCGCACCGGCCGGTCCCACGCCGAGGTGAACGCCGAGCTCAACCGGCTCGCCGGCGTGACCACGGTGGCGGCGGCCACCCTGGAGCAGCTTGAGCGCCGGCTGCGCTGCGGCCAGCAGTGGTCGCAACGGACCTGACCCCGGGATCGGCGCCCGGTTCAGGGAATGCGGCGGGAACGGCCTGTAGGCCTGCGTGGACGACCACCACCTCCGCCGGCCTTGGCGCCCGGAGCTTGTCGCCGAGGGGGAACGTCACGAGCAACGGGCAACGCCCAGTGCAGTCGGGCGCTGTGCAAGTGTTACGGACCAGCCCATCGTCCCGCCGGGACCGGCGCACCGGGAGCGCGGACCGCTCCCGGGGTGCGCCATGTCCCCAGCCATGTCCCCAGCCATGTCCCCAGCACGGTGATCGCCATGTCGTCATGAGCCTGCTCGTCACCACCACGGCCGCCACCGTCTCCGCTATCACCTACGCCACCGCCGGGGTGCTCCAGCACCGCGCCGCCCGCCAGGCTGCACCGGGCCGGGGCCTGCAGCTCGGGCTGATGGCCAGGCTGCTCGCCCGCCCCCTGTGGCTGGCCGGGATCGCACTCGACGTCGTCGGTCTGGCATTGCACGCCGTAGCCCTGTCGAGCGGATCGCTGGTCATCGTCCAGCCGCTGCTCGTCTCGGGGCTCCTCTTCGCGCTGCCGGCCAGCGCCGTCCTGGAGCACCGCCGGCACAGCCGAGCCGAGTGGGGATGGGCGGCGGTCCTCGTCGCCGCGCTCGCCGCGTTCCTCGTCGCCAGCAGTCCGACCGCCGGGCACGTGCCGTCCGACAGCGACCGCCTGGCCGCGTTCACGCTGTGCGGCTCGGCTGCCTGCGCGCTCGTCGTCGTGGTGGCCAGCCGCAGCTCCCGGTACCGGGCCGCGCTCCTCGGCGCCGTCGCCGGCATCGCCTACGGCATGACGGCGGCGCTGATGAAGGCCGCCATCGGGATCGGCACCGGGCCGCACCCGGCAGCGCTCCTCACCACGTGGCCGCTCTACCTGCTCGTCGCGGTCGGTGGCACGGCGCTGGTCGTCAACCAAGTGGCGTACCAGGCCGGTCCCTTGGCCGCGTCGCTGCCGCCGATCACCATCCTCGACCCTGTCGTGGCGATCATCCTGGGTGTCGCGGTCTTCGACGAGCGGCTGTCGACCGGGGCGTTCGCCGTCGTGCTGGAAGTGTTGACATTCGCGGTCATGGCGGTCGCCACCGTCGAGCTGGCACGTCGCAGCCCGGCAGACCCCGTGGCGCAGGGCCCACATCCTGCTGGTCCGGTGCCGCAGGGCCCACATCCGTCGGGTCCCGTGCCGCGGGAACCGCGCTCGCCGGATCCTTCGCCTCCGTCGCCTGCGGGATCCGCCTGAACCGGGGGCCGGATCCGAGGCGACCTTGGCCCTGGCAGGATGGCGTGGTGCCGTCACGGGTGCTGCTCGTCGATGCCGCCAACGTGGTCGGGAGTCGCCCCACGGGGTGGTGGCGTGACCGTGCCGGCGCGGCACGGCAGCTCGTGGACCAGCTGAGC
>JAJZLP010000028.1 GCA_021803325.1 Actinomycetes bacterium
GCGCGTACGGGTACCGCGCCTCGGGCGGGCCGGCCGGCGTGGGCGTCTCGGCGGGCCGGGCCATCCGCGTCTCGATCATCGTCGTGGTCGTCGTCAACTTCATCCTCTCGATCGTGCTCTTCGGCGGTGTGGGTTCCACGGCGAGGTTGGTCGGATGAGCGCCCTACGGGTGGTCGTGCGGGCCGCCGTCGTGCTGTCGGTCATCGCCGGTGCCGTCGCCGGCGTCACGGTGGCGGTCGCGGCATCGGATGGCGCGTTCGCCGGTTCCTACCAGGTGGTGGGGACGTTCCCCGCCGCCGGCCAGGGGCTCCATCCGGGCTCGGAGGTCACCTTCGACGGCGTCCAGGTCGGCCGGGTCGGTTCGATCGCCCTCGCCGGCCAGCGCGCCCGGATCACGCTCGTGCTCCAGCACCAGTTCCGGCTCCCCCGAGCCGCCACCGCCACCATCCGTCCGCAGAACCTGTTCGGCGCGGAAGAGATCGCCCTCACCTCCCCCCATGGCGATGCCGGCCCGTGGGTGGCCGCCGGGGCGACGGTGGCCCGCACGGCCATCTCCAACCAGATCGCCGATCTCTTCGCCGTCGCCGATCCGCTGTTGTCGAAGGTCGACGCCGCCGACCTGTCCTCGTCGCTGTCCGAGCTCGACCAGGCGACGTCGGGCGAAGGCCCCCGGATCGCCTCCGGCCTCTCGGCCGGGAGCCGCCTGGCCGGCCTGCTGGCCACCACGATCGGCGCTCAGCTCCACGCGCTCGACTCGCTGACCGCCTTCTCCGCGGCGGTCGCACCGGACGGTGCCGGCATCAACGCCGTGGCGGGCCAGGCCAACGCGGCCCTCCCCGCGATCAACGCCGCCGAGGCCGCGTACCAGCACCTCCTCGACACCCTCACCCCCCTGGCTCACGACGTCGCCCAGTTCCTGGCCGCCTATCGGCCGGACATCGGTGCCCTGCTGCAGAGCGGCGACAACGTGACCCGGGTGCTGGTCGCCCACCAGAGCGACATCGAAGCCCTGGTGCGCGGGCTCTACCAGTACGTGACCAAGATCGCCCTGGCCGCATCGGGTTCGCAGACGTTGCCCGACGGCTCGAAGTTCGCCTACTTCCGCACCTTCATCGAGTTCAGCGACGTGAACAACCTCGTGTGCAACCTGATCGCCCCGGCGGCTCCGTCGCTCTCGTACCTCGCTCCCCTCCAACAGGCACTCGGCGCGTCGGGGAGCGCGTTCGACTGCTCGGCACAGGTGTCGACGTTCAATTCGCTGCAGCACGGCTCGGCCACGACAGCGCCACCGCCTGCGACGCCGGCGCCCGCAGCCACGACGCTCCCCACCGGGACGGGCGCGCTGTCCGCTCAGGGAGCGGCCGTGGCCGGTCAGCTCTACCAGGCGCTCGGTGCGCCGCAGGCCCCCGCGCCCCACACGTTGGCGGGCTACCTCTCGATGCTCCTGGGGGCCGGATGAAGGGCCGGGCCCGGCAGGGACGCTCGCGGCACCTGGGAACCGCCCTGCGGTTCGGTGCCTTCGTGGTGGTGTGCCTCGTCCTGCTGGTCGCACTGGCCCAGCGGATCGGCAACCTCAGCCTCTTCAGCCACCGCGTCACCTACGAGGCCCAGCTCTCGGACGCCACCGGCCTCCAGCCGTCGGACTCGGTCAAGATCGCCGGGGTCACCGTCGGGCAGGTCACCGCCATCGGCGTCCAGCGGGGACACGCCCTCGTCACCTTCGCCGTCAACAGCGGCGTGCACCTCCGCACCAGCACGAAGGCGGGGCTCCGGTGGCACAACGTGCTGGGCCAGCAGTACCTCTACCTCTACCCGGGCGCCACAGGCACCGCCCTCCGCCCCGGCGGGGTCATCCCCCTCGCCAACGACGTGGCGAGCGCCAGCGTCGGTGCCCTCCTCAACGCGCTGGGCCCGTTCCTCTCGGCCGTGAACCCGCAGCAGGCCAACACCTTCCTGCGCAGCGTGGTCGCCGCCCTCGACGGCAACGAAGCCAAGGTCAACAGCCTGATCGCCGACGCCGCCACCGTGTCGCAGACCGTCGGCTCACTCGACAGCCAGGTCGGCCAGGTCATCGGTGATCTCGACCAGGTGCTGACCGCACTCGCGCACCGAAGCGGTGACATCGGCACCCTGCTCTCCAACCTGCAGTCGGTGGCACAGACCCTGGCCAGCCACAACGCCCTCCTCGACTCCGTCGTCACCAACCTCGCCTCGGTGACCGGCGAATTCGCCGGGCTCGTCCGGTCGAACCAGGGAACGCTGCAGTCCTCCATCGCCGACCTCCAGTCGGTGACCTCGGTGGTCCAGGCACACGAAGCCGCCCTGTCCCAGGGGCTGTCGACCCTGGGGTCGGGTCTCGCTCCCTACGCGGAGATCTCGGCGTTCGGCCAGTGGTTCCAGATCCAGACCGTCTACACGTGCATGGCCGGCGAGACGAGCTGTACCTACATCAACCCGTCCAACCCACCGGCCGGGTCCGCGCCCGGCGGGGCGGCACTTCCCGGGGGACTGGGAACGCCGGGGACGTCACCGCTGTCCATGCTCCAGATGGTCGCCGGCACAGGGAGCGGTTCGTGAAGGCCTTCACCGACCGCAATCCCCGGCGCATCGGGATCGTGGCTGCTGGCGTCATCGTCGCCGTGGTGGCCGCCGTCCTCGTCCTCAACCGGTCGTTCTTCGCGTCCGGCTACGCGGTCGACGCCCGCTTCCCGGCGGCCGGCGGCATCTCGCCGGGCACCGACGTCCTGGTGGCGGGGGTGAAGGTCGGCTCGGTGACCTCCGTTCGCCTGGTGGGTGACCACGTCGACGTGTCGATGCTGATCGATCACGGGGTGGTGCTCCCGTCCCGCACCGCTGCGGCCGTCAGCGTCCAGACCCTTCTCGGACAGCTGGACGTGACCCTGCGCCCGATCTCGGGATGGTCGCGGCCGCTGGCCAGCGGGGCGTTGATCACGGACACGTCGCTGCCCACCGAGCTCTACAACGTGGAGAACGAGGCCGGCACCGTCCTGGCCGGCACCGATGCGGGCGCGCTCAACAGCCTGGTGACGGAGCTCTCCTCCATCGCGGCGGGGAAGCGGACCGAGATCACCCAGATCGTCAACGGACTCAACCGGTTCACCGGCGTCGTCGACCAGCGCCGCACTCAGGTCAGCCAGCTGATCGACGCGGCCAACGTGCTGTCTGCAGCGGTCCAGCATCGGGACACCCAGCTTGCGTCGGCCATCGACAATCTGTCCACGGTTGTCGGCGGGTTGGCCCAGCACAGCACCGACCTCGGGACGCTCATCGTCAACACCGAGCAGGCTGCCTCCCAGGTGGACACCCTGGTGGGGCGGAACACACCGCAGTTGACGGGATTGATCAACCACCTCGATTCGGTGCTCGGCGTGCTCTCGACCCACCAGCTCGACCTGGCCCAGGGGGTCTCCACGCTGGCCAGCGCGGTGACCGGATTCCAGTCGGTCGGGTACTCGGGACCGGGCAACACGCCCAACCAGTGGGCCAACATCTACACCAACCTGCTCGGCACCTCGGGTGTCTACGGCGTGCTGGGCAACTGCGGCGCGCTCGACCAGGTCCTCGACCAGGCGCTCGGACCGGATCCGCTGGCGTGCAACCAACGGTCGGGACCGCTGGCTCCCGGCGCCGGTGCCACCGTGCCGGGAACGTCGCCGACCGCTGCCGCCGGTTCCACGGGGCTGGGGAGCGTGGTCACCGGAGGTGGCTCATGACTCGCCGTGCCGTCCGTCTCGGGGCGTGGGTCGTCTCGGTCGCCATCGTCGTCACCGGCGCGGCGGTGGCCGTGAGCC